>CAYFZT010000178.1:0-1578 GCA_964347555.1 uncultured Candidatus Bathyarchaeia archaeon | reverse complement strand
TGGCAGCAGGAGTTCCATCATTTCTAATCAAAGCCTCGCAGACACCTTTCCTAGTTTGCTCGTTATTCTATTTTTCTCTGTCTCCTCAAGAAAAAGGCAATTAACCCATTTACCACTCTTTGCTCTTGCGCGCGCATAAACAAGGCCCGTAGAAAAGTTTTCAGCTGATTTATGTCTTTAAGGCGTACAAGGAGAGAAAGGAGAAAACTGTGAAGAAAACGCCTGAAGCAGCGAACACAGGCATATAACCAAAAGACTGGGCGACAAATCCCGCAGAGAGCACTGAGGCGAACTCTGCAAGCCTCATAGGTACATGCAATAATCCTATGTCAACGGACACAGTCAATCTGTTTTTCGTAGCTTTCGCAACAATGGACTCGAAAAAGCCTACTCCAAGCCCATTTGCCAAAGCCAGTGCCAAAAAGAGAACAAAAAAGTAACCATCAGAATCCGCCAAGAGAAACGCTGCAAACAAGGCGATGGAGCTCTGAAGGAAAACTCGCCGAATATCAAGAGGTATCCTCAGCGTGCCAAGGGTTACAGATGAAGATATCAAGTTGTAAAACATGAAAGCTATTCCAATCGTAACATAATCATAACCCAGATGCTGCGCCATGAAAACTGGCAAAAGCAAAGTTGAAAGGGGGTAGAATGCGAGACTAAAGAACAAAACAGTGAGGGAAACAAACCAGAATGTTCCGCCTTTACCCCTAGGGTCAAGTAGCGCAAGAACTTTCAGAATTCCACGTCTTGAACTTTTTCCCCGAGCTTGCCAAAGCAGTGCAGCTGGAATCCCCATAATCGCAGATGCAAAAAGAAGAACGCTCAGCGTAAATGAGAACCCCATAAAAGCAATTCCCATTCCAGATATTAAACTGCCAAGAGCTGAAGACAACGACAAAACACCAATATTCCTTGTAGCTTCCCTCTCCTTCTGCTTAGGAGACAACGAAAAGATGGCAGTTCTATTCACCGCCCAATAAGAAGACTCCTTCACAGCTTGAACAATCCTGCCGATAAGAAACGTTGAAGTTGAGCCTGCAACGAAATATATCAAAGTTGAAAAGAAGGTTCCCGGCCAGTTCAGCAAAATGTAGAACTGAGCCCACCCCACATGATCAGCAAGAGCGGCTAGAAATAATCGAACTACAAGAAAAACTAAAGGCAAAATAGAAATCACAAAGCCAATCTCTGCCAGATCAACGTTTCTACTTAAAAGCAACAAGGGAATCGTCAACGAAAGTCCTCCCGACACGAAGTAACCAAGGAAGGTTATAGTAAGTATTCTCTTCATCGGCACATCGCCAACACAACATATGAAAGCATTGCTTCCTCCTTTTAGATGGCTCCCTCTTATTTTACATTTTACAACGTTTAGCTCACAAACCACAGATCAACCAGTAGGGGGCTCAAAAAGGAAACTAATCTTGCTCCCAATAAGGTCGAGTTCTCAAATACTGGATCTTAGCTTTCAAGAGATCCATGTAAAATTCATCTTCGCTAGGATGCATCTTACCCAAGAGTCTAAAGGCTGTTTCAGGTCCAACGCCTCTAACCTGAAACGCAATCAAAGCTTTC
>CAYFZT010000177.1:0-1738 GCA_964347555.1 uncultured Candidatus Bathyarchaeia archaeon | reverse complement strand
GATTTCTAGTGATCTGATGCGGTTCTCTCCAGCCCATCATTAGCCATGGGAATGCAGGGGTAAACTCGTATCTGGCTTTCTTGTCAACAACCGTAACCTCATGCTTTCTATCTAATCTTTTGCTCAACAGATTAGAAGCCACAAGTCCACCTATTCCTCCACCGAGGATCAGAACCTTCATACGTCTCAACCTCTGTTGTTCCAAGGCGATTTTTATCATAGCTTTTTAATTGTTTGTCTTCATCCTTCATACACGCTTTCACAGAGCTATCCAGCCGTTGCTTGCCATCCAAGCGACAGTAAAGACCGCCACAACTACCTCCGTGAAGGTAACAGCCATCAGGGCCTTAACTAATCGCCCCAGTGTCTTCTGGGAAAATCGTAAAAGGCTTTGCTCACTTGACAGCGCTCCTACCAGATGGAATAGTTGCCAAGGTCCCGCAATGATAACAATCACTGCTAGGGTATCCAGTTCTGACAGATACGCCAAGATGCCAGCGAATATGAACCCAAAGAGTTCCATGGCCTCTCTAACTCTTGAATGGGCATCAACCATGTTTGCTTTGCCTCTGTGGACCTTGTAGACAAGTAGAAACTCGTAGGCGTTATTGACTGCCAGTGCTAGTAGAGTTATCGCGGCTATGGTGACCAGCAACATGAGATGTAGATACTTATACGATTTTTAATAAAATTTGTGGTTTTATGCGTGCGCACAAAGAACTGAAAAGAAGAGGCTTTTTGCAGCTGTTTCTCCAACAAATCCGTTTTCAACACTTGATATTTACATGCTTCACATCAAAGAAAGCTTTCAGCAGAAGTCATGACATCGTACATGCGAGGCTTACATAAACTCGCAATCATTTCAAGATGCTTTTCAAGCTCATTTTGACTGTCCTCTTTAAAATCTTCCAAAACTTGTAGAAGGCTTTCTTGTAAATCTTTAACCCATCGTTCAAGACGCTTTGACCTCGGAGCTTTGGAATCTATTATTTTTTCAACGACTTTCCTTACGGCTTTCTCGGCTCTTTCGGGGTCCTTACTCAAGGATTTGATGTGTGTGGGAAGATCTTCGGCGTTTTCAAAGGTTTTGTTCTCGTGTAGCCACTTGCGCGCGCGCAGAAGCTCATGGACAGCACGTAACGGCAGACGCCATGAAGAACGATTTTCAGACCTTCCAGTCCTTCCAGCTTTCCGCATGGTCTCTAAGACTTTATTGGAACAGTCCTCTTCAGCCATCTAAAAACCGCCTCTGAAAGCCGTTTTTCCCTTTGTCAATCTCATGTGACTGTAGAATTTAATATAACAAGACATGGAAATTTACACCGCGAGATTCACGTTGTATAATAAGAAGGCTTAAAATCTCGAATTTTCCGTTTCCATTCGTGAAGTAGTGAAGTTGCCGAAGTTTAAGGAAGCCAAAGTTTCCTCTGAAATCGTGAAGACTATTTTGAAAGAGTTGCGGCGTGGACCTAAAACGCGTTATGAGTTGCGTTTTAGAGCTAGACCGCTCGGCGACGTACAACTGAGGAACGTTCTTAAACTTTTGGCGGGGATAGGTCTTGTTCAGGCACAACGGCAACCATATAGAGGAAAGGTTTCAATTAAAACTCAAAATTCCTTGAGTCCTCTGGGAAGAGAAGTCTTGCGCAACGCGCGCGCGCAGAACAAAGACCCAAGCCAAACCGTTGACCGTGTGCAGCATTTTATATAGTAGCCGGGAGATTCTTTCTCGATCTAA
>CAYFZT010000176.1:265-1839 GCA_964347555.1 uncultured Candidatus Bathyarchaeia archaeon | reverse complement strand
GGATGTCTGTCGCGCAAACAGCATCTTTACTTGCAACTTTTTTCGCACCATACTTGGGAGGCTTGCTCTACGATTCTTCGCCTTACAATCCTTTCATGATAGCAATTGTAGCAACACCTATACTTTCCATTTTGGCTCTTGCAAAGCCATTGAAAGAAACCGGACCTCCATAACTGAGGATACTGCAGCTTTTCTTTGGTGGGCCGGGCCGGATTTGAACCGGCGATCTTCGCCGCGTGAGGGCGACGTCTTAGCCGAGCTGGACTACCGGCCCTTGTGGTGTGCGAGATGCTTTCTCATTTCGATATATTTATTGGTTTTGAACTTTTTAGATAGTCAAAAATACTGATTAAAGCTTAAACTAAGCAGCCAAAAAATGTGTGATGGTCGAAATAGAATTTTGCTCCTTGGGTAGTAAACCAAAAAAGGGAGGTCACACGTAAAAGTAGATTCATTGACTTGTCTAAGGAGAAGAAAAGAATGAAAATGAAGAAGATACATAAACAGATAATAGAAATCTTACGAGAAAACTCTCCCTTAACTCTTGACGAAATCTCTCAGAAAGTTGATATGCCTACGAAGAAAGTCTTCAAAGCACTCCGCAAGTTGTTTGAAGAGGAACTCATCACTACTGAAAATATAAGGTATTACAAACTTTCTGAGGAAGCTGAAAGAAGCAACTGATCTGAGTGTGGGACCTTTATGTGCCTGCCCCGCTTAGCTGGAGTAGAGCGAGCGCACTTTTTCTGGTGAAGAACACCACTCCAGAGGTTTTATTGGCAGGGGAGGAGGCGCCAACTCTTGAATTGCCAATTTATCTTCAAGCATATCCACTATCTCTTTCAAAGCTCTCTCTTCTTCGCGAATGGACTGCAGCTCATCGATTAGATCTACCTTTCTTTTACGAAGTTGTTCAAGCTCTGTTGACAAGTTCAAGTTGTTCTCATCCTCACAAAGAAGCTGTATGACGTATTCTATAAATCATCAGTCTCAAGGTGATATATTTTGGTTCCTGATATATGACTCCTAATGACTCCTCAATAACAAAAAATGATCATTAGCAAAAGAATTGGGCATTGTGGTGTCGCATATGGAAAGTTGAAGGTTAAAACGGGTCGCTGGCTATCGGACAAGTTCTCGTTTTTTCCAGCGCAAGTTCTTGCTGTGACATTTTCTACATTTAATTGCTGAAGATGCGTTTCGCACTCCACACTCGCGGCAGATTTTCATGTAGAGCCTATGCTTTTGAGCAATTGCCTTTTTGAAAGGGTCAGTGATCGGCATTGCCTTGCTTGCCTCCATTCTGGTTGTTAGCTACCCTTTCCACTCGGCAAATATATACTTAACTACGGGCTCAAGATTTTGGCGATTTCGCTTGGTCTTTCCGCCACTTGCACCCCAGCTTTTCTAAAGGCTTCTATTTTGCTTTTTGCAGTTCCGGTTCGTCCCATAACTATTGCGCCTGCGTGACCCATTCTTTTTCCTGGTGGCGCGGTTCTTCCAGCCACATACGCTACCACAGGCTTCTCATATCCTTCGGGGGCGATAAACTCTGCTGCCAGCTCTTCTAGGTT
>CAYFZT010000176.1:0-157 GCA_964347555.1 uncultured Candidatus Bathyarchaeia archaeon | reverse complement strand
CTGGGGCGATTATGCCAGGTGTGTTAGGACCGATAGTAACTGTGCCATGTTTTTTTGCTTTCGCCATTACTTGTATGGCGTCTTTGATGGGTATGTGTTCGGTTATGATAACGACTGTTTCTAAATCGGCTTCTACAGCCTCTAAGGCTGCCTCTGC
>CAYFZT010000175.1:0-1850 GCA_964347555.1 uncultured Candidatus Bathyarchaeia archaeon | reverse complement strand
CGTTGGGTTTTAGCGCATCTTAACGTATTCAAGTTTCCTGAAGACATTCAAAAAGCTGTATGGGCCAAACAGATCAGCATGTCACACATAATAGCCTTGGAAAACGCGATAAACCGAAACATAAAAGAAGCCACACTCACCGCAAATCAAATTCTCGAGAGGAAACTAACCGTATCTGAAACTCGAAAAATCACCAAGAAGCGAGCACAAGAACTGAAGGCAAGAGTTGACGAAATGCGCATTAAAGCAGCCGAACAAGCCTTACCCACGATCGCCCCAAAATTTCCAAAACTAGAAACCCCGGAACAATTCGAAAAGGCTGCTGAAGTTCTCAAACAAAAAGCACTGGAAATGCGACAAGGAGTCATAACCCCTGAAGAGATGAAAAAGATGGCCGGACCACTTGAAACAACAGTTCAGGAAGGCACCGAAGAAGTATCGATACATGCCATAAAAGATTTGCGGGGGAAAATCGAGGCCTTAGAAAAAGAGAAAGAAAGTCTTCTAGCAAAGAAGAGCTTTCTTACAGAAGCACTAAGCTTCAATTGCCCCCACTGTAACAATCCCTGCATCGTCTACCGTGAAGGCGAAAACTACTGGGTAGAGTAACATGCTTTGACTACCCCCACCTCACTCGCACTCAAAGACACAGAGAGAAAGTTTATGGAACTGCTCAGAGATCTCCGGAAAAAAATCGAAACATTAGAGAAGGAAAAAGCAGATCTTTTAGCGGAGATAGAGAGCCTCAAAGAAAAGGCTAGGACGAGGGCCCGAGAGCTAGAAAGCGAAGTGAACACGCTTAAGAAAGAAGTAAAGGCACTTGAAAGACTTTTGAATGTCAAAGAGAAACCGCGAAACAAAGAAAATCCAGAATGAGGATTTCTCTCAAAACATGAAATGTTGCCTCCATCGAAATGCACGCCGCAAAGGTGACATCCACCGCTGCTACGCAGAGACCGCAAAAGCCCAGAAACTTCTAAACTTCAAACCGCGCGCGCAAACCTTCAGAACCAGCTTGAACACTAATGCTAAACCAAAGCAATTGTCGGCGGCATAAAATTCCAAGAAAAGACGACATTGCGCGTGCAATCAAGACGCGAGCTTTCCTCATGGGCTCTACTCGAGAGTCATTGACCGAGGCCCACGGCTGTGAAGATGAGTTTCTTTCTAAATTCTCTTGGGTTGTAGATTCTTCTTCCGTCGATCAGGATGGGTTGTCTCATGTTTCTTGTGAAGTCTTTTGGTTTTAGTTTTTTGAATTCGTCCCATTCGGTTATTAGGATGCAACAGTCGGCTCTTTTTAGGCAGTCGATGGGTGAGGAAGCATATTCGATTTTGTTTCCGAAGATTGACTTGGCAATGGGCATGGCTACAGGGTCGTAAGCTGTGACTTTTGAGTCTTCTTTAAGGAGCTGTTTTATGATTGGTATGGAACGGGCTTCTCTCATGTCATCTGTGCCTGGTTTGAATGATAGACCTAGAATGGCTATTCGTTTCCCTTTCAATTCAGATAATCTTTCTTTGGCTTTCTCAACTGCCTTCTTAGCTTGGTTTTCATTAACCTCTTGCACTGCTTGAAGTATGCTAGGTGCATAACCAAGTTGGTTAGAGAAAGCGATGAGGGCTCTCACGTCTTTTGGAAAACATGATCCTCCGTACCCAAGTCCAGCACGCAAAAATCTAGGGTTGATTCGTTGATCTAAGCCTATACCCTCTGCTACCGTTGTGACGTCCACTTCTGGGATTTTTTCACAAATGTTAGCGATGGTGTTGATGAAGCTGATTTTCGTGGCTAGGAAGGAGTTGCTGGCGTATTTTATGAGTTCAGCTGTTGGCAGGTTTGTTCTTAT
>CAYFZT010000174.1:0-2099 GCA_964347555.1 uncultured Candidatus Bathyarchaeia archaeon | reverse complement strand
AGTAAGTTTCAGCGTAAAACAGGTAAGTTTCTGCGATGAAAAAATCTTGGGAAACCAGTTGAAGATACCCGATGGCGTCTTCACAGTGTTTAATGATCTTTTCGTGTCCCTCCTTCCTTTTGTCGGGGTTTCCTTCTTTCAGAATCATCCAGTTTGTGACAAACGCAATGATGTAAGATCCAACACCTTTCAGATAGTTATCCTTTACAATCTTTCCTTGTTTCAGAACTTCTTCAGCATATTTCAGAGCGGTTTCAGCTCTTTCGGTGTAAAGAAGATTGCAGAAAGCCGCCGCCCAATTCGACATTGCAGTATAGTAGGGGTTGTCAACCTCTTTAGAGAGCTCTAGTGCTTTCTCTGAAAATTTTAGGCTCTTTTGTATAAGTTCGTTTCTTTCAGGCATACAGGCATACGCATACCTGCATAGGAGGCTTCCCGTAAAATAAGCGCGAAGAAGTGCACTCTTGTCATGAAGCTTTGACAAAATTGCAACAGCCTTGTCAGCGCATTCTATTCCTTCCTGAGCGATGTTTCTCATTTCTTTCCAGTTAGAAGCAACATATAAACCCTCAAGGAGAATCAAAGACAAGTCATTACACATCTTTCCATAGCTGAGTTCATCTCCAGCAGCCTTATACAAGTCTAAACTCTTATTCCCAAAAATACGACAGTCTTCAAGCATCTTTTTTCTCTCTGAAGAACCAGGAGACAGCCACGAACCTACATAGGCGGCGTTAGCATTACACTGAGCGTTTCTACCTTTACTATTCAAACTGTCTTCTTTTCCAAAAAGTTGTCCAGCGTTCTTGTAAGCTTCCACTGCCTTTCTCCTTAACTTTTTGAAACCTTCTAAGCTATTAGCCTGTGTAGAAGCCTTGCTATAACAAAATCCTGTTCTTTCCCAAGTCTCTGCGACAGAGGAGATAGGAATCGAATCGGAATTTAGTGCTTGTTCATAGGATTTCGCTGCTTTCAACCAATCGTATTTTCTTTCTTGTTTTCTGGCTTTTTTAACTAAAGCTTCTACACTAGGCTCTGAAGTCATGTGTATCCATTATTAATGTTAACATTGATTGTGAAAAGCTTTTTTGCAAGCTGGGTGGATCTCTGGTTGCTTTAATATCTCTCGTAGGATTTTGAAGACAGCCTTCAACAGCTTTTCGCCTACAGAAACCAAATTAAGAAACCTACTGATGAAAAGACCAAACAGAAAAGTCCCGAGAGATACGTTATGGCAATGCCAGTCCATAGTTTTTTCCACACTGGATAGAGACTGTAAAAGAATATGAAGAATGCGGATAAAAGGAACATTATTGCACCTATCCCAAGACCGAGTTTCAAGACAAGAGGGAAATCTTCTCCACCAAACCTAAGCACAGCCAGGGTTAAGCCAGCTAATGTTCCAGGTGCTGAAGCGTTTCTAATGGGTTTGATGAACTTGTCAAACTCTGCAGACATTTCAATACCCTGCCTAAAAGTTTGTCATCAATCATCGCATTGATGTTTCTTTGATTTTAAATTTTGCGGATTTTTAGAGTTAATGTATTTCAGCTTTGAGGTATGTTTGAAAAGCCTTCACAACACGAACATTGACGATTCTTCCCAGCAAAGATTCTCTGCTCTTCACAACTACTGGCTTATACGCGGAGTTGCGACCAGCCCACGAACCTGGCTTTTTCCCCTTTTCATCAATCAGAATCTGTCCTTGCCAGTTTATCCAAGCTTGGTTTTTCTCTAACGCAATCATTCTGACCAGCTCGGCAATTCTTTTACTTCGCTCTTTAATTTTCCTCGGCGAGACTTTAGGCTTCATTTTTTCGGCTGGTGTGTTGGGTCTCGGGAAAAACTTAGAGACGTTTACGATATCTGGCTTCACTTCTTGCATAAGCTGCAAGGTTCTTTCGAAGGCTTCAGCTGTTTCGCCTGGGAAGCCGCAGATAACGTCTGTTGCAACCGTTATTCGTGGTATGGCTTTTCTGAAGGTTGCTATAATCTGGTTGAAATCTTCTGTGGTGTAGAAGCGTTGCATTCGCTTTAACACCTCGTTGTCTCCGCTTTGAACCGGTAGATGGAGAAACTTGAAGATCTTCCTATGCTGG
>CAYFZT010000173.1:0-2281 GCA_964347555.1 uncultured Candidatus Bathyarchaeia archaeon | reverse complement strand
CCTTGTTGGTTACGGGTTTGCCTGTCCAATCTTCAAGTGACTTCTTGAACTTGGCTAGCTCTTTTGTCAAGTAGGGTAATGCTCTTGAAGTCTGAACGCAATGAGGCACATGAATGTAGTAAGCATAATCGATGGGTATGTGAAGCCTCCAAGCGTTGAAAGCTTGTCGCAAGTGTATGCACGATTGTCCCTCAACAATTCCATCCAGATAATCAAATCTGTTTTTCAAGCCTTGAGCAAAACAGTCTCGGCAGAAGTGGCAGTACATGGCGAAGATATACGGTTCAGTAACGGTTGGAGGTTCATGGCTGCCTAAGATTCTAACAGGCAATATGTTAGCTGCATATAGGATTTCTTCTGGCACGTAGGTGCAAAAGTAACCTACAATACGGTTTCCTGTTCTTTCTTTCCAAGCTTTAGCATATTCATGGCGGTTGTCTATCCAGTTTCGGAAGGTCTCGAATATTTCTTCAATCAAGCTAGGGAGCCTCTAATATTTCATATATAAATAGAGGCGTTAAAATATAAAAATTTTGCATTTATATATTTCATTATTCGTGCGCGCCAATTACTTCTATTGTATAGCGTAATTGCTTGTCACTTTGGCTTTAGCCCTCAACATAGCTCCGACTGAACAGTATTTGTCTTCGGAAAGCTGTATAGCGCGTTGAACCGCATTTTCTTTGATGTCTTTTCCCTTGATTTTGTATTCTACGCGGATGTTTTTGTAGACTTGAGGTGGCTTCTCAACTCGTTTTCCAGAGACCAATACCTCTAAACCGTTGACCTGTTGCCTCTGCTTTCGCATAATATGTACAACATCCATACCTGTGCAGCCTCCTAAAGCGATCAAAAGCAATTGCATAGGACTGAACCCTGAACCTTCACCGCCAGATTGCTTTGAGGCATCCATCACAATTGAGTGTCCCGCGCTGTCTTTTGCCACAAATCGCAAGCCATCTATCCACTTCACTTTGACCAAGCTAGGCTTAGAAGGATAATTCTTCTCAACTTTTTTCATAGATCAACCCACTGACTATTTTGTGTTCCATAGCATCATTTAACAGTTATCGCCTAGAGTGCAAAAGTCTTTCTGGGCTTGATCGGAAGAGAAGTTAAAGAGCAATTTTTCATGCGTGCACAACCAGTAGAATGAGCAGTAAATACTTATAGAGCCTGCACAGAAAACCTTTGAAATACTGGAGGAGAATCGTTTGGAAACCGCTTTCAAAAACCTACTCTACAAAAGCATGGATGAGGCTGCGAAAATTACCATAAATAGACCGCCCTTAAATATCTTAAACGTTGGAACTCTAAGAGAATTAACATCTGCCTTAGAAAAAGCAGGAAACGACGCTCAAGTGAAGGTTATAATCATAACAGGCGCTGGAAACAAGGCTTTCTGCGCTGGAGTTGACATAAGAGACCATTTCCCCGACAAAATCGAAGCTACATTGAGTGTCTTTCACAAGGTTTTCCATGTTCTGGTCGAGGTGAACAAGCCGGTTATAGCCGTGGTAGATGGCTATGCTTTAGGTGGAGGTTGCGAGTTAGCTATTGCATGTGATTTTGTTATCGCCTCTGAGACAGCGCAGTTTGGACAGCCAGAGATCAGTGTAGGCGCTATTCCCACAGTTGCAACTGCTCTATTGCCTAAGCTTGTGGGAAGAAAGAAAGCTTTGGAGCTGATTCTTATTGGCGACACGATGAGTGCAGCTGAAGCCGCGCAGATCGGCTTGGTGAACAAGGTGGTTCCATCTGGAAAACTTGAAGAAGCAACTGGGGAATTTGTGAGCAAGCTGAGGGGAAAGAGTTCTGTTGTGCTTAAGCTGACTCGAATGGCGACTTATCAAGGAATGAACATGGACTTTTTGAAAGCTCTTGACAACGTGACTGGTATATACGTTAACTTGCTTATGCGCACCGAAGACGCTGTAGAAGGATTAAAGGCTTTCATTGAAAAACGCAAGCCAGAATGGAAAGGAAGATAGCACGCAATTGCAAATTGTTAACGAAAACTGTTTGGAATCTATCTTCGCAAGAACTGGTTAGTCAGGTTTAAGGTTGGAAACTACCATGATAGAGGAAATCTTAGGTTTAGTTAAGAATCATGAAGACTGGCGTGTGAAAGAGTGTCTAAACCTCATCCCATCTGAAAACTTGATGAGTCCAACTGTTCGATCACTGCTCTCTTCAGACCTAGGACACCGCTACACTTCAAAAGACCACTTCTACATGGGAACAAAATTCATAGACAAAATCGAACTCTACGGCGAGAAGC
>CAYFZT010000172.1:555-2292 GCA_964347555.1 uncultured Candidatus Bathyarchaeia archaeon | reverse complement strand
AGCAAAAGAAGAAATATCATATAATCTGAAGGTGTTGCCACCGTCAACAAACACCACACTTGTCTCTAAGCCTCCCAGCTGAAACGGAAGCTGAGCTCTAACGCAGAGAAGCAGGGACAAGGACAAGACCGTAGACGACCCATGAAAGACAGCAAAGTCGCCTAAAGCGAAGCCTGGAAACAAAACATCTAAGTTTTCCATGTTGAAAGACAAGCGAAATTGAGATGGAAAGCTCTTTACTACTGTTCTTGATGACAAATTGATCTCCCTTCTCCCTCTTTGGGGTGAAAAACAAGGGCTTCGAGGATTCTTAAAGATTTAGCAGAATAATACTCTATAAAAAAGGAGACACTGTAGACTAAAAGTAAAAGCGATAATAAAGTTTAATCTGTCTGAAAGTGAAAGTAAACAAGAGGATGAGTATTGACAGAATACCTCATCGGAACTGGCGGCTGGGCCTATTTCAAGATGCTAAACAAACCCTCGTTGAAAGCCTACTCTGAAAACTTCAACTATGTAGAAGTGAACAATACGTTCTACAAATATCCAAGCACAAGAATGGTTGAAAGATGGAGACGCACAGTTCCAGACGATTTCACCTTTACAGTTAGATGTCATCAAGACCTAACTCACAGAATCGGCTTGAAACCCGTTGACCAAGCCTACGCAGTCTTCAGTCAAATGATAAGTGTCTGCAGGATTCTTGAAGCTCCCTTTCTGCATCTGTTGACACCGCCAGCTTACGTTTTGGACAACGCCAAAGTGAAACAAGCAAAGGACTTCCTTTCATCAATCAATCTGAAGGGTGTTCGCCTTGCTTGGGAAGTAAGAAGTCCTTTAACCGCAGAACTTGTGGGTCTAATGCGTGACTTCGAAATAGTGCATTCAGTTGACTTGTCCCGAGAGAAACCAACATATCAATCGGATGTTATTTATAGTAGAGTTTTCGGCAAAGGAGAGCACAACATCTACCAGTTCACCGACGAGGAGCTAATAGAGATAGATCAGAAAATACTCAAGGCGGAAGCCAAAGTTGTAATCATAACTTTCCATGGTATACGAATGAGCAGCGACGCTTCAAGATTCAAGAAATACAAAGAAAACAAGGAATTCGTACCTGTCACCGATTTTACTGGAGCTGCTTCGGCAAGAGCAGTCCTTCAAGAAGATGCCAAGTTTCCCTCGACGAAGACGGAGTTAGTCAAACATCAGGGTTGGAAAGTAATTGACTTAACGGCCGACGAGCGGGTCCATCTGTCCCAACTGCTTCATAGACTGCCTGAAAAGACTTACAGCAATGTTCAAGAAGTAGTCAAAGAATTGGAGGCTTTCCTATGAGCGGAAACATTATCCTGCTAGGCACTTCTGGTTGGAGCTACAAAGAATGGGAAGGATCCTTCTACAGAAAAGGCGAAAAACGAAAACTTCGAGCATACACACGAATCTTCCCAACCGTTGAGATCGACTCAACCTGGTATCGCTATCCAAAGGCACAGTCATGGGATGGCTACGTTATTCACCATCAGACTTCGTTTTCACAGCCAAACTTCCAAAACTCATAACTCACGAAAAGAAACTTGGCCTAAAAGGCGACGTGCAAGCCGACTTGGACACCTTCTTGGAAATCATGCAACCCCTACAACTGAACGGAAAACTCGGATGCCTCCTAATTCAACTACCACCAAGCTACGATTACAATCCTGAGAACCTAGAAGCTTTTTTCAAAATGATTTCACC
>CAYFZT010000172.1:0-489 GCA_964347555.1 uncultured Candidatus Bathyarchaeia archaeon | reverse complement strand
GTTGCCTACACAAGCGTTGACGAGCCCCTCCTACCCCCAGAAGTTCACATCACAGCCGACTTCACCTATTTTCGTTGGCATGGGAAGGGAGAAAAGCCATGGTTTAACTATCTCTATAAAAAGGAAGAGCTTGAACCTTGGATCCCAAAAGTGCAGAAAGCATCAAAACAAGTCAAGAAAGTTTACGGCTATTTCAACAATCACTTTCACGGTTACGCACCTGAGAACTGTCTGAGCTTGATAGAAAGACTACTAACGCTGACACCCCAACAGACCGAAGCCAAAAAGAGGATTAGCAAGAAACAGGTAGGTCTCACAGGCTATTTCGAGAATTAGCACCAGCAACTAGGTTCTTAATGATCGCATGGCCTTCACAAAACTGTTGAAAAGCGACTTATCTCTCTTACCTTCAGGCTCCACTGTAAGCAATCCCGAATATTTCCATCTGTTTCTAATCAGGTCTAGAGCTTCGTAGAAGCCGAAATTTGA
>CAYFZT010000171.1:0-2334 GCA_964347555.1 uncultured Candidatus Bathyarchaeia archaeon | reverse complement strand
TTCTCCAACCTTTGGCTTACCAATGTTCGCTTCTCTCAAAAATTCCAAGGCGTATACAACTCCTTCAAAGTTGCAGCCCTCAAGGTCTAATTCTCTGCTTTTATGCGCTCCCGTGGCAATGAACATGGCTTCAAACCCCTCTCGCCTCAGCTTTTCAATGGTTAAGTCTCTGCCGATGGTTGTGTTGGCTTTAAATTCTATACCTAAATCTTTCATGTGCTCGATTTCCTCATCCAGCACGTCTTTTGGCAGACGGTAAGTGGGCAAGCATTTCTGTAGCATTCCGCCTGGTTTAGGTGTTGACTCAAAAACCGTAACGGAAAACCCTTTCACGGCTAATTCAGAAGCCGCGGTTAGTCCAGCTGGACCAGAACCAACTACAGCTACTTTATATTTTTTTGCTTGTTGTGTGGAGATTTCTCTTCTCTTCTTCTTTGGATAAAGACCTGTAGCGCTTTGAAGAATATTTTCAACGAGTTGTCTGTCTGGTATAGCACGTTCTGGGTGGAGACAAACCCAGCTATAGGCAGCTGGAAAGGGAACGTGTCTGCTAACAGTTTTCAGGGCTTCGTTGAACCCTGTCAGATTTCCTTGTTGAGTTGCCATCTTTCTTGCGGCAAGAAGTATCTCAGGCACTTTCAACTGTTGTGGACATCTCTTGTAGCATTTGTAACACCATGCACACAGCCAAAGCGCTTCTTTTTCTAACACTTTATCTGATTCTAGAAGAATCTGTTCGAGAAGAATTCTCGGATTGTAATAGTTTGAAGTAATCTCCATAACGGGACAACTACCAGCGCAGATACCACATTCAAAACAGTGCTTCAGTTTTTCCATATCAAACATTTGTTCCTGAAGTTCTTTAGAGCTTCCAGTGGCTTTGCTTTCCAAGGTTGTCCCTCTAGATTTAGGATTTGGTCTCCAATATAAACTTTACAAACGTAAAGGTCACTCCTACGCTGTAAACGTCTACACCTGTCACTTTCGCCTTCTGAAGGTCTGAGCGTCTTCTACGGTGATGCGCGCGCGGCTTTAATCAGCAACACAACATCAAGTCTTCTGCAACTGAATCCGAGAAGTGGTTTTCAAGCACTATTAATTACCACTTCTAAACCAAGACACGAGTCCTTAAAGGATGATAGCTGTTGTCGTCTTGCATTTTTGTCCTTTGAGAATGATCGATCGCTAAATTTCTTTCCTTTCTGAAGTTTTTCTCTTGTGGATGAATTCTATAGGAATTTGAGCATCAACAGTTAGGTCATTGCGGTGGTTAAGATATCGTTTTTCACCTCATTTACTGAAAAGTGTTCCTTAGGCTTGAGCAGGGACAGCCCAGCTCTTTTTCCAATGATCTCTACCCTGATTGTTCTTTGCGGGTTTTCCCGCAATCCACTTTTGGCCGATTGACATGTTTAGTAAGCTTTTCTATGAGTTCATCAGTGTGGTGTTTTTGGTAGAATCTTTTGTTTATTCGCATTCTCCAACGTTCGCTTGGCTTGATTCTCTCTGCAAATTCCTTGACGATTTGTGACATCTCTTTGATTGTTGGGGGACACCATTTCTCTATAGGTATCCAATCAAACGTATACCCGAACTTTGAAGGGTCTGTTCTGCATAAGGCATAAAGCCTCCTTGTAACATCTTTTGAGTTCATTTCAACTCTTACCTGAAAGAGCCCATGAACGTCGGAATAGAGAAACTCTGATTTAGGTTCTTCAATCTCTTTCAAAACATTAACTACCTCGGCTCGAGCCTCACAATAGTTCACAGGGTCAAAAGTAACCAACAAATTGGGAGTTTTGTTCAATTTTCTTGCCATGTTATCCATCTGTCATAACTTGTGTTACTAACTCTCCTTCTCGAGTATCTGCAGATAGTTACCATACTTCTGCTTCAATCGTCTTCCATTGTCTGTCAGGGAGTAGAGTTGGCGTTTTGGAGAGTTCTCAGTAAGTTGGTTTATGCCTTTTTTTACTAACCCGGCTTCATTGAGGTCTTTAAGGTGTCGGTAAACATTGCGTAGATTTCTCTCATCGAGGTAACAGTAGAATCTGTTCTTAAGGGTCGTCCAAATATTGTAGCCATAAGAGGTGATTCCACGAAGCTCATTCTGGTATATTATTGCAAGGATTTTTAGTTTTGTTTCTCCTATAGTCCCAATGGGTCGGGGCATTCTGCATACCTTTATGTTTATAAAGGATTACGAGTATATATTCTTTACCTATAGATAATTTACCTATATGCTGGGCATATATGGTCGTTTAGCAATGTATCTATAATTCCGTAATTAGCTGGCGGCGTCAGTTTCGACGTGAAGGCCTTGCCTTGTGGATG
>CAYFZT010000170.1:0-2349 GCA_964347555.1 uncultured Candidatus Bathyarchaeia archaeon | reverse complement strand
TTGAACAGCAGAAACTTGAAATCGTGGAAAGAAAGGGACTTGGGCATCCAGACTATATCTGTGACTCTATAATGGACGAGATTTCCATTAGGCTCAGCCAAGAGTATCTAGAGAAAGTTGGAGCCATAATGCACCACAACGTAGACAAATCCTTGCTAGCCGCTGGAGAAGCCCAAACCAGATTCGGCGGAGGCATGATCAAAGAGCCCATGCTTCTCGTAATCGGCGACAGAGCCACCTTCGAAGTCAAGGGCATTAAAATTCCTGTAAAGGAGATTGCCATCAAAACAGCCAAGGAATGGTTCAAAAAGAAACTCAGAGTAGACCCTGAAAAACATGTTAAATATCAGGTGGAGCTGAAGCCTGGCCATCCCGAACTCGTAGACATTTTTACACGAAAGGAAGGACGACTGCTTGGTGCCAACGACACATCTGCCGCTGTAGGCTATGCGCCCACGACAAGAACAGAACGAGTAGTCTTTGACACTGAGCAATATGTGAATTCTCGGGAGTTTAAGAAGAGGTTTCCTGAGTCTGGTGAAGACATCAAAGTTATGGGACTCCGCAAGAACAACAACTTGCGCTTAACCGTCTCCATGGCTTTTGTCGATAGATTCGTGAAGAGCGAAAGCGACTATTTCCGAAAGAAAGCTGAGATCTACGAGGATGCCAGCAGTTTTGTGAAGGAACATGCAGACTTTGACAACATTACGGTGTATTTGAACACGTTAGATGTGAAAGGAAGAGGAATAAAAGGCGTATACTTAACAGTGCTGGGCACAAGCGCGGAGAGCGGAGACTCTGGCCAAGTTGGAAGAGGAAACCGAGTTAACGGAATCATACCGCTAAACAGACCCCTATGCTCAGAAGCAGCAGCAGGCAAGAACCCTGTAAGCCATGTTGGCAAGATCTACAACAGCCTAACACATCACATAGCCGACCGCGTCCACAAGCAGGTACCCGAAATCGAAGAAGTCTACATCTGGTTGCTGAGCCAAATAGGCAAATCCATAGACCAGCCTGCAATAGCCGCAGCACAGGTTGTGATGAAGCAAAACAACTCCTTCAACAGCATCAAAAAGGAAATTGAGGAAGTAGTTAACTCAGAACTGGAAAATATCGATAAGTTCTGTAATGATTTAGCGCAAGGAGAAATCCCAATCTGCTGAGTTCTACTCAATCTGCATGGCGATGTTACTTTCTCCTACGAAGATTACGAATTTATCCACATGCGCAATTATACATTTTTGGTAGATTTGTTCATTTAGTGGTGTGGAGATATGCCTCCCGTAAACTCCCTTCTTTTCTACGCACGCAATAAAGTGTAATCGTGTACGCAAAGACAACTTTTAAGCTGGTTCTCAGAAAAAAGACGGATTCAGTATGCCTGTATCTTTCGTTCATCAATCTTGTTCATAAGGTCATGCAAACATTTTTCACAAATGAAGAAGTTGAAACCGCCACCGCCAAAATCATCCATGATTCTAATACCTAACCGTGGTTCGCGGACTGAACACCGTAAACAATCTGTACCATTCTTAACTGCGCATAATTCAAGTGTTCTGTTTCTTGTTGTCATTTTAACGTTTTTCTCCTTCGATGCTCGTCAGTTGTGTGCCTAAAACATTTTGTACGACATGCCTTATAAGTAGACTAGGAATTGCCTTCTAGAAGTTTCTTCTCTTAGATAGATTATTCTATAGGCATATGTAACTAGACTGAAAGAGAGGATGCGCCTTTGGAGAAGTATCAACTACACGCGAAATATTTTTCTGTTGATTGGACCTTAACGATCAGATTTCAAGTCATCAACCCACTAAGTTAGTGCAGAGATTCTCTGGGGCATCATAATTTTTAAGTGCATACGTCTGCAAATTCTGCAACGAAGAGCTATTTCAAGTGAGTATTGCCATGTTGAACCCTAAAATAAAGGAAACAGTTAAACAGGAATTATCAGGTGAAAACGCCAAGGCCTATGTACAACAGATAACCCAGCATCACCGAATTCAAGCTTCAACTATGTTCCACGAAGCCGCCGAATACGTGAAAGATACAATGGTCAAAATGGGAATAGAAAACTCTAAAATCGAGCAGTTTCCAGCCGACGGCGAAACGAAATATTGGACCCACACAGCGCCGATGGGTTGGGAAGCAAAAAGCGCCGAACTATGGCTGATAAAACCAGAACGAAAACTTCTCGCGAGATATCAAGACACGCCCACAAGCCTACATGTCCATAGCAATGCCACCCCCCCAGAGGGGATTACAGCCCAACTCATAGATGTTGGCAAAGGAACCAAACCAGCAGATTACAAAGGCAAAAAAGTAAGAGGCAAACTTGTCTTGGCA
>CAYFZT010000169.1:0-2372 GCA_964347555.1 uncultured Candidatus Bathyarchaeia archaeon | reverse complement strand
TGGGAGCCAATGTTCGTAAGCCTTTTGAAAAGATGACTAAGGAAGACCTACAAACCTTCATGCACGCTGAAAGCAACCCTCATAAGAACAGCAAAGGCGAAGACTCCGAAGGTCATAAGGAAGGAACTATACGGCTTTACAAGCAGCACGTGAAACGCTTTTTCAAGTGGCTTGAATGGGTTAAGGTGAACAAAGGCAAGCGTGACGAAGACAAGGTTGACATGAAAGACGTGAGGGTGCCATACTGCGTTCGCTGGATGAAATTAGGAATGGTTGAAACAGACATAACGTATGAAGACCTGCCAACAGAAGAAGAAGTGAAACGAATAGCAGAGTGCGTAAACACGCAAAGAGACAGGGCATTATACTTAACACTATGGGAAACAGGTGCAAGCCCAAAGGAAATCTTAGGCTTACGAGTGAAAGACGTAGCATTCAACCAATACGGCGCTATAGTAAGGTTCAAACGCTACACATCACGAAGAACCAGAAAAGTGAACAAACTGAAAACACCACATCGCTACAGACAGGTGCCGATAGCTGCAAGCGTTCCAGACTTGCAACTATGGCTTTCTATGCACCCGAACAAGAATGATGTAGAAGCGCCACTATGGCTGTCAAATGAAGGAGGCGCACTAAGCTATTCAGAGTTCTACAGGAAATTCAAAAGAGCAGCAAGAAAAGCAGGGATAAAGGCAAGTTCGTCATGCAGACGCTTGGTCGGCCACTGTAGCCACACGGCTTTTTGGGGAGCAAATTCTGGGAGCATCCTAAATTCGCTTTTCATATTAGAACGACCATGCCATGCACGAGGCGTTTGTAATTCAAAAGGCTTTTGTCCCTAGAATACCCGCAATTCTTTCTCTCAATGAGGGAAACCTAATCTAATCGAACGCTTTTTGAGATTGATCCAACTAATTACTAAAGACAGACTATAGATGAGTTTAGACATGGGAACAGTCATCTTTGCATCTGGAAACATAATTACACTAGCTCCGTCTGCACCGAGAGCTGGAGCAATAGCAATAAGAGAGGGTGAGATCATAGGTGTTGGCACAGACGGGGAAATGCTGTCACTTGCTGGAAGAAATGCAAGAATAATAAACTTAGAAGGAAAAACACTCCTTCCTGGATTCGCGGACTCCCATATTCATTTGATAGAATATGGACTTATGCTTTCTTCTGTAACCCTAGATGTCCGAGGAGCACAGTCTGTTTATGAGATTAAAGAGATTATTAGAAAGAGAGCAAGAAAGACCACTAAGGGAAGCTGGATCACAGGGCACGGATGGAATACTACAATTCTCGCCGAAAAGAGACCGCCAAATCGCTGGGACCTAGACGAAGTCGCTCCAAACATTCCAGTCATGATTACTGACGAAGGCGGACACGTATGCAGCGTCAACAGCTTAGCGTTGAAGCTGGCAAATATAGGAAAAGACACGAAACCTCCACTAGGCGGAAAGATTGACAGAGATCCAGACACAGGAGAACCCACTGGCATATTGTTCGAAACAGCTGCCTCTAGAATTGAAAAACTGATTAAATATAGCGATGAAGAGTTAACATGGGCCTTAACCCTTGCTCTTGACGAAGCAGTTAGGTTTGGGCTTACCTCAGTTCATTGCGCTCATGAGAACGCACAACATGTCAGAGTCTTCCAGAGGTTACTTGTGCGAGACAAACTTCCACTACGAGTATACCTCATGATGCCCGCATCACTCTTACCTCATCTATCGCGCTCAGGCTTGCGTACAGGCTTTGGCAATCTGAAGCTCAAAATTGGAGCAATTAAGATAATGCTTGATGGGACTATTGAGAGACAAACAGCCGCCTTAACAAAGCCTTACGAAGGGGAATCTGACAATTCAGGAATACTCTGGCTCAGCGAAGAAAAACTCTACAATATCGCTAGCAAAGCCCATAAAACAGGTTTCCAACTAGCCATCCATGCCATAGGAGACAGAGCAATTACAATAGCTCTGGATTCTATTGAAAGGATTCTGAATGAAAAGCCACAAGTGGATCATCGCCATCGGATTGAACACGCGTCGATGCTTGACAACGAATTGGTGAGTCGTATGAAAGATTTAGGAGTTATTGCTTCGGTTCAACCCGTCTTTTTAAGTTCCAACAACGACTGGATGCTTGAGTCCTTAGGCTACAAAAGAGCTACAGAGTTTTGTGAACGATATAGAACTTTGACAGATGCGGGCGTCAGGGTTACCGGAGGCTCAGACCTACCAGCAGACTCGACTATGAATCCTCTCTTTGGCATAGAGTCAGCAGTGACCAGACACGGTTTTGCACCAAGGGAAAGAATTAGCGTAGAGCAGGCCTTGTCTCTATACACGATTAATGCGGCTTATGCT
>CAYFZT010000168.1:0-2400 GCA_964347555.1 uncultured Candidatus Bathyarchaeia archaeon | reverse complement strand
CCGCCGTCTGAGGGTTGGCTTATGTCAAGTTTGTTTAGAGGATAAAAGTGTGGATCAGAGCATAACACGTCTTCCACATCAATGTCTGCTCCGTGGGCTGCGAAGGGGTTGCTTAACGCATTTCTTTTGTTCTTCGCCGCAACCATTGCACACTGCTCTTTAGTGTTACCTGTCTCGCGGAGAAAACGGTTCATTTCCATGCCTGCAACGTAGAATGGGTGTCCTCCGAGCGGTCGGTTCAGCATTGGGTCCATCGCAAATGAAACAACATCATAGAGAGTAAGTATGTCAGAAGGCTTGCCGTGGGATTCCAAAGCCACCACATCAAAGTGCCCTGTTTTGATAAGCATGTAAGCTGTTGCCAATCCAATGAGGCTGTCGCCTGAAACTGTAAACAAATGACGCAATACAGCGCCCAGTTGGTCTGGAACGAATTCGTCAGATATACTGAATCCCTCCCAGTAGTCTTCAGCAACCGAAATGAAAGCATCAATATCTTTACGGGGACTAATGTTTCCAGCGTCCTGATAGGCTTTTGTTGCAGCTTCAAACATCATCTCCTTGTAAGAAACCTCTGGTGTCACCGATTTGAAACCTGTGCATCCAACACCGACAATAGCTACTTTTCTCATTTTTCTACCTCATTTAACGAAAGAAATAGTTTAGTGGTAGCCAACAACTATAAGTCTTTTGCAGACACCGAAGAAAGCCAAAACTCGGGAGAAATTAGCCATGCACTTAGAAGAAATGAAGAAAGAAATCGAGAAACTAGTTTTAGAAAAAGGCTTCTACAACAAAGCCGAAGACATTCCAAAGAAACTGCTTTTCGCCTTCATAGAGCTAGGTGAAGCAGGTGACAGCTGGAAAAAAGGCAAAAACGAAGAGGAGATAGCGGAGGAACTAATTGACGTAATATTCTACGTCCTAGACGCAAGTCGACTTGCTTGCCCAACAATAGACTTGGATGAAATGTTCCTCAAAAAATTAGAGAAAAACAGAAAGAGAACATACCAATACGGCGAAGGACATCGACAGAAACACAAGAGCACAGCTGGAACGTAGAAAAATGCGGTTTATATACACGTTTAAGGCTCCAACGATTATCTCCCGCACACTCCCATTTTTCCGAAAAATCTATTTCAAGCGCCAGAATATGTTGATACGATAGCCATGTTTGAGGGTGAGAAGACAGCTATTTTCTTTACTGGCTTGTTCATTCTTGGGGCCTCTCTCTTCGGATTATTCACTACACTTTGGGTCATCATTGTTATTTCCCCTTCGGCTTGGAAGTATCTAACACCGTCTGCTTTTGGTGCAACCGTCTTCTTAATAATAGGATACTACTTGATGACAATCGGAGTAAAAAAACCTCCGCCTTCACCATCAAAAGGATGAAATGCCTCCCGCAATTCCCCATTTTTTCTGCGTCTGCCCTGGCAAAAACGTTATGATTGGTCTAGAACAAGACGAGACGGGCGCGCACTCAAACTATTGCTCACATTATGGTTAGGCTGGTGTGCTACATTCGCTGAATTTCCGGTTCATAAATCATTTATCACGAGTCACCGATTTATGAAATGATTGATTATGAAAGACATGAAGGGCCCAAGGGCTTTTGCAGATTATATCAACTGCTTGAGCATTTTGGAAAATGCAACAGCCCATCTCTATCATGCTTTGTCTGACTGGACAGGAACGCCTGTAGCCAAGGGTCTCTTACTTAACATCGCGCTGGACAGTACCAAACATGCGACACTTCTGAAAAGCATCAGTGATAGCCTAGCGGCGTCCAAGACAAGATCCAAGGACTGCGCGAAAAATCTGAACGAGGTCTGGCAGTTGACAGATTCACTGAGGAAAGAGATAGAGAGAAAACAAAAAGGAAACAAACTGGAGTTATCCAAACTTATTGATGAACTTACTAGTCTAGAAAGCACGCTGGGTGAAGAATACTACATTTTCGTTCAAATGAAGAATCTGGCAGTTCTGTCAAAAAAGATAAATGAACTCTACAGCGTAAAACTGAGCGCAATAAGAACCATCATAAACAGCATAATCAGGGACGAAGAGCGTCATAGAGAAATTCTGTCAACGATAAAGCAACTTCTCAGTCACAACAAAGAAACGGAGACTGACAACACTCCAATAGTGAGATTCCAGAATCCTGATGCCTGGGTACATGTCTAAGGGTTTAAATGCCGGGGCAGTTCGTTTGTTTCCAGATTCAGGCTGCGCGCGCATGAAGTGGCGTAGGATCAATCCCGGTCCGAATGGCGGATGGTGATGCTGCCCGTCTTCGTCTCCGCTACGAGGCGGCCCGCGCCGGATCCGATTCGCCCCACATGGCGATGACGCTCGTACCGAGCTTCCGCCAACTCCGGGATGAACCGCACGCTGCCC
>CAYFZT010000167.1:885-2499 GCA_964347555.1 uncultured Candidatus Bathyarchaeia archaeon | reverse complement strand
TCGTGTAAGTGTCTATGATTTCCTTTGACTGGTAAAGCTTCAGCAAGAAGGAATTGTATTCAGAAACATCGCCAACTCTCAATATAAAAAACAATCCGTAGTCCTCTCCAGTCCTGTATAGATCTGTAATCTCCTTCATTGGAACCAAAAAGTTTCTAGCAACAACATCGTAAGCATTAGGGTTCACCTTCGTGCGAACTATGAACTTGGCGTTGAAACCAATCTTAGACCAGTCAATTGTCAAAGTATATCTCAGAATCACACCTTCTTCTTTCAGTCTCTGCAGCCGTTTAAAGACCGTTGGCTGCGAAATTTGTATCCCGAAACGCCGTAACAATCTGCTAAGTTTCATAGTGGAGAGCAAGAGTGGAGATTTCACATATTCTATTTGATGCAGCAAAACATCTAGGATCTTGAGGTCAACCTCGTCGAGGTTTAAAGGCGATTCTCTCTTTTCCTCGGTAGGGAAAGGCACACCCGACTCTTTATAGATACGGATAACATCTACCCCTCTGTATTTCTTGAAGAAGCTTTTCGACATAGCCTCGTCTAAAGTTTTAAGTTCATGGCTGAAATGGGCATCGTCAAATATTCGGAACCTCCCGAAAAGCGAATAGTCACCTGTGATCCCATCTAAGGTGTCGCATGACTCCATCTTTTCAAGTATCTCAGCCAACCAAGGTTCATGGGGATTCGTTTTAAACTCGAAGAACACGGTTCTCTTTAATCCTACCAGAAGAGGATTCAAAACAACCGTTGGTCCCAGAATGACATTCTCTTTAAACAGTTTTTTTACTCTATTTTTCACTGCAAAACGTGAGAGCCCAGTTTTTTCGCTTAGATTGGTGAGCGATCTCTTGCTATCTTCGACAAGTTCCTTCAAAATTAGCCGGTTGGGTTCATCTAGGTTCATAATGTTTCATCTCAATAAAATATCAACATTATTGCATATTTTTGCTCGTTTTATTATGATTTAGCGAAAGATATAAATATTTTGTGAGACAGTTCTCCACCTGAAGGGAGACACTATGGAATTTAAGGTAAAGGACCTTTATTTAGCAGATAAAGGCGCATTACTTGTTGAATGGGCTTCTGTTCACATGCCTGTTCTGAGTCAAATCAAGCGCAGGTTTGAACAAGAGCAGCCTTTGAAAGATCTAACTGTTGGAGCTTGTCTACATGTAACTAAAGAAACCGCTGTTCTCGTTCAAGCTCTTTCAGCTGGTGGGGCTGAAGTTGCTCTTTGCGGTTCAAATCCTCTTTCAACTCAAGATGAAGTCGCAGCTCTTCTAGCAAAGAAGGGAGTCAGAGTTTATGCTTGGCGTGGAGAAAACACGGAAGAGTACTATTGGTGTGTGAACAAGGTACTAGACCATAAACCTCAGATAACCTTAGACGACGGCGCAGACCTAGTAAGCACAATTCACACAAAAAGAACGAAGATGCTAGCCAACGTGAAAGGAGGCACAGAAGAAACCACCACAGGTGTTATGCGCCTAAGAGCTATGGAAGAAGCTGGAGCCCTTAAATATCCCATAATAGCGGTAAACGATGCCTACACAAAGTATGTGTTTGACAATCGGGATGGAACCGGACAAAGCACCATCGACGGAA
>CAYFZT010000167.1:0-875 GCA_964347555.1 uncultured Candidatus Bathyarchaeia archaeon | reverse complement strand
CATGGGCGCCCATGTCATAGTGACTGAAGTTAATCCTTTGAGAGCGCTTGAGGCGGCCATGGACGGTTTTGAAGTTAAATCTATGACCGAAGCTTCAACGACAGGAGACATCTTCGTTACGCTTACTGGAAATACCAGTGTCATTCGAAAAGAGCACATGCTTAAAATGAAAAACCATGCCATAATAGCTAACAGCGGACATTT
This sequence comes from uncultured Candidatus Bathyarchaeia archaeon, assembly GCA_964347555.1. Taxonomy (GTDB): domain Archaea; phylum Thermoproteota; class Bathyarchaeia; order Bathyarchaeales; family Bathyarchaeaceae. The sequence continues at coordinate 671 of CAYFZT010000167.1, read as the reverse complement.
TAACGTGGAAATCAGCTTACCCGATCTAAAGGACATATCGACTTCAAAGAGAACTCTGCGACCAAATCTTGAAGAATACAGTCTTCAAAATGGAAGAAAGCTTTACCTCTTAGCCGATGGAAGACTGGTAAACCTCGCTTCAGCAGAAGGACACCCATCAGAGGTTATGGACATGTCGTTCGCCAACCAAGCCCTCTGCGTGGAACACTTGGCGAAAACTAGTAAAATGGAGCCGAAGGTATACAACGTGCCTAAGGAAATTGATGGACTCGTCGCTAAACTTAAGCTAAAAGCGATTGGCATTAAAATTGATGAGCTTACCAAAGAGCAGAGAAAGTATATTGCAACATGGGAAGCAGGCACTATCTGATTTTTATGGCAAACCTTATAATGGGGTTGTTGGAATAAAAATGGCTAAAATGGTGGTGACTTATGGTGAGTAAAGATCAAGCAATAGGCGGATTGATATTCATAGTCTGCGTAATCATCGCAATTGCATACATTGTAGGACTGTTCTTTTATGACCCTTACATCATGGAATGGATCAACTTAGGAAATGCCGAGATTGTTCGATTCTGGCTAGTTGCAATCCCTGTGCTTATCGCTTTCGTAGCAATACTCGGCATAGGCGCTTGGATCGGCTGGACAATGGCGACAACCCCGCCTCCGAA
>CAYFZT010000166.1:0-2590 GCA_964347555.1 uncultured Candidatus Bathyarchaeia archaeon | reverse complement strand
TCTATGGGCGCACCAATACTTGTAGAGCCTTCTCAACATCTTTCGAATCCTATTGACATCGCCCTAGAAGAGCTGGAAAACGGCATACTTCCCATGACGATTCGCAGAACTTTGCCAGACGACACTTACCAGGACATACCCCTCAAATGGCTCTTACTAAGCTAATCTACCCTCTTCCCATTTTGTTTGGAATGAACCCGATGTCCTCACAAAAAACGGTTTCCCATACAGACAATTTGGAACTTGAAGCCTGGCGTCAAGCCGCATTTGCTTTGATATCGCTTGCAGCTTTAGTCTTCTTCGCTGAGCATTTTTTCGGACCAATATTTGACGTCATTCTTGAAATCTGCATCTTTTATGTTCCAGCCGTTACCATTGTTTTGCTTTATCTGTATTTCCGAAAGAAGTTGTCAGTTTAGAGTCTAACCTGAAGAGTAGAAGGTTAGGTCTCTAGGGCTTTTCTAGCCTTTCTTAAGGTTTTTTCGATTCTTTTCCAGTGGGCACCTTGCCAATATACTTGCTTGCAGTTGGGGCATTCCCAGAATTCATTGTAGTAGGCTGAGGTTGTCTCTGGAATTCTGTCAATGACTGTGTCTTTGTTAATGGGCATGATCTGAGTGTTACATTTGGGGCACCTAGAAGTCTTCAGGTCTACGTCAAGTTTAAACTTAAACCGTTTAGCCAAGCTGGCTAGATTTTCAGCTCCTTCAGTGCCTTCAATGAGAAATGCTTCTACGCCCCGAGCTATGGCTCGCTGGAAAAGTTGAAGATCACGAGTTAACAGAATGCGGCTGGTTTTCTTTGCTTTCTGAATTAACGCTTCATCAGCCATTGATCCAGAATATTCAACGTCATGCCCTAACATTCGAAGCCAGCGGGTTAACTTGCCAAGCATACCATCCGTAAGAAACTTCATTCTTTCACCGTATGATTTGTCCAGTTCCCGGTTTAGCCACGATTTCTCCCCGATCCATAACCAAGCGGCCATTCACAAAGGTTTTAACAGGCTTACCTTTAACCGTCCATCCATCGAAAGGAGAAAACTTGGCTTTCGAATAAAATTTTGACGAATCAATCTTATGTTCGCGCTTAATATCCACTACTACTAAATCCGCACAGCATCCCTCGCTTAAGGTTCCTCTGTTTTTCAAATGAAAGATTTCGGCAGGTCTCTTTGAGGTTAACTGGACAAGATCAGTTATTGTCATGATCCCTTTGTTCACTTGGGTAAGCAGCAGTGGCAACGTTGTTTCAAGTCCAGCGATACCTGGTTTCACTTCCCATATGGATTCTCTTTTCTTTTCATCCATCGCATGAGGAGCATGGTCAGAACCTACTGTGTCGACTAAACCCTTCTTCAGGGCGCCCCAAAGAGCTCTCACATCTTTTCCTGAACGCACCGGAGGAATGGTAACCGCCAAATTTGCACAACGTTTCAGATCTTGCATGGTTAAAAGAAGATGATGCGGTGTAACTTCACATGTAACATTGATCCCAACACTTTTGGCTTTCTCGATGAGACCGAGGCTTTTGGCTGAGCTTATATGGCAGAAGTGAACATGCACCCCAGATTTTTCTGCGAGCCTGATTATGCGCTGCACCGCTTTAACCTCGACATCGGAAGAGTGCGCTTCCAGAAAAGCCTCGATATCGTTGCGGTCTTCGTCATGCATTCTCTTCATCTTGTCCTCAAAAGTTTCCTTGTCTTCACCATGAACTGCAACAGGAACATCAACCTCTCTGATCTTGTTAAAAGCTTTGAGCACTTCAGCGTCGTCGTCGATATCTAGTCCTCCGATTCTTTCCAACAAGTATAACTTGAACGCAACAGCTCCCTCATCTACTATGCTTTTTATCTCCCCTATGCTCTTTGGGAAAGCCGAGTAGAAGGCAACGTTTACTAGAATTTTCTTCTCGGCAAGTTTCATGCGTTTCTTCAAAGACTGAACGTCCATTGTTGTTGGCTTGTTGTTAGGCATGTCAAGGACCAGACTGAAGCCTCCAGCTGCGGCTGCTGCAGTTCCAGTGAAGAAATCTTCTCTGTAAGCGCGGTTTTGGTCACGCAGATGCACGTGGGAATCTATCAGGCCAGGCAGTACCATGTGTCCGTTTAGGTTCACTTTAGCCGAAGCCTTTGGAAGATTCGTTTCCTTGGCTACTTTGAATATCCGTTTCTCTTCTATGGCAACTCCTGCGTCTACAAATCCTTCTGGAGTATAGATTTTTCCGTTGTTGAGGACAAGGTCAACCAGCAAATATTTTCCTCTCTGAGACGCTGTCTTCCAAAGGCATAACTAAGATTTTCTACTTAAGCATTGACTTCAGAATACAAAGTTTTCCTGCAAAGAGATGATTAGGAATGACTTGGAAAACAGCATTCTTCATTTCAACTGTCAACTTAGTCTAGTCTATTACTTCAGTGATTTTCGCAAGCTTCTCAGCGGAATCGTTGTCTAATTCTTTTTCGCTGAGTATGGTGTATCTCTCAGGTCTTACTGTGCATGCTTTTACCAAGGCTTCGATCACTTCCTCGGGCTTCACTCCAAGTTCCTTGGCAGTTGTAGGCGCACCCACCTTCTGCAAGGTTTCC
>CAYFZT010000165.1:0-2644 GCA_964347555.1 uncultured Candidatus Bathyarchaeia archaeon | reverse complement strand
GTATGAAGGCGTCGTTGGTGTTTCATGCAGTCAAGAGTTGAAACTTGGAGGAGAATACCTGAAACTAATGGGCTTAGCTGGTCAAGCTGTTCCACTGCTCAAAAATGGTTGTGCTAAAACGACTTTCAGCATTGGCAGCCTTGAAAAAACCCTTTAGTAATCTCTGTAAACATTATCCAGCAATCAAGAGTGACAACGAGAGAGGCAGCTATGGATAGCCAAACCGAAGAGACACAAAGAGAGGGCAGAAAACCCATAGCAATCTTTTCTTTAGCTTCTTTCCTAAACGATTTCGGCTCCGACATCATCTATCCTATTTGGCCAATCTTTGTAACATCATTGGCGGGAGTAAACATGGCTGTTCTTGGCTTAATCGACGGCCTAGGAGAAGCCATTGCATCAATTTCCCAAGCTGGTTCAGGATATCTTTCTGATATACTTAGACGAAGAAAAATTTTCATCTGGACTGGCTACCTGTTTGGTGCTACATCTAGAATAGGCTACGCTATTTCCAAGATATGGCAATACCTTATCCCCTTCAGAGTTTTGGATAGAGCTGGAAAGATGCGGGGGGCTCCGAGAGATGCAATAGTGGCTGACGTGTCAACAGACGAGAACAGAGGCAGAAACTTCGGTCTGTTGAGAACCATGGACAATCTGGGAGCAGTTTGCGGCATTCTCACCAGTATCCTTTTATTCAGCTATATGAAATGGAGCTACACAAACCTCTTTCTGCTAGCTTCTTTCCCTTCCTTGATCGGCGTAGTGTTAATTCTCTTGTTCATAAAGGACAGAAAAACTAAGGAAATCTACAAAGGTCTGTCTCTAACGGATTTAACTTTCAACTATAAACTGTTTCTTTTTTTGAGCGCCATCTTTGCCTTAGGTGCCTTCAGCTATTCTTTCCTCCTTATCTATGCAGAAAGAACTGGTTTTGGCGTGAGTTTCGTTCCAGTCCTGTACTTAATCTTCACCGCTGTAGCTTCCCTAACTGCCTTATCCTTCGGCAAACTTGCAGATCGATTAGGTAGAAGATCTGTGTTAATTTTGGCTTATTTGCTCTGGGGATTGATGTGCATTGGCTTCATTTACGTTCAAGATTACCTGGGAGTAATTCTCTTTTTTGTTTTGTATGGTTTACACAGAGGAGCTATTGAACCTGTTCAGAGGGCTTTTGTTTCCGAGTTGTCGCCAATAGAACATAGAGCCAGCCTTCTAGGAGTCTTTCAAATGACAGTTGGACTCTGCGCTCTACCTGCCTCCATCATCGCTGGCCTTTTATGGGACACCTTTGGAAAACAAACACCTTTCTCTTTTTCCTTAGGCTTAACTTGCCTAACTGTAATACTGATGCTGTTTCTAAAGAAGAAAACGAAATAGACAAGGCTTTGAATATTAAAAGGTAAAATGATCGGTCAAATAAGGTTAAGATAAACTGTGTGAACATTGACCCAGCGGCAGGAAAGACAACGGGCATTGTTTGCTGCAGAATCTATATGTGTTAGGGAAAAATTTGCGAGTACCAATCTAAAGACTTGATTGAAAAAGCGGTAAAACGGTTGATAAAGAAGCAGATCGCCGCGATTTTCAGCTTCCCTTCGTCGAGGAGCTGAAAAAACAGAGGAAACTCAAAAGCGTCTCAGCGACATAATATTTCAAGTCCTCAATAGTCACAGACGCTTTAAACTGGCTCAAGGTCGGAAGGATAAACTATGACAGACGTCATATTTAAGCCTTGCGTCATACGCCCCACCATAAATAAAGCCTTTCTATGTTAGAAAAATTTTTATAGATTTCCTCGCTCTGTGACGAAGTCTCCACAGTGTCGTGAGCGTGAATGATGTGAACGAGAAACTAGCTAATCCAGCACCACTGGGACTGTTAGGTTTCGGAATGACTACAGTGTTGTTGAACCTACACAACGCTGGTTTTTTTCCTTTAAACAGCATGATTCTGGCAATGGGCTTAGCATACGGCGGCTTAGCCCAAGTGATTGCGGGCGTAATGGAGTATAAGAAAGGAAACACCTTTGGCACAGTAGCCTTCAGTTCTTACGGATTGTTCTGGTGGTCTTTAGTGCTTCTGCTTGCCCTTCCAAGATTTGAAATATGGGATGTTGCAGCAACCTCCCCACTTCAAGCAACGTCTTCTACAGCCATGGCAGCATACTTCTTCATGTGGGGATTATTCACTTTCGTAATGTTCTTCGGAACTTTGAAAACAAATCGTACACTACAGTTCGTTTTCATGAGCCTAGCGGTCCTCTTCTTCCTATTAACCGCAAGGGAACTAACTGGGAGCACTAACTTAGGCGTCATCGCCGGGTATGAAGGAATAATCTGCGGATTAAGCGCCGTCTACCTTGCACTAGCAGAAGTGCTAAACGAAGCGCATGGAAAAGTCATCCTTCCCATCTGATTCCGTTAAAGCCAATTGACATTGTTTAATTTGAAACCCAAAAAAACATATATAACCAAGATCTGGTTTAACTCGCAAGAACCACATATGGATGGTTAAAGACATGCAGATAGAATCTCTTCCTGTTGAACTAAAATACTGGCCAATAAAACGGTACATGGACATATACGGAAGGTCATTGGACGACATAGAAGAGTTTTGGGGACAAGAAGCAAGAAAACTTGAC
>CAYFZT010000164.1:1549-2691 GCA_964347555.1 uncultured Candidatus Bathyarchaeia archaeon | reverse complement strand
CAGCTTCGAAACTAACGGTATAATAACCACAGAGCTTGTCCCAGCCGTCATGGGACCAAGCATTAACGCTTCAAGCCACTGAAAACCCAGAAAGAGGTGGACGAATAACGTGACAAAGGCTGTTGCTGAAGAGACATACAAGATTGCTAGAATAGCCGCTCTAAAGCTTTGTGAAATAACCTTGTAAATGTCCATGTTGAGCCCGCCTTCAAAAAGTATCATTAATAAAGTGAGTGTGGTTAGGAAAGGAGTGACTGGATCGACATCAACTGGAGAAAACACATTCAAAATAGGACCAAGAATCATACCGATTAAAATCAAAAACAGACTACTTGGAAGCCCAGTCTTCTTAAATAATAAGTTTGCTAGGAAACCAATGGCAATTATGGCACCAACTATCGAAAAAACTGCTATAGCATCAGCCATAATTCTTCCCATTCAAAGCTGTAATGTGACACATCTGTGTGGTTGCTGTTTTTAACATTTAGCCATAATAAACCCGTGCCATCATTCTACGTGGACTCTGTATAGGTCTATGTCTTCTCTCATCATCTTCGTTAGCTCTAAGAATTCTCGTGCAGAACGCTTGACGTCTTTAGATTGAGTCACATATCGACCTACGACTATAATGTCGGCGTCTTTCTCCAGCGCTTCTCTTGCCGTTTCGGGAATTATGCCACCTGCGACAGCCACTAGAAACTTCTGGTCTGCAAAAGCTTGCTTCAACTCTTTGATGCGCTCTAATCCTAGGGTTCTTCCAGTTTCCATATCGATACCGCGATGCAAGATGACAACATCAGGCATTTCCTTCAATGTCTTAAGTTTCCTAACGGGGTTTTCAACATTCATCATGTCAACCACCGCATATATCCCCATTTTTTTCGCTTCATATATGAAGCCTTCTAGAGTCTCTTCTGCTGCTAGTCCAGAAGCTACCACGGCGTCGGCAGTTTCCTCAAAAGCCAAGTCCACCTCCACCTTCCCAACATCTAAGGTTTTCAAATCTGCGATAACGAATACGTCTCTGGCGACTTCTCTCAAGTCTCGAATCGCTTTAACGCCGTACTTTTTCAGAAGAGGCGTTCCCACTTCAAGAATTATTCTGTCGCCATGATCGGAAACATGATCAAGGCGATCGAAGT
>CAYFZT010000164.1:0-1539 GCA_964347555.1 uncultured Candidatus Bathyarchaeia archaeon | reverse complement strand
GCCCATTATAGGATGTTTCGCCCTGTCTTTGTCGTATATGATTTTGTCGAGGGACGGATATTTTGCCAACGCTCTTTTTAGAGCTAGTCTGGTGGCGCCGTAGTTGTAGTGGTATATCTTTCTAAAATCTTTAGCTGATGGATGAATGAAAACGCTGCACACTATTACCCAGTCTTCTGTTTTTTCTTTTGGAACAACTCCGTCTTCAACAGAGTCTGCCACCGCCTTTGCTACTGCTGCTTGTGCTGGACCGAATATTCTACCGGCTTGTTCAAGGTTTTTCACAGTTACCTTTGGAATAAGAAGCGTGTGAGGTTTTGGGGGAAGATTCGGTCTTATTACTGCTAGCACAGGTGTATGTCCCGCGGATAAATTTGACATGCCCGATGCAAAGGCCTCCCCTACAGGACCGTCTTTATCGCCGATTAACAAGTCTATGTGGGCAACTTCCTCTCCTTCACCCACTAACGCCTCTCCTATTAAGTAAACGGGTTTCTCATCTTTTTTTACATTTTTCATAGATATCACTGTTTCTTTGTAAACTTGACTGAATTTTACGGCAAACTCTTTCATCCACTGGTATAGAGTGTCTCTGTGGATATTTAACTGTCTTGCAGTGCCAGCAATTGTCGGTTTTCTCTTCTTTCTCTGAATTTGTCTGGCAATAGCGTCGCTTAACTGTCGGATGAACGCCTCTCTGCTTGCTGGCTTTTTGCTAGCGCCCGACACAATAACACTCTCAAGGAGTTCTGGGATTAAGTAGTATTTAAGATTGTCGGAAGAGTCCTGTTAGGATAGATAATCCGACGTCTTCAGATGAATAAAATGTAACACTACCTTAGTATCCGACATTCCTGAAAACTTTCGAGAAAGCTTTTTGGAAATCTTCTGCTGCCTCATTTCTATAACCGACAAAAATTACTACTTTCAACGTCGTAAGTTGGTTCAGGTGTTTCTTTAATTCTTGCATCGTAATGCTTGCTGCAGTTTTCATCGGCAGTCCTCCAACGCGTGTGCCTAAGCCATGGAAAGCTAGGCTGCTGATTTTTAGGTTTTGGGCGCATTTCAGAGCGCCAGCCATAGCGTGTTTAAACATTTCTCTCGTTAATCTGCATTGCTGGTCTTGTCATTGTGGGTGTGCGGATAACGAATTTTGCTGAGAGCTGTCCAGCTGTTGTGGCTATGGCGTCGCCTATTTTCACTGGAGCTTTCTTTAACGCTCCTGCTTCAATTTCTGTTCCGCTTGCTAGTTTTACTGCCCCGGCTACTCCGCCGCCCATGAACGCGCGCGCAGTGGGCTGCGGGGAGTTTTCTTGATGAATTATGCTTTCTAGGGACGAGGTCTATGTAACGAATGTTGTGAAATGTCGGCCTTCAGGGACTCGTGGTCCGAGGTTGGATGAGATTGCCATTTGTGCTGGGTTGTATTTGAATCGTCAAAGTTCAGGTTATTCAGCCGAGGTTTTTGGTGTTGTTGGGTAGGCATTCGGCAGCGTATGTTCTTTCTAAGGTGGGGGTTGAGGTGGGTGGTGATTACAG
>CAYFZT010000163.1:0-2780 GCA_964347555.1 uncultured Candidatus Bathyarchaeia archaeon | reverse complement strand
CCATTGTTGACAACAAAATCATTAACAACCATAAGCTGAACCATCTCTCGCGTGCGTGGAAACCTTCTCCTTTCTTATTCCGACAGTATCAGACATTGCCCTTTAAGCTTCGTAGAATTTTAGGCTGTGCGTTTCTTTTTGCAATTGCTTTCATTTCTGTAGTTTTTCTTTCCTTAAAGGCAGTTCGCTCTCCAGATATCTTTGATTGTACATTTTCTTTATCTTCAGTAATCTTTCTAAACCTTTATCTGTTTCTTTTTCGTAGATGTTGATCTCTCCTTCAAATAACCCTACAATTGCATGAACTTCTTGTTGAGCATGCATCTCTGAGTCCATTAATGCTAGAGTGGTGAAACCCTTTGATTTCAATTCTGGAATAAGTGCATTTAGCCATCTTCTTGTTTGAACCGCGTGATGCTGCAGTAAAACATCTGAGACGATTTTTATGCAGGCTCTTCGTGGACCTTTAAGCGATGCATCTAATCTGCGGAGGGCTAAGGTTAAAGCAATGTTGATGTCATTAAGGTTTTCAACGCCTTTTAATTTGAATACGTTGGGCAAGTTTTTGATAATTTTGTCTGCCTGAGGATTGCAGACAAAGAGGTAGAAGTTGGACTGGAATTCCTCGGCAAGGTTCTTCACTCCACTCGTCACGTTTATAGCAAAGTGAAACGTGACTTGACCTTCTTTCGTTCCTGTCTCAAGAAAGTTCTTAATTAGCAAGTCCTTTTCGTCGCATGAAGGTGAGGTTAGTATGACTGCATAATTTCGGGCTATCCCGCCAAACAATAGGTCGTCAAGTTCTTTACATCCTGTAGTGATACGATCCGGAAAAGCAATTTCTGAAACCTCTGTTGTAGGTTCAGGCTCCTCCAACTTGCGCCCAGTTTCTGCGAAAACTATTCTTAACTTTGTTTTTTCTATATGCTTTGTGGCACCTATCTTCTGGAATATTTCTAATGCTTGGTTGAGAAGGTCATGAGCTTTTTCTCTATCGCCTTCTTGGTCTCTTTCTAGGTACATTCGAGCATATTCAGAGATGACCATTCTTGCGAAAATGTGGACGTTCCATCGCCTCGAATTTACAGCTTCATGTTCCTGAAGGCTCTTTTCGAAATGCTCGATAGACTCTTTCCATCTCTTCTGTGCACGGAACAGCATTGCCCTCAGGGTATCAGCGGTAGCAATGAACTCGTTATCCCCCACTTGTAAGGCAAACTTATGTAGATTGTCAATCAAGTTCTTGGCTTTTTGGATTTGCCCAAGCTCTATGTATGTCCAAATAAGCCATCGAGAGGCGCCCATTTGTGTAGACTTCGCTCCAGCCTTTTCAAGGACTTCGATCTGCTTTTCAAAGTGTTCTTTTGCCATGACATATTCACCTTTTTCAAAATGGAGCCATCCAAGAAGTCCGTGACTGAAAGCAATTGATTGAAACTCCTTTAGCCTTTGGGAAATGCTCAAAGCTTCTCTGAAGCATTGTTCGCTCTTGTCCCACTCTCCTAATATATGAAAAACATATCCAAGACCATCTAGTGACATGGAAAGGTGAGTCATGTTGCCAGCTTTTCTATCCAATGAGACTGATTCTTCAATCAAGGGACGTGCCCTGTTCATATTTCCCATACCCAAACAGTGCCATGCCAAGTTGAAGCCAATCCAGGACTGGAAGGTGATATGCCCTATTTTTTTTGCTAGTTCGAGTCCTTTCTCCAAGTATTCTAAGATTTTTTCATTATCTTCTGTTGGAAGCGTTACACTAAGATTATTATATACGCGTACCGCGGTCTCCATATAACCGTTATCGAGTGCTATTTTCAACGCTCTCTCCAGACACTTAATGGCCTTCTTCGTGTCTCCAGTACTCATAAATACTAACGCCAGATCAGTGTACGAATTTGCGATAACTTCAACGGCATCCAATTTTTTGGCAAGCTCTAGAGCTTTTTCAGCCGAAGGAAGAGCTTTTGTCACATCTCCAGTACGCCACAACATGCGCGCGATATCCTCATAAAGACTCGCTAATTCGACGCCTTCAGGGTCAGCTTCCAAGATTTTTAAAGCCTCGTCTTGGTGCTCTTTAGCCTTTTCAGTTTCACCTATCTCCATCCAAAGAACATTCGCCATTTTCCGATGCAGTCGCGAAGCCTTCCCTTTCTCATGCAGTTGCTTCCACAGCAGCAACGCGTCATTCCAATACTTCATGCAAGCATCATACTCTCCAACAAGCCTTTTGACATCTCCAAGCTTCTCCAGAACAAGTCCTCTTTTCCGAAGTTCACCTTCTTTTCTTTCAAGAAGCCTGAGAGCAGATTGAAGATAGGAAGCCGCCTCGCTGTTTGCAAAGACCTTTGCAGCTTTTTCTCCAGCCTTCAAGAAATAGTCAAGAGCTTTTTCTTTACCTCCGCTCTCGAGAAAGTGTAATGCTAATTCTCCTAGATGTTCATCAATCTTTTTTGCATATACTTTCTCTAAGGCGCGTCCTACGACGCCATGAAGTTTCTTTTGTCTTAAAGGGCTAACTTCCTCATATAGAATGTCTCTTACTATGATATCGTTAAAGGAGCATATGTCTTCTCCATGGATAACTCTCTGTTTGATGAGTCCTCTTTTTAGCATCTTCTCCATCATTTCAAGCAGTTTGTCTTCTTCAATGCCGGTGACTCCATGTAAAGCCTCAAAAGTGAAATCCTTTCCAACAAAAGAAGCCAGAGTCAATACACGTTGAGACTCATCATCTAACCGACTTATTCTCTTCTTTATAACGCTCTTAACGGTCT
>CAYFZT010000162.1:301-2841 GCA_964347555.1 uncultured Candidatus Bathyarchaeia archaeon | reverse complement strand
CAGTTCCAGAATCTGGCTTCAACATTTCAATACTTTTCTCAATCAGCTTAGTACTATACATGTTTCTAGGGCATCGAATGAGACGCGTGAAGAAATAAACAAACACAAAACAACTCCCTTTTTTTCATAAAACTCCGCGCGCGCAAAACTTTTAGTCGTTGTAAACCCAAAAAAAGGTGGATTGCGGGGGTAAGCGGGTGATGTCTCCACTGTACGAGAAGAAAGCCAAATATTAGTACGATTTTCCCTTTTTCTAGTACTCTCTGCATGGTTACTTGCGTTTGCGCGCGCGATGTTCCTTCAATCGACAAGTTCATCAAAAAAGTTGAAGATAACGCGGGAACAATAGTGACGCCGAAACATGCTGTTCCAGGAGTCGGCTGGGCAGCTTATTTCAAAGATCCAGAAGGTAACATGTTTGGAATGATGGAAGAAGACACTTCAGCTCGATAAGGCTTCCGTATTTCGCGCGCGCGCGCATTAACAGTTCTTTTTGAACTTATATGAAGCTTTCCATTCTTTCGCATAAGTTACTCATTATTATGTTTCAAACTGTATTAATAATTTACAGATAATAAGCATCTTTGAAAGCAACTGGAATATGTGCATCGTTTGGCTCTAGACAATCGTCTCCTTAAAATTCTATATTAAACAAAAGTTTGAAGGTTGATGGCTGGTTCCACAGATAGAAGGTAGCGCTAGGTATATTATTCCTAGGGACCTTCGTTCCATTTTTCAATGATTATTCTGTCTTCTCCGACTTTGAAGGATATCTTCAGCTTCATGGAAGATTTTGTTTTGAACGGAAACATACTGTCTTCCGCTAGATCTAATGGAACATAGATTAGGTACTTGCCATCCTTCCTTCTGAACAATCTTCCCTTGCCTTCTGAAACCATGTTCTCTCTCACCTCTGTTGAACTCGAAATCAACTAAAAAACGTTAATTCCTAATATAAGTTGTGGACATGACGGTGAACGTTTTTGATCAAATGAACCGAAAGGGAAACTCTTTATGAATCAAATCAGTTAGTAATAGAATCACATCTGAAGCTTGCCCTAAGAATCTTTTTCCCTCAACCTTCCACATTTACTTTCACTCAACTGTCTGCACTGTCAGGAAGTTTGTTTCACAGAGAGTTTTAAATGATTAGAGGTGTAGTTTCTTATGCTACCAAGCTGTCAGTACCTCCTCCCCGGATTTGGGAGAAACGCCGAAGAAAGACTACCTTAAGCGGCTCTCCCAAATCCTCCGTAAATGGTAGGACAACCGAAATAGATTCTGCTTTGATGATTCTGAATCTTGTTAGATTTCGAAATGTCCATGCTTTAAAATTACTGTGCTTTTTCCATTTTCCTTTGTTGCCTTCACTGTGGGTTTGGAGATCAGCAGGTCAATGTGATTCTTCGACAGGTTTCTGCCTCCTGGCATGTCGGTGTTGGCTCCGAAAGCCACATGTGTGGTGCCTAGGATTTTTTCTGCTTCAAGAAACTCGTCTACAAATCGTGCTTTAGGGTTGATTCCGAAGGCGAATTCGCCAACAATATCAGACCAGCCATCCGTCTCAAATGTGTCTTTAACTTTGCGGTAAACGTCTTTGTCTTGGGTTACCAGCTTTTGGACTTTGCCGTTTTTCACGGTTACTTCCACTGGCGCCTTGAGCTTGCCTATTCCGCCGATTGCCATGTCGCATGCAAGCTTGCCATTTAGTGAATCTTCAAAAGGTGCTACAATGACTTCACCGGTGGGCAGATTCATCCATCTCATAGACCTCCAGTCCATCTTTGTATCTGTAAAGAACTCTCGTTTTTCCACTCTCAGTGTCAAGCTGGTTCCAGCAGGATTTTGTATCTCCACTTCTGTTGTTCCGCTCAAAGCTTGAATAAGCCTTTCAGCGTGGCTCTGCATATTTCTATGTTCTTGAGACGTAAGCGCTAAAGCACCTTCAGTGAGCATGTCGATTGTCACCCCAGGACAGTGTCCCAAACGCGACTTGTGGTCACGGGTCTCCATGTTTATAATCTTTATTCGGAGGGGCGTCTCTTCACGGATTCCCCGCATTAAGTTAACGTATAGGTCGGGTTTCTGCTGAGTGAAAACCTCAAAGAGTTGCGCCGGAACTTCAGTTCTAGGCTTTCGAGATGTTTGAAGAACCATAATTCTCGCCCATAAGCCAAGGCCCAAAGCTCCATCTGCAAAAGCTTTTCCAACCTGCAGTTTTTCATCGTCGCAGACTATGAAGATGTTTTCGCCAGCCACAGCTTCCAAAACGTTTTCCAATGCATTTCTCGCAGCTTTCCAAGCTTCCATGCATTTCGCCTAACGTAGTGTTTACAAAACACTGTTTAAATCTTCTGCGCAAAGAATTTATGCGCGCGCGCGCGTTATAGGTGTCTTGTGGAGAAAGGGTAAAACTATAGAAGCCTTACTGGTTTGGAATTCTTTACTGCTTTATTTAATTGCTTTAATTTTGCTCCTTAAATAGGAAATGTTCTGGTTCTACATACATCTTCTTAAGATAACACCAATACTTGTTCTCA
>CAYFZT010000162.1:0-291 GCA_964347555.1 uncultured Candidatus Bathyarchaeia archaeon | reverse complement strand
ACAAAAGACTGTTTAAATCTTCTGCGCAAAGAATTTATGCGCGCGCGCGAAAGCCGAAAAGAGCTTGAAAAAATTCTTCGAATTATTTCGGATTCCTGCAAGCCTCCTATGTATGATGTCGTAATTCCCGCTGAAACATTTCCTTGATGGAAAGAAGTGAAACACTTTTGAGTGTGATGGCAGTGAAGCGGCGTTACGTCTGCTTGTCGAAAAGCGACAATTGCCATCGATAGTTTTCCCATGTTAACCGTTGTATATAGACAACGTTTTTTGAAAATGTGTAATTTGTGT
>CAYFZT010000161.1:2545-2851 GCA_964347555.1 uncultured Candidatus Bathyarchaeia archaeon | reverse complement strand
AAACTTGCTGACAAGCACGTCCTTTACGAAGTCTCTTGTCTTTGGCTCATATTCCTTTGTAACTATTCTATCGAGGTCTAGTGGTTCAATACCAACGCAAACTTTTTTGTCACCAGTTTCCGCTAGAATAGCCTTGAGGAAATCTTGAACCACTCTATCTCGTCCGCCTTCGCTATTGCACCTGTCTCTGATTTCCCTTAGATTTCTCATTTCAACAAGAATTTTTCTTATCGGCGACAGGTATTTTCTAAAATCATTCTTGGAAGGAACTCTTCTCAGTCCTGCTACAATTCGCTCAAAAAGGTA
>CAYFZT010000161.1:0-2535 GCA_964347555.1 uncultured Candidatus Bathyarchaeia archaeon | reverse complement strand
GATTGAAAGGGGAGACGCAACCATAATTTGTATAGCATTGTGTCCAAAGCATTTCCAAGAATGGAAACACCTGCAGACAGCATTTTGCTAGCTTTCTGGGTGTGCACGGTTATGAAGAGGTGAGTGTAAGCATGGAAATAAAAGTAGGGCTATCAAAAGAATTTAAACAGATACCAAAGAAATATAGAAATCGCATAAACGGGTTTGCTGATAGAACGAGTCAGATTGGCTATGTCATCGTTGACGGAATTATGACCACATCGAAGACGCTTATGTTAATGTGCAAGGTGCAGATTTCTATAGCTTGCTGTTTCTGTCAGCATGCCACAAACGACACTTGCCAGAAAGGCATAAACCCTTGTATGGAAACGTTCATGCGTGAAGTGAGTGAAGTCATAGTTCATGAGCTTTTACACTTATGTGATTGTAGTGAAGCCCAAATAGAAAACGTTGAACGTGCAGTCCATCCACGTTGGGTTTGTGAGGAATTTTCAAGTCACACGTACAACCTTATAGAACTGTAACCCAAGCGCAGAACAGCTACTCAGTTTTCCATTTCAACTCTTCTGTTCCAATATCGATCTAAGCAACTTCCTTGTGGTCTCCAGTTCCCTTTCAAGATTCCCTAGGCGAACCTCGTTTAACACACGCTTGCCCTGCTCGTCTTCAAGCTGGTTGCGCAGCTTAGTAATCTCGCTGTTGGGTACTTCCCTGCTGAAGTTGCATTTCTGATAGGCTTCTATAATCAGCTCAATGTCGCGTCTGTCATAATACGCTTCTCGGCTGCCACGCATTACATGTCCCATAAGCTGCTCTTTATCATCATCGTCGATATCAGCTCTACGCACGATCTTTCTGAACGCTTTTCGCAAGCTGTGCGTCCACATAGTTTTTGGATCAAACCCAGCGCGCGCTATACATATTTTGAACATGCGCCAAACCCAATGTATGGAGATTGGCTTCATCCTTTTCTTCGTGTAAAACAACGACGTGTCAGATTTGCTATCTTTATGCTTGAGCTTGCAGTATTGCTTCAGTGTTTCGGCACCTTCACCGTTTATGAAAGTGTAATAAAATGGTATGTTGGTGCCGCGAAGTTTGTCATCGATCTCCCATGTGATCTTCAAGGTGATGATATCTCTATCAAGCTGATCTGCAACGTGCTTGTATTTCAAGCTGCAAAGCGCGTTCACGCGAATACCCGTTTGAAAGAGGGTTAAAAGAACTGCTCTATCTCTTAAGCTACTAGCCATGTCGGCTATGCGATAAACTTCTTCTTTGCTTGGAATCTTCTCGTAAGCAGCTTTCTTACGCACGTGGCGAATGTTATGCTTGCCACCACGTCCACTGTCTAGAGGCAACCTTTCACCGTTTAAGTTTCTAAACCAACTTTTCAAAGCAGCTAGTCTTACCACAGCTACGCTTGAACGCTCTCTTACCAATGGCTCAACATATTTCCATGCTAGGTCCCTAGCTTCAAACTTGTCCATCTGCCGCCATTTCTCTGGAGATACTTGCATAGCTTCGCAGAAATCCATCAATCTTTGACAAAATGCTTTCTGAGTGTTGAGCGGTCTATTCTCCAGCCACGCTGCAATTTCTGGATGCTGTTGCATAATGCGTGCATATCTCTTCATATGGGTGTCACTAAAAGTAGTACAGAAAGTTGTATCTTTTAAGACTTATCTTTATTAAAAGCTATATCTAACTCTTTTTATTCTTAACGTGTAATTAACATAAGGGTTGAGGTTTATGTCCAAGCTAACACTGCGAGTTTCGAAAATTAAAGATGGCACAGTTATCGACCACATAACTGGCGGCCACGCTTTAGATGTGATAAAGATTTTGGGAATAACTGGGCGCACAGGTGGAATTGTAACAGTCGCAATGAATGTGCCGAGCAAGATACTGAAATCCAAAGACATCGTTAAGGTGGAAGGAAGAAAACTTGCTTCGGCAGAAGTGGATAAAATCGCCCTGCTAGCTCCTCACGCATCCATTAACATCATTCGCAACTACAAAGTAGTGGACAAACAACGAGTGAAACTGCCAAAGACTATTCGAGGCATAGTGAAATGTGTCAACCCAGCATGTATTTCAAACAGCAACGAACCCGTGCAATCCACGTTTTACGTTGAAAAAGAAGAGCCCCTTCTCTTAAAGTGTCATTATTGCGGCTACGTAATGGAAAAACAAGACGTGCTCAAACAGTTCTAATCGTCTACCCCGCTTGACTTAGAAGCAGTATGGCTTGAGCCAAATCGCCTTTAGTTTGTTCGAGGGCAGCCCGCGCCTCTTCAACGCTGACTTTAGCTTGCTGAGCCACCAACTGCACGTCCTCTTCTGGTAACGAAATTTCTTTTTCAATGGCTTTTTCCACGATGTTTTCGCCGGTTACTTGGAAGATTTTCTGGCCATGCATATCCATAACTGCCACTTCTGGGTTTTCTATGATGATCTCTTTTGTACTTGTTTTCATGATGACTTGTTGAACATCTGGCATGGCGCCCATGCTTAAGCCCATGCGTTTCATCA
>CAYFZT010000160.1:0-2872 GCA_964347555.1 uncultured Candidatus Bathyarchaeia archaeon | reverse complement strand
GTATAGCGGTTAATGCCTCCATAATGTCGTCTGGAAAAGCAGTTACAATGACCCCTTTCGAAGTCATGTCCAGCTTATGACCGCTTCTACCTACACGTTGAATGAGGCTGCAAACTTGGCGAGGTGAAAGATACTGAATGACAAGGTCAACATGGCCAATATCGATGCCTAATTCCAAAGTGCTTGTGCAAACTATAGCCTTCAACGCTTTAGCCTTAAATTCATCTTCGATCACGGTTCGCTCTTCCCGAGACAAGGAGCCGTGGTGAACTGCAATGTCCTTGGTTAACTGATTGAACTTATGTCCAAGCATTTCGGCATTAGTTCGACTGTTCACAAAGATCAGAGTTGAAGTGTGCTTTTTTACGAGGTCGAGGATTCGCCTTATTCTAGCGACTGCTTCAGGAGCAGTGTGCAATTTTTGAGCTAAATCGTAGTCGGCGTCTTTTGGAAAGGGGCATTCCACACTGTAATGATAGCCTTTCGGCAGAGAAACCTCTACTACTATAACTGAACGGTTCGTTCCAGCCACAAATTTCGCAACTCTCTGTGAGTTTCCCACCGTTGCTGACAATCCGACTCTTTGAAATTCCTTTCCAGTAAACTCTAACAGTCGTTCAAGGGCAACTGTAAGCTGAACACCCCGCTTGTCTTCGGCGAGTTCATGTACTTCATCGATGATAACGTAGCGAACATGTCTGAGATGCTGTTGCATACGAGTGCCAGGCAAGATAGCTTGAAGAGTCTCAGGTGTAGTCACCAGCATGCTTGGTGGACGAAGGGCTTGGCGTCGACGAATCTTTATCTCTGTGTCTCCATGTCGAACCTCAATGGAAACGCCAAGATGTGCCGCCCAGAAGGAAAGCCTCCTGACCATGTCTCGATTAAGCGCACGAAGAGGTGTAACATAAAGAATAGAAATTCCACGCTTTTCTGGTTGCGGAATAAAATTGGAAAAGATGGGAAGCAAGACAGCCTCAGTTTTGCCGCTTCCAGTGGGTGCAATCAAAAGAACGTTTTCTCCTCTTAGAAGAGGGGGAATAGCCTTAACCTGAGGAAGAGTAGGCTCAGAAAATCCTGCTTCAGCTAATGCTTTCTGAAGGGGCTTTACAAGCAAACCGAAAACTTTAGAATTTGATGACTCTCCCTCAACCATTGTTCTAACTGTCCTTCAGCCAAAATAGTTCTCTACAAGTTTTTAAATAGCAATGTCAGATGAGCCTCGGCTTCCCGTATTGAATCTTTTGAAAAAGAGTCTAACCTTAGTGGAGGATGAAACAGAAAAACTGTTGAGGAAATGAAATGAATCGCGAGAGCACAATATTCTTTCGTTTGGAGATAGCGAGTTTTTTGTTCAGAGATAGATTTAGTCACTACTCTAGAAACGAAGGAAGGAATGTCTCGGTTGAGAGTTCTCTATGCCTCTGGGGGTCCGCTTAGATAAGCCCAAGCAGTCACTAATATCAAAGTCAGAGCTGCGCCTGCCATTCCTGAGAAGATCCAGTCCAAACCGATCATTGGAAGCACAAGTTGGCTAAGCCATGGAATGACGTACTTGAAAGAGAAGTTGGCGATAACTCCAGCGAAGAACCCAAGCACCCCGAAAGTTAAGAGCATTCTAATTCTATCACTCATTGCAGTCACCTTGCTTACACACTCTTAGCGAAAGTGCTTTTTCTTTTTAACTTACACAATTGTGTTTATAGAGGCTTGCAGCCTCCCACTTCTTTGCTTTTGGAAATTTAAACAAATAGAACTAAACTTCCTAGGGCTATACTGCTACGTATATACACGAATGTTTTCAGCATATTAACAATGTAATAAAGCGCTTAAAGACTCTCTCATTCTAGGAGGAATAAAAATGTCAGAAAAATTTGCAAAACAATGGGGAAGTAACGACCCAGACGTGCCATTAACCACAAAGATCAAGGAAACGGTGAGACCGCCGGGGCCATTAAAGCCTCGAATAGACTTCGCCGTAAGACGAATCGAGATGCAGATTCAAAGACTTGACAAAGCAAGCGACCGCTTCACAGAACGCGACAAATCAATCTTCACCCGAATAGTCAACGCTTACTCTAAGCACGATATGACAAGAGCCAACGTCTTCGCAAACGAGCTCGCTGAGATACGCAAAATGGAAAAGATGATAATGCATGCGCGGCTAGCCTTAGAGCAGATTGTTCTAAGATTGAGAACTGTTTCAGAACTTGGCGACGTAGTGACAACCCTTGCGCCAGCAGTAGGAGTACTTCGCACGGTGAAATCGGGAATGGCCAGCGTTTTCCCAGAGGCTGAAAGAGAACTTGGACAGATTGGAACCCTGCTCAGCGGAATAATCGTGGATGCGGGGCAAAGCACAGGCTTGACAATAAACTTTGAGACCATAAACGAAGACGCCCAGAAGATTCTGAACGAAGCAGCATCCGTGGCTGAACAAAAGATCAAGGAGAAGTTCCCAGAACTGCCAGCTGGGTTACCCGCAGTAGGCGAGAAAGCTCTGCCGCAATCCCAATCTCAATCTCAGTCCTAAGTCAGCAATGAAAGGTGAAGAATAAACATGGAACAACCACCCTCAAACCTTTTTCTTTACGTAGGAAAAACTGTGAAAGATGAGTACGGGCGCTCAGTAGGCAGCATAGTCTCATTTGCCGTCAACCCAACAGGCAGAGTAACCAGTGTCTTCCTTAAGCACGAAGATGGCGAATTCAGAAAGTATCTCAGCGAGCAGTTTAGAGTAGACGGCGACGACGTTGTGCTTTTACCCTCTATCAAGCTAAGGGTGAAGACTCTCTGTGATGAAATTCCACTGATCTGGCGGAAGGAACAGGCTTTAAACGAACTCTTAGATAAGAAGAAAGTTCCATCTGAG
>CAYFZT010000159.1:0-2919 GCA_964347555.1 uncultured Candidatus Bathyarchaeia archaeon | reverse complement strand
AGAAGGCTGGAGAGACTCGTGCTAGACTTGGAGAGATTAGAGTTAAAAAGATCGAGATTTCTGTGGACTTGAACACCTTGCTCAAGCAAATAAAAGATGGTGGAATTGCTGTGGCTTATCGTTGCCCTCATTGTAGTGGCAAGTTGAAGGTGGATAAGAATACTACGCTTGAATCATTGAAAGTGTGTGAACATTGCGGTTCAGAAATTGAGACGTTGGAACTAGCTGAGTTTCTTAGAGCCACACTATCCTAGCATGCCGAGTCTGTGACTAAGTAATCTCCTAAGCGTCCTCCACGGGCAGATAAACTTTTTTAACGTAACCATTTCATACTTGCAGATATTGTGTTTCGTATGTTGGCTTTAAACAACATCGTTTTGAGTTGGGTTATTCTTAACCTTATAGTTTGTATAGCTAACGCTGATAACACTGATGTTTCTCTTTCCTTATCTATTGAAGCATCCAAAAGCTACGGTATAGGTCGCCCTGTTGGGCTGGTGGCAAGAATAAATAGTGTTACTGTAACGGGTAGGTTGGTGAACACGACAACCGAGCTTGGGATTCCTCATCAAAGCGTATCTATCTATTATAAGAATGTGACTGAAAGAGCACATAAACTCACTACGCTACAAACGTATAATCCTCCAAAATGGTTTTTGGTTGAAGGTGTGTTGACGGATGCCGAGGGTTACTATTCATACGTTTGGGTTCCACCACAAATTCCTTTTGACGTACCAGAAGAATATGAAGTCTTGTTTCAGATTAGGGTTGTATGGACATATAACAATATTGAAACTGTAGATTTTCGAGATGTCTTCATATCTTCTCTTGAATATGAGCCTCCACCTCAAGAACTCTCATACATTTACAGTATACAACCCTTCCTAATTACTGGTTTATTGTTGGGCGGAGCCACAGCAGCCTCTCTTGTAATCTTCAAGCTTAGACCTGCCGACAGGACAAAGGAAGAAACGAGATTCAACAAGAAATCATGGGTAAACTATCTTTTATTGCTGGTTTTGCTTCTGAGTCTACCCTTCTTGACTTCTATTCTATGGTGGATGCCACTCACGACACATCTATATCTATTCTTCTTATTCTTTCCATACATTTTAACACCTGTAGTCTTGCTAGTTTGCCTCGTTCGCTTCTTTCATTACCTGCGCGCGCGGATTATTAACCCAAAACCTAAACCCAAAACGTGTGAACCCGTACTTACGTGTGCCCCGGTGCCCACGTCTACGCCGAAATCTGGAGGAGTCGGATCGCCATCACTTCTATCCATAAGAACAGCACCACCATGAAGAGCCTTCGCGCTAATCCTGGGACTCCGAACACACCAAGAAGTTCCAACCCCGACCACTGAGACCACTATCACGACGAATGCGATTTCTATGGAGAAATATCGATAACTTCTCCACAAAGTGTCTTGCTCTAATCTTTTTGATATTATGAAAAAAGCGAGAATCGCCGCTACTGAACCGATTGTGGAAGACATGCTATGCATTATGTCAGAGAACGATCGCGCGCGCAGCTAAGTTAATATTTTTTGCTCGTCACAGTATTCTAAGGGTTGTTTGTTTGAAGAAGATTGATATTCTAAATTGTCTTAACGAAGCTTTTGTACATGAACTCCAAAACTCGATGGTTTATATCCGAAATTCATTTGTAATTCGTGATTGTGATCCTAGCAGGGTAACTGAAGCTATAGCAGTTGATGAGATGAGGCACATGTGGTGGTTAGCGGATTTGATAGTGAAGAGGGGAGGAAAACCAGTAATGGACCACGAAAAACTTGATTTTGGGGGCGATGACTTGAAAGGAATGCTAGAAAAACAAATAGTGCTGGAAACCGAAGCCATTGAAATGTACAAAAGAATGATTGCGACAATAGATGATCCAGAGGTTGTAGGAGTCATGAAACATGCACTCGACGAAGAAAGAAGACATAGGAAAGAATTTAAAGACCGCATAAAAAAGATCAATGACCTCTAATCTTGCCTAAACGCGCGTGCATCCCAAATAATCTGCTAGCAAGGGTACGCTCTTCTTATTATTGGATTTTTTTGAATCTGTTTTTAGGAGCCCCACAAATAGGACATTTTTCCGGAGCAATCGTTTCGACAGTGTTTCCGCAGACTTCACACACAAAGTAATCTTTAGTAACCAACGCTTCTTTGTTTCTTAAGGCTTCAAGAGCCTTTGAAAAAAGACCAGCATGAATTTTTTCAACCTTGTTAGCTACATTAAAACTCCAGACTGCCTTCTTATTGCTCTCTTTTTTAGCAACTTCAATATATTCGGGGTACATTTCAACAAACTCAAAGGTCTCACCAGAAACAGCAGTCCCCAAATTTTCAAACGTTGACCTTACTTCACCCATTATTCGTATATGATTCAAAGCATGCACGGTTTCTGCAAAAGCGGCTGCTCTAAAAAGCTTCGCAACTGCTGGTAATCCCTCTTTTTCAGCTTTATCTGCAAAAGCTACATACCTTCTATTAGCTTGAGATTCTCCCGAAAAAGCTTCCTTTAGATTGTTGCTAGTTTTACGCATACCTAATCACCAGATATAAATAACAAAACAACATAATTTAAAAACAATTGCGCCCGCGCAACGGATGAAACTAGCACGTTAAAGTACCGCTCTCGCGCGCGCGCCTGACTCTAGCACTTCATCAGCATGTAGCCAATTATTGACGCTTTATTGACTTAGGCCTTTTCTACAAAGCGTGCGTGAGGTGGAAGAAACATTGAACTTTTTGGATTCGCTCTTGCCCATGTTTCATCTTTCTACAACGAAGGCGATTTTGACATCTGCACGGTATTCCACAATCTTGTTGTCTTTCACTCTTGCAGTGCACCGCTTCACGTGAACTCCCTTGATGTTCTTAACTGTCTTTGCCGCCTCCTTCACAG
>CAYFZT010000158.1:0-2976 GCA_964347555.1 uncultured Candidatus Bathyarchaeia archaeon | reverse complement strand
GCTGGACCAGCGCCAACCACTATGGCATCAAAAGTTTCTCCAAGCTCTTCGGGTGATGGAAAAGCAACTTGCAGGCTCAAGTATACCACACGTATCTGTGTAGAGTGGTTAGATTTTTAAGTCTTCGTGGTTAGTGGCAAAATGAAACACTAAAATCTCAGAGGGCAAAACACCAAAACAATTCGATAGTGTGTGCTTAAAGTGAGCTTTATCTTGTGGTCAAACGTAGAATGTTTCAGGTCTTTCCTCTTTTTTCTTCTTCTTAACAATCTTTCTGGCCTTCAATCCCTTCTGGGCTCCTAGTTTAGTTGCCTCAAGATCGTACTCTATAAAGGAACGAGTAAAAGTGGATAGTTTTTTACTCATCTTCTCTAGATCCTCTTGTGAAAACCTTGTCATAATGTCAGGCGTGTTCACCCATTGCATCCAACCAAGCAAGCTTCTTTGTAAAACACTCAGCATGAAACTCATGGACCTCACAAGCTCCAAGCGGTCTCTGTCCTTGGCCTCTTCTAAACGCTTTATCTGATCCAGAATTCTCTGGGAAGCCTGAATCCACCTTTCACTCATGCACTTCATCCTCCAATTTCGGCTATCTCCCTAAGAGGGTTCTATCAATATAAAGGTTGGGAAAACGTATTTTCCCATGGCACGTAGAAGGAATACCTTTCATAGTAAATGTTTTAAGCCTTCGTAAAACCAAAGAATGAAAGGTGTTCTCTTTTGGGTTTCATTCCACACGAACATAGACAACATCTGAAAAAAGAATTTGAAAGCAAACTGAAAGATGAAGTTCGTCTTGCCACCTTTACGCAAGAAACAGAATGCCTCCACTGCAAAGAAGTAGGGGAACTAGTACAAGAAGTCGCAGGGCTTTCAGACAAGATTAAGGCGGAGATCTACGATTTTGCCAAAGACAGCGAAAAAGCTCAAGAATACAAGATAAACAAGGTTCCAGCCATTGCTATGATAGGAAAGAAAGACTTTGACATAAGATATTATGGCGTTCCCTTGGGATACGAGTTTAAGACCCTTGTAGACAACATAATCACCCTTTCAAACGGGGCGACAAATCTTTCACAAGAAACAAGAGAGAAGCTGAAGTCCATTAACAAACCTGTACATATCCAGGTTTTCGTGACTCTGACTTGTCCCTACTGTCCAACTGCATCCAGTTTTGCCTACAAATTAGCGCTGGAAAACAACTTCGTGAGAGCTGATGTTGTAGATGTTGGCGAGTTCCCCCATCTTGGACAGAAATACAGGGTCTTGGGTGTGCCAAAAACAGTCATCAATGAGCAAATAGAGATAGTTGGCGCAATACCGGAAGCTCAGTTTATTGATCAGATCTTGCAGACTCAGAAGTGATACAAAATGTCTACACAAACGATTGGAGACTTGATGTGCAAAACACATCGGAAGTCAAGAAAGAAAGCCGTTAATCTGCCCGTCTTCGCTATGCAGTTGTTCCCTCTAGGGAGGAAACCCTGAAATCTCCTCCAAAATACGTGCATTCCATCTTTTTTCCAGTTCGGTTATCTTGGTTTTCAGTTGTTCCGTAACTACACGTTTTGCTTTAATCTTGTCTTTTAGTTCTTGAATAGCTATCTTTTCTTCAACTATCCTAAGCTTCTGAAACAAATGTTTTTCTTCCTCGCTTAAAGACTGCAAACCATCTTTCAGCCTTTCTTGTTCCCTTAGAAGTTCTTCTGGTTCAGTTGTTGCGCTCATGGTCATACCTCAAAAGAGTAAGTTACTTTTTTTCTAAAAATATCATCACTCAAGACGTGACATATTGCGGTTTTCGATATATGTGCTTTTTACCCGATTTAGCTTCAAGAAGCTTCACCATCTACAGTGAGAATTTCGTTGGCTACAAAATATGAATTTAATCTTCATAACCTATAATTGCCTATTTTCTGAAAGGGAAAAACTCAGGTGAAAACAGCGTGAGCTTAACTACAGAACTTGAAGATCTTGCAAGTGAAAAGGCACAATTGACGAGAATGTTGCAGTCTCTAGAGGAAGAAGAGAAGTACTTAGGAAACCGGCTTAGAATAGTTCAAGAGAAAATTGCAATTCGAGTGTTGAAACAGAGGGTTAACGCCAAGCGTGCAGTTGTAGACCAGTTAAAATCTAAGATAAGAGAACTGGAAGAAGGATTGAAAGCACCACAGAAAAAACTTGAACCTCCTCCAATGCAAAGACCACCTTCACAACGAACTAGAGAGGAAGTGGAAAAAACCCAAAAGGAGGAGCCTGTAGAAGTGATGGTCAAAACATCTCCTGCAGACACCCAAAAGCCAAAAAATCAACGGGAAGAAAAGACACGCAAATTTCCTGCTTAGATACAAGAAGTGCAGCAGAAAAACAAGTTACCCTAAATCGTGTCGTGTGCCATTATGATAGGCTGTTTTTTAGGCATTAACCTTAGCCTAAACTGCTCCGAAAACATGACTTGTAGCATACTAGTCACCGTAAAATCATATTAATCCCAAGAATTCCTTTCTAAGAACGAGTTGATGAACTTCCCAACTAAGCAGGACCTGAGGAAGATGCATGCATAGACATTCAAGAGATCAGTTCTAGACATAAAGGTTTCCTAGAAGATCTTGTTAAGAGGGTGACCTGGAGTAAGCAGTTTTATTCCAAGCTGTCTTTTGGCGTAATAGGCTATGATGGCGTCGTTCATGGCACATGCTAGAATAATGTTTCTAGCTTGTTTTAATGGTCCGTAAATGAGAAAGTCGGCTCCGCTAGACTGCGCCAGAGTATGGGCAGATGCATTGTAAGCAGCGAAGCCTTTTCTAAAAGCTGAATCTTGTTGCAGTTTCCATTCATACGTAGCGTTTGCAGGCGAACATCCAGCGGGATACCCTAGCTCATCTTTAAGAAGCTTTACGGCTTCAATGGCGTAACCTATGCTGGGCACATCGAAAACGATGGTGTCCACAAGAATCTTCTCGATTCCCACTT
>CAYFZT010000157.1:0-3008 GCA_964347555.1 uncultured Candidatus Bathyarchaeia archaeon | reverse complement strand
TTGTGCCCACGTTTATCCAATCTTCTAGTTTCTCGAAGCATCTTTCACAGTAGATTCTCGGAGGCACATAAACGAGGTTACAGCTTTTGCATCGCGTTCCCGTTATTCTACCGTTTTCCTTGATCTCTTTGAAGAAGCGTTCGCCTGCTATGCCATGAGTGTAAATGTAGTCTGTTTCCATGTGGCCTGGCCAGTGTCGAATTTTTCTCGGGTCTGTTATCTTTTCTATTGACATTTTCGCTTTTAGCCTCCTATATGGGTTTGAAGTATTTGATGTCTGTGATCTCACCTTTTCGCTCTTCGGGTGGTTTCCAAACGGCTTTCACTTTCATGCCGAATTTGACTTTTTTCCAGTTGATTTCGCCGATTTTGTGCTGTATACCCATTCCTGGGGAGGCTCCGTCTATATCGATGATTGCGACAATTATGGGTTCTTTGATTCTGCTTGCATCGCCTGCAATGAATGAAACCGAGTATGTGTTAATCGTTCCCGTGTCTTTCACGTAAGTCCAGTTGTCAGTTGACTTGAAGCATTGTTCACAGAAAACTCTTGGCGGAACCATTATACGTCCACAGTCGTTGCACTTGGTAGCAACGATTCTTCCGTTTTTCAGTTCGTTCAGAAATCGGCTCATTGCGATGCCTGCGCTCCACATGTACTTTGCTTTGGGTCTCCATCGAACTGTAGGAACTTTTCCTTCTCTGATTTCAGCAGACTTCAATTCATGGCCTGAATACTTCTTAATCTTAGAGCTCATTCCCTTCACTACCTCCTCAACACGATGACTGAACCGTACTGCATCAGATCGCCCCAAGCCTGAGCAACACCTGTTCTAGGATCACCTGGAACTTGTCTCTTACCGGCTTCACCTCGCAGTTGCCAGAAAATCTCACATACTTTCATTAGTCCAGCCGCTGCAATTGGGTTGCCGACCCCAAGTAGTCCTCCGGACGGATTGATAGGCAAGTCACCGTCCCTTTGGGTCACGCCTTCTTCTGTAAGCTTAGGTGCTTCACCTTTTCTGCATAAAAGTAAGCCTTCCATGTGATGCAGTTCCTTGTAGTCAAAGGGGTCATATGGCTCAGCTACGTCGATTTCTTTTGGCGGATTCTTGATTCCAGCCATTTTGTAAGCCATTCTTGCTGCGCATTCTACGTAGTCGGGGTAGTAGAGGTCTCGGTTAGTCCAGTAAGTTGAGTCTATACACCAGCCGACGCCGTCTATCCAAACTGGGTTATCGGTGATTTTTTTGGCTACATCCTCAGATGCTAAAACAAGGGCTGCTGCTCCGTCACTTGTCGGGCTGATGTCTAGGCGTTGCACTGGCCAGCACATAATTTCTGAGTTGAGCACATCCTCAACCGTTATCTTTGCTCCAAGCTGCGCGCACGGATGGTCTAGGGCGTTTCCCTTGTTTTTCACTGACACGAGGGCGATCTGTTCTTTTTTGATGCCGTGGCGGTGCATGTAACGGTGCATTTCTAGAGCAAATATCCATATGAGAGTGGTGCCAAGCGGACGGCTCATTATTGGGTCGAATATGGTCGTAAACGCGTAGGCTGGATGTGGATAGCATGAAGACATTTTTTCTTCGGCTACCACAAGGCATGTGTCGAAGAGTCCAGAGGCAACGTGCCACCAGCCCGCGTCTGCTGTGAAAACTCCTGTGCCGCCGCCAACGTAAACTCTGGAGAAGGGTTTGCGCCATGCGCCTGCGCCGTCTGTCATGTTTTCACCTTTCATATGAATGCCATCGAAGGCATCAGGGGCACTTCCGAAGGCTACGCTGTCGATGTCTTTTAGTGTTAATCCAGCTGAGTCCAGAGCCATTTTTGTGGCTTCATAGCAGAGCTCCTTGCCAGTCTCCTTCAAGTTTCTTCTGAAGAGAGTTAGTCCAGCTCCTACAATTGCGACTCGCTTCTTTCCGAACATTTTCATTTCGCCTCCCGACTTAAAATTGCCACAGCGCCTGTTGTCGTTGGGATTCCCCTCCATGACTGGGCGACTCCTGTTTCTGCATCGCATAGTTGTCGTCTGCCAGCTTGACCACGCATTTGTAACACCATCTCTAGAACTCTTTGAAGACCCAAAACTTCAGGTGCAAACCCCATTCCAAGGGCGCCTCCCGAAACATTTACAGGCATTTCTCCGTTATTCTGGGTTACACCTTCCTCGGTTAGCTTGCCTGCTTCACCTTTTCTACAAAGTTTTAGGGCTTCTAGATGTTGAAGTTCCTTATAGGAGAACAAGTCGTCGACTTCTGCAAATTGAATCTCTCTGCTTGGATTCTTTATTCCAGCGGTTTTGTAAGCCATGTTTGCGGCTAACTCTCCGTATACGGCTCTTCCCCATTCTCTAGATTCAAGCCAAGACGAATCTGAGTTCCAGCCGGCTCCGCGGATCCACACCGGAATGTCTGTAAGTTTTTTCGCTGCGCGTTTTGAAGCCAAAACCATGACTATAGAGCCGTCTGCGGTCAGGCTTACGTCTAAACGGTTCAGTGGATAAAACATCGGTTCAGATTGCATCACATCTTCTATGGTTAAGTCTGCTCCATATGCAGCGTATGCATTTACCAAGGCATTTTTCCTGTTTTTGACAACAATTTCGGCGCACTGTTCTTTTGTGGTTCCAGTTTCGTGCAGAAACCGAGCCATTTCTAATCCAGCGATGTAGTAGGGATGTCCTCCTAAGGGTCGGTTAAAGATGGGGTCTAAAGCGAAGGCTACGATGTCGTGGAATGTTAGGATGTCAGAAGCTTTGCTGTGAGCTTCAACTGCAACTGTGTCGAACTGTCCTGTGCGGATGAGCATGTAGGCGGTTGCCAAGCCTATTAGACCGTCGGCTGTGACTGTGAAAAGAGGTTTTAACACTGCACCCAGCTGATCAGGCACAAACTCGTCAAAGATGCTGTGACCGTCCCAGTAGTCTTCGGCGCAAGTAACGAAAGCATCGATGTCTTTACGAGGGTTTACATTGGCATCTTCGTAGGCTCGTGTTGCCGCTT
>CAYFZT010000156.1:0-3153 GCA_964347555.1 uncultured Candidatus Bathyarchaeia archaeon | reverse complement strand
CCGACATGGCTGAGGCTCAAACTAACATGACTTGCGTGTTAGACCGTGAATGGGATGGAATCAACGGGCTTTCGGCTCCACCGTTTTTCGCCATGACCGCCCAGAGACACATGCACGAGTATGGCACAACTAAAGAGCAGATGGCCCTTGTCTCTGTGAAAAATCATCATTACTCATCCATGAACCCGTTTGCCCAATTTCAGAAGGAAATCACTGTTGAAGACGTGCTAAGCTCTCGGGTTGTGGCTCCTCCCCTCAGCCTCTTTGATTGCAGCGGAATAACCGACGGCGCAGCAGGCGTGATTCTTGTTCCAGCCGAAGATGCAAAGAAATACACAGATACACCCATGTATGTCATCGGAAGCGGTCAAGCCAACATTGGGAATACACTAAACAATTTCGCCAGCTTAACCGAGTGGGTTCCCCTAAAAATTGCTGCCAGAGAAGCCTTAGAATCAGCAAAGATTACACTGGATGACATTGACATCGCAGAGTTGCATGATTGCTTCACCATATCTGAAATCATGGAATACGAGGCATTTGGCTGGTGCGAGAAAGGCGAGGGCGGAAAATTCGTTGAGGAGGGTCAACCCTACATCGGCGGAAAAGTTGCCGTAAACCCTAGAGGAGGACTACTTGGATGTGGACATCCCCTTGGCGCCACAGCTATTCTCCAAGCAGTGGACATACTACAGCAGTTTAGAGGCGAAGTTCCGAAGGGAAGACTCGTTAGTGGCGCTGAGATTTCAGTTGCCCACAACCTGAGCGGAGCCGCAAACGTCCATAGCATAGTTATCTACTCGCGAGGTGACTAAGATGAGCAAACCAGAATTTGAGAAGATAAAGCACATTGAAACCGTAAAGCTGCCTTTCATGTTGGACTTCTATCCGTGTGAAGATGAAAAGTACACGCGAATCAGCCAGTTCTTCAAGAATCTCAAGGAAGGACGCCTAACAACAACGAAGTGTAAAGGATGTGCAAAGCTTTTATGGCCTCCTAGAATTGTTTGTCCCAACTGCCTCTCTGACAAATTGGAATGGGTTGACGTAGAGACGAAATGTGAACTCTATGCCTTCACTGAATTACGGCTTGGTGCTCCTTTAGGCTTTGCTGAAGATGTGCCTTTCTGCATTGGCATAGTGAAGATAGGCGGCCTGCTGATTTCTGCAAGAATTGACAACGTGAAATATGATGAACTCAAAATCGGAGACAGATTGAAGCTGAAAGTTGTCGAGCTAGAAGATGGGAGAGTGTTCTACCGCTTCAAAAAGCCTTAGGCTGAACCAAACTTCAAAACTCGACATGAGTTCACTGAGCAAACCAAAATAAACAGTGTTTACCTAAGACAAAGATTTTATGGAAGAGCAAACCTACAAGCATCTGCCAAATTGGCGTCGGGATCTGAGACGTGCCGGGATAATGTAGGAAGCAAACGTCTTACATCCTGTAGGCTGAGTGGATAAAGCGCAGGCCTTGAGACCACGCTGGAAAGCCTGTGGCCTTTCGAGGCCGCGTGGGTTCGAATCCCACTCCCGGCGCCAAACTCTAGGAACTACTTTTTAATCCTTGTTGTATGCACGAAGTTTCTTCCACAAGTCATAAAAAATTGAAGCATATAGACGGTGTGTTATGCTGAAGGGAGTTTTTAGCAACTGCACTAGTTACTTGGTTATGATTGCAGGCATCTTGACTCTCTTGGGCACAATGGGAGTTTTGCTAGAACCGTAACCATACTAACATTGTTTGGATTAATTCTAGGAGCCGTCTGGCAAATAATCGTTGGTGTCAAACTCTACAAACTGGGCTAAGACGTTTAGCACTCTCCCTGCATGCGCGCGGATTCTGGTTTTGTGCAAAAAACAAGGATTTAAACAAGGTTTGGATCTAGCCCCCGGCGCTAAATTAGCGAAAATCACGTTTAAGCCCTTGTTCCTTGCTCTCTTTTCACTTTCTGTAGAGGATGTAAACTCCTAACAACATTATTAGTCCAGCGAGAAACTGTGTAAAAGAAAAGGGTTCTCTGAGTACTGCAAAGGCAAAAAATGCTCCAAAAAATGAAGATGTAGAAAATGTGACACCAGTTCGCATTGAGCCTATCTCCCTTAGTGCAAAGAGAAATAATAGAATTGAGAAGGCTATACTAAAGGCTCCGACAGACAGCAGATAAGGAATAGAAATAAAGGGTAGATCAAAGCTCACTCTCAAGAGTAGAGACATAACGAGCAAAGCAGAGCCGCCAATGAAACATTTCAAGCCAGTTACCTTTACAATGTCTCGCTTCTTACTCAGAAACTTACTTAGGTTGTTGTCTATTCCCCAAGAGAGACAGGCGCCCACGATCAGCAAATTACCAGCAATCTCTGTGGTTAGTGTAAGATTTTGAAATTCGCCATTTGTTGTTATGAAGACAACTCCGATAAGTAGTAAGAGAATGCCAAAATAGTCTTTTTTTGCTCCACGTTCTTTCAGAAAAGTGAATGCGATTAGGACAGTGAACAGTGATTCTGTGTTAAGGAGCAGAGATACGTTGATTGCAGTTGTTTTGTTGAGACCATGTAAAAGCATAAAAGGTGCAATAATTGAGCCACAGAGAACGACGAGAGCAAGGATTCGATAGTCTTTTTTGGATATTTTAGTTTCAGTCTCTGTAGGAGTTTCAAACAGAGAGAGAATTCTTCGGTGGAGAGGAGAAATATGAACACCAAACAGGAGAACACCACCAACAAAGTAAATCATTCCAGCAACAATCAAAGGATTAACATTCTCTAACGCAATCTTGTTCAGAGTTGAACTTATTCCAAACAATATCGCTGAAACAACAGCACCTACATAACCCCAATGATGAGTCACATAGTGTCACCAAAGCTGTGCGGATTAAGATAAGGCGTAAATACTTTGTTGTTTCTTACATTTAACACGCGTGCAAGGGCCACAAAAACAAGAACTTAAACCAAGATTTGGATCTAACCCCAGCGTCAAACTTTCAGGACTGCGTTTAAATCCTCGTTTTTGGTCAATCAAATGAACCTGCACAGGAATAAATGACAAGAGTAGAAGTAAGTAATGAAATCACTGGAGATAGGATGTGATTTTCTTGAAGTATTTGGCTTACACGGCGTTGTTTTTGATAGTTGGAGTTATCATTCTTTTAG
>CAYFZT010000155.1:0-3161 GCA_964347555.1 uncultured Candidatus Bathyarchaeia archaeon | reverse complement strand
ACCTTACCTGTTCTGGTTTAATCGTTTCGTTGCGTTCTTTCTTAAACCACTCTACTATTTCGTCTCGCAACTTTACATCGCCATGGCCAGCTAGGTATATGTCACATCTTGCACAGTTTAGCCCACAAACTGAAATGGACCATTTTTTCAAGTTTTCAGGACTCATCTTTCCATCACTCGTATACGTGCATGCGTCAGCCGATTATTCTGGAAAATCAAACAAAGTGCTTTGACCCGGCTGGACTCTTTCAGTCCTTTTGACCTCTACAATTTCTTTTCTCTCTGTCTCGGCTTCTATTTTCTTTTCAGCCTTCTTTCTCTTCTTTACCACTGCCTTTTCTTTTGTCTCTTCTGTCATCTTCTTCTCGGTTTTCTCTTCTGTTTTTACCTCTTCCGTTTCATGGATTTTGCTCTTCTTTTTGTCGGCATCAAGTTCTAGTTTTGTGAGAACTTGCATGTAGCGTGTCCATGCTGAGAAATAGCCGCGGTCATAATCTGCGTGAAGCTTATTTCTTGCATGTCGCCAGAATTCGCGTCTATATTCTTGTAGTTCATCTTGGTTTTTCTGGTCAATATTTGACAAAAAGTTGTAGCGGTCATCGTTGTTTTTCTGGGTTAGAAGCATGCCTTTGAGAGCTCGGAGGTAACCTCTGTTCCACTCAGTTCTTGGCACTTTCTTTCTCAACCGGAGAAGCACGCGCTCTGCTTCTGCGAATCGCCTAGCTGTGATGAGTTGGAAAAATCTGGTGACGTAAACTGAGGGCATGGGCATGGTTATCGACTGCGAGATGGTTGATCTTCTTCGCTTACGTCTTCAATTCCGTTTTCTGTAACCTTAAACACGCGTTCTCCTTCTGGTAGATAAGGACTGGAAACTAAACGGGAGATTCTCACTGGTCCCCGTGCTGACTTGCGTAGGAAGACTCTTGTGTGGCTTGTGTGGGCGACAACGTGACCTCCGATGGGATGTACTGCATTTCCGAAGAAAACGTCTGGTTTAGCCATCACTTGGTTTGTTACAACTGTTACTGCGTTAAAAGCCCGACCTAGACGAATGAGCTTGTGCATGTGCTTGTTTATTTTTTGCTGTCTTTCAGCTAGCGTCTCTCTGCCTATATATTCGCTTCTGAAATGAGAGGTAAGAGAATCCACAACGATAAGGCGAATGTTGTTTTCTTTTATAATGGTGTCTGCGTTTTCAAGGAGAAACATCTGATGATCTGAAGTGTAAGCTTCAGCCACCATAATGTTTTTCACGACAGTTTCATAATCTAAGCCTAGATTTTGAGCCATCTGAACGATGCGTTCTGTTCGGAAGGTGTTTTCGGTATCTATATAGAGAGCGCCACTGTTCAGTCCTCCGCGCTCAGGAGGCAACTGCACGTTCACACATAGCTGATGGCATACTTGGCTTTTGCCGCTTCCGTATTCTCCGAAGAATTCGGTGATTGTCTGGGTTTCTAACCCTCCTCCTAAAAGTTCGTCTAGAGCTTTGCTTCCAGTGGCTAGACGTAGCACTGTTTGGCGCATCTTTAATAGTTCGTCGGCGCGAATAAAGGAAAGCGTAAGCGAAGAGCGAGCGGTTCTTATGAGTTCTAAAGCCTTTTTCTCGCCGATGCCTGCGGATTCCAGTTCTCGTGCAGCGGCTGTGGCTAAAGATTCAACGGTGTTGAACCCTAGTTCTCGCATCTTTTGGGCGGTGGCTGGACCTACACCTGGAAGGTCTTCTAGGTGTTCATACTTCCGTTTTGGAGTTTCACATTCTTCTTCTACGACCATTTTGCTTCCTTCAAGAGTTTTGAGAAAGGTTTGACCTTAATTCGTATTTAAGTTGCACGTAGGTAGAGATAAAAGATTCTGTGAGAGAGGCTGCTGAAACTAAAAAATTGTCGCTGAAGTGTTGAAGGAGGCATCAAAAAAGGTATAAGGTCGAGGGTTTAATTTCTATGCTCTCGTGGAGGAAGTGTGTTGGAGTTTGGGAACCTTGTTGAAGATGTGGCTTTTAACCTCTTAAGGTTGGCTGTCATCAGGTTGCCCTCAGATGTCAAAGAAGCGCTTCAACGAGCCTACAAAGAAGAGACAAGTGAAGCTGGCAGGGTTAACTTGAAAGCCATTTTAACCAATGTGGAGTTTGCTGAGAAGCTGAATACGCCGATCTGTCAAGACACAGGTACGATAATCTTCTATATTAAAGCGGGAGCTAAGGCTAAGGGTTTGGAAAAGGTTGAAGTTGCGTTGCGTAAGGCGACTCAGAGGGCGACGAAAGAGGTGCCTTTGCGTCCGAACGCTGTGGACCCTTTTACTCGGAAGAACACAGGGGACAACACTGGAAGGTTCATACCGCATGTAAATTGGGAGATCACGGAGGGCGACAGTGTTGAGATCACAGCTCTTCCGAAGGGAGGAGGCTCAGAGAATGTTTCTGCTCTGGGCATGATAACACCAGTAGAGGGAGTTAGGGGATTGAAGAAGTTTGTAATAGATGCTGTGATGAATGCTGGTGCCAAGCCTTGTCCACCAAACATTTTAGGAGTTTGTGTAGGAGGGGGCGCGGACATAGCAATGAAGATAGCTAAAAAACAATTGTTGAGACCCCTTAATCAGCCTAATGCGAATCCAGAATTGGCACAGTTGGAGAAGGAGCTTTTTGAAGCGGCTAATTCAACTGGAATTGGACCGATGGGGCTTGGAGGCAAATTTACAGTGTTAGGTGTGCATGTGGATTATGCTCATCGGCACCCAGCCTCTTATCCGGTTGCTGTTGCTTATCAGTGTTGGGCGGCTAGAAGAGCGTCGGCTCGCATAAATGCGGATGGAACGGTTGAGTATTTGAGTCATAAGGTGTGAGGTGAGAAAGGAGATGGCTGTTTTTAAGTTGAAGACCCCGATTTCTGAGGAAGAGATTAGGAAGTTGAAGGTCAATGATGTTCTCTATGTTTCGGGCACGATAGTTACGTCGCGTGACGCAGCCCACAAGCGAGCATTAGAATATCATAAGGAAGGAAAAGCTTTGCCTATCAGTCTTGAAGGATTAGCAGTTGTCCACTGTGGACCCATTGTAAAGAAGGAAGATGACAAGTGGATTGTGGTTGCGGCAGGTCCAACGACGAGTACTCGTATGGGTCAGTTTGAAGACGAGTTCATAAAGAACTTCAAGGTTC
>CAYFZT010000154.1:2996-3162 GCA_964347555.1 uncultured Candidatus Bathyarchaeia archaeon | reverse complement strand
GTCTTCTTTCGAATTCGTCAGCGTGGTGTTCACAGCAGAAGTAGTGTTCTTTGCCGTCAATGTCCCTCTTGTAGACTGCAAACACACATTTTTCGCCAGAAATATCCAGTTTGCACAGCTAACATTTTACAAAGGTTTTCATTTTTTAGCTCTCTTTTTCTTAAGG
>CAYFZT010000154.1:0-2898 GCA_964347555.1 uncultured Candidatus Bathyarchaeia archaeon | reverse complement strand
TTGAACAGTGCATTTTAATTGGTGGCAGTCCACCTAGGCTTTCAGCTACATCGCCTCTCGATATCTTCATTGCCTCTTCGAGAGTTTTGCCCTTCGCAAGCTCTGTAGTCATACTACTCGTTGCAATGGCGGCTCCGCATCCAAATGTCTTAAATTTGATGTCCGCTATCTTGTTATTCTTGACTTTGATGTAGATTGTCATTAAATCACCGCAAACAGGGTTGCCCACTGTCCCAACACCGTCTGCATCTGGTATTTCTCCCATGTTGCGGGGGTTTCTGAAATGCTCCATAACTTTCTCGGTATACAATTTTAACTCACCAGCTCCTTTGGAGTTAAGGGTGAGATAGCTCTCAGCCTTTTAACTATTTTTGGTAATAAGCCTAACACATATTTTACGTCTTCTTTTGTGCTTTGCCTTCCCAGAGTGAAAAGTAACGAGCCATGCGCCTCCTCATGTTTCAGACCTATGGCTATTAACGCATGGGAGGGTTCCAGCGTTTTGGATGTGCAAGCGGAACCGGAAGAGCAGGCTATGCCTTCCATGTCTAGACTCAAAATCAAGGATTCTCCTTCTATATAGCTAAATCTCACGTTAGCATTGTTGGGCAATCGCTTGGTTGGATGCCCATTCAGATATGATTCTGGAATATTATCCAAACAGCCCTTAATGAGTTCGTCTCTCAATTTTGACAACCTTTCAGCCTCAGTCTGCATCTCTGCTTTCGCGATTTCTGCTGCTTTTCCCATGCCTACTATTCCAGGCAAGTTTTCGGTTCCAGAGCGTAAGCCCCTTTCTTGTCCTCCACCATGAATAATCGGCAAGATACGTGTTCCAGATTTTATGTATAGGGCGCCCATGCCTCTTGGACCGTACATGTCATTTGAAGAAAGCGAAAGCAAATCGATGTTTTCGTCTTGAACATTTATTGGTGCTTGACCTGCAGCAGCTACAGCGTCGACGTGAAGAACTGCGCCTTTGCTGTGGGCGATTTCTCCTATCTCTTTTATGGGTTCGATTGTGCCGATTTCGCCGTTTGCATACATTATAGAAACGAGAATTGTCTTGTCGGTGATTTCTTCCTTTAAGGCTTCGATGTCTACAATTCCATACTTATCAACCGGAAGATACGTGACTTCGAACCCTTGCTTGCTAAGGTGTTTGCACGTGTTTATTACCGACATGTGCTCGATTGAACTGGTGATTATGTAGTTTCCTTTATCCTTGTTTCTGTGAGCCACACCCTTAATGGCTAGGTTGTTGCTCTCTGTGCCGCCTGAAGTGAAGACAAGTTCTTCCTTTTTTTCTGCTCCAATCAGTTCTGTAATCTTGCTGCGGGCTTCATCTATTGCTGTGCGGGCTTCGTTAGCGGAAGAATAGATTGAAGAAGGATTACTATACTTCTGAGTGAAATATGGCATCATAGTTTCAAGAACACGTTTGTCCACGGGCATTCCCGCCGTGTGGTCCATGTAGACTCTTCTCATTTCAGACCGCCGCTTGTTTTAGTACCTACCTCATTCTTATTCTTTCTTTGTTTTTCTAATTAAGAATCTGATGACATTTCCTTTTTTGCTTAATTCTAATAGTTCATGTCCGGTTCTTCTGGCAAAGCTCTTTATGTCTTCCTCGGCTGCTGGGTCGTCAGCAATCATTTCCAAGACTTCGCCTGTTGCCATCTTGTCTAGTTCAAGACGGGTTCTGAAAACGGGTTCTGGGCAGTACAACCCGATACAGTCTAAAGTTCGACTTGGCTTAACTTTTGGAGGCAACTAGCTCCTCTTCTCTGCAACTTATTCTGTTACTGTAATAGCCTGAGTTGGGCACTGAACCTCGCAAGCTCGGCATACAATACATGCGTCGTTGTCTACTACAACGGATTTTTTTTCGCCAGGGTACTTTGACAGCTCTTGCAGCTCAAAGACGGCAACTGGGCAAACATCTACACATATTGAGTCTCCATTACATTTTGAGTGATCAACCTTCACTTCAACCAAACCTGTTTCCTCCTTGTTTCCAGTGCTGAACCTTCACAGTAATACTTACTCTCTTATAAATCTACTATTTCGTAACCTTTTTCCATACTTCTTCTAGATGTGTGCCAGTTGATTTGCACAAGACTTTCTGACATTGACTTCGAGTTCGGGCTTGCAAAAGAAGTATAAGGCACAAGTACTTTCTATTGCTAAGACTAGGTGGTTATCGCATGTGCATTCTTGGAAAGGACAAGCTTATTGAATTGATAGACAACTATAAGGTGATCTATCCTTATGACTACCATCTCCTCGACGGTGACGGGTACGTTCTAACCGTAAAAGAGGAGATTACTCTGCAGTATTTAGAGCATCAAAACATCAATTCCTATGAAATAGTTTTCACTCCACCAGACTATGTGGCGCATCTTACCGCCAAGAGCAAATACGGAAGAATGGGTCTTTCCTTTCTAAACGCAGCAAAGGTTCACAGCGGCTTCGTAGGAAGACTTGCTCTAGAACTCGTCAACCTCAGCAATGATCGAAGACCCATTGAAATCAAGCGAGGCGACCCTTTCATGCACATCGAGTTCATAACTAGAGAAGGCTCTCCATCACCCTACGTTGGCGAGTATCAGTTTCAAGATATGACAATTGACGAGAAGAAGATGTATATCCCGATTTTGAAGAAGACGTTTCCAAATTTTGACGAGTTGGCGAAGATTTGGTTCAAAGGGGAACAATTAGAGGAGCTGCTTGTACTTTAATTGCCCGTAAAGATTTAAAATTCACAATTTTGATAAGTAGTATGAAGTCACAAGAGACTTTAAATATAGCCGCCTTTCGTATGCTGGTTAAGGGAAAAAGGTATGAAAGCGAAAAACTATCGGGCTGTTAAAGGAATGCCTTACACTAGAAAGGAGT
>CAYFZT010000153.1:1141-3232 GCA_964347555.1 uncultured Candidatus Bathyarchaeia archaeon | reverse complement strand
CCCGCTGGGATTTGAACCCAGGATCTCCGGCTCCGCAGGCCAGTGTCCTAATCCAAACTAGACTACGGGCCCTTCTGAACCTAACAATTCAGCCATTATAATAAAAAGATTTTTTATGCTGACAAAGGTTTTTGCTTCAAAAAATGAGGGGGATGGTTGAATAGTGTTTAAGCTTCTATTCCTTGCCACACGAAGGACATTCAAACAAGCCGAATGCTGTCACGGTGATCCTATTTTTCGCTTGTTTTCGTCAAGGGTCAAATCTTTCTTTTGTCTAGAACTACTCTAAAGGGTTTATGACATCTTGGGCAGTCAAAGAGTCCGATGGTTAGCTGCATTCTTTTGCCAGTTTTGTCGGGTCGTCCAGCCATCTTCCACGATTTCCTTGGAGAGGCAACATTGGTTCCACATTTTGGACATTTAGGCATACATCTTCCTCCATCAATAATCGGATATGTTGGTTAATGGTTAATGAATAAAAGACTTTCCATCATTTCCAACGTTTTTCCATTGATGGATACGTGCGAACATGCAGTTAGAGGCACAAAATGGTTTCTAATGATACTTTTACTATGCACTTTTTGGGGGGGAGAAAAATGGATATCTACGCTCCTTTAATCAAGTCTTGGAAATTGAAAAGTTTATAAAACTGTTTGCGTCACTTTTTTGAGAGGTGAATCATTATGAGTTGGGATTATTTTCCCGAATGGGTTAGGCGAAGAATGCGCCGTTCTCCATATTTTAGAGATTGGTTCTTCGGCGACATTGATGAGATGATGCGGGACATCGAGGAAATGATGGAAAGAGAATTTAAAGAATTTACAACACGCATTCCAAAAGACTTCGTGCGAGAACGAAAACTTCCAGACGGCACAAAGGTGCGTGAATGGGGACCCTTCGTTTACGGCTACACTATGAAGATTGGACCAGATGGAAAACCCAAGATTGAAGAGTTCGGCAACGTGAAACCTTCACTTAAACCTGCACCCTTCGGAGGAGCAAGACCTCGCTTAGATGTCCGAGAAGAACGTGAACCTCTCGTGGATGTAATATCTACTAATAACGAAGTCAAAGTTATCGCAGAATTACCAGGCGTTGAAAAAGAAGACATCAAGCTTCACGGAACCGAAGAGACACTGACATTATCTGTGGAAACACCTCAACGCAAATTCTACAAGGAACTAGAACTGCCAGAAACAGTTGACCCAAAATCAGCTAAAACGTCTTACAAGAACGGAGTCCTCGAAGTCACACTGAAGAAGACCAAAAAGAAGAAAAAGCCGAAGGGAGAACCAATAGAAATCTAACAAAACCCTTTTTCTTTCTCCCTTTCCCTAAGACACACATTCAAAGAAAGGAAGTTAAAAAATGAGAAAAATGACAGAAGACAACCTTAAAAACGCCTTCGCTGGAGAAAGCCAAGCCCACATGCGGTATCTAATCTTCGTTGAAAAGGCAAAACAAGAAGGTTTTCCAAACGTGGCACGGCTTTTCAAAGCCATAGCCTACGCTGAGCAAATACATTCAACCAACCATTACAATGTGTTAAGTATGATTCGGGACACCACAGACAACCTGCAAGTAGCCATCAACGGAGAAACCTATGAAGTGAATGAAATGTATCAAATTTTAAAACTGATTCCTAATATACGAACAAGAGGTGAGAGAATATGTCTGAAAAAGAGTTTTCGTTAACGAAACTAAATAAACCACAACAATGGACAAATCTGGCAGACATGGCGAAGAAACACGTGCCCATCATAGAAGCACCTGAAAAAGTCAAAGCAAAAGAGCATTTCACAGTTAAAATAAAAGTTGGCGGAATCGACGGTCTTGAGCATCCGAACACGTTGGGTCATTGGATAAACTGGGTGCAGCTTTTTGCTGGAGACCGCTTGATATCCAAGGTGGACTTTGCTCCAGAGATGTGCAACGGCTACCTAGTAACTCTAAATGTAACCTTAAACGAAACAGCAACCTTAAAAGCACGAGAATTCTGCAATCTGCATGGAGTCTGGGAAGGAAAAGAGAGAAAGATAATAGTTGAATGATACGCCGATGGCTCAAGAACCAGAAAGGGATTATTTGGCT
>CAYFZT010000153.1:0-1131 GCA_964347555.1 uncultured Candidatus Bathyarchaeia archaeon | reverse complement strand
GCTGCTCCCTCAGCGCAGAAGTAGTCACCTGAAAGAATGTAGTCCATGTAAACTTGGCAAGATGGACACAAGCATCCGTTCCTTGAGATTTTCTTGGAACTTTTACTTCTCGCGCAGAAAAGCCATTCGTCAGTTCCAGGATGGCTTGGACAGCTCCCGCAGAAATCTCTGCAAATCTCTTCGTTTTTCTTGTTGTCTTCTACTTTTTTCATCTTTGATCAGTAAACGTTACTTTTGCTCTTCCAAATAATATTTTCCATTTAGCTTGATTTTCTGCATGCAGGGGGTTGTTAGAAAGTTTTTTATTGATATGGAAAAGAATTAGGTGGAGGTGTTTGTTGTGGGAAAGAAAGGTAGAGAAATAGTGAAGGTTGACATCAGAGGTTTACTGAAGGATCTGAATAGTGCTTATGCTGACGAGTGGATAGCGTTCTTCTATTACAGTTGGGCGGCAGATTACATTGAGGGCCCAGATTACCCAACTGTAGCTAGCGAACTGGATAGGATTGCAAAGGAGGAGTTTGAGCACATGTCAGAGCTAGCAGATAGGATTCTCGAATTGGGTGGAGAGCCTGAAAGAGACATTGAGGATCTGCAGAGGATAGCGAATTGCAAGAAAGTGGTGTTTCCTAAGAATGAAAGAGATCTTGAAGATGTGCTTAAGGCTGTGGCTGAGGCAGAGGGATGTGCAATAGACGTGTATACCAAGCTTATCAAGAAGGTTTCTGCTTGTTATGAGAAGGATATTAGAACTTTCCACTTGATACAGCACATAATGTCTGAAGAGATTCAGCACGAGGAAGCCTTTGAGAATCTGATGGAGAAAAAGAGAAAGTAATCTTAAAAAGAGAGCTTTCCTTTTTTCTTTGTTTCTTATACCTACTTAGATGTTAAGGGAGGTGAGATCTTTGGGAGTTCGTAGGATTGGTGAGAAGTATCGTTGTAATGTCTGTGGTAACGAGGCTGTTGTTACTAAAGCTGGCGGGGGCACCCTTGTTTGCTGTGGGGAAGACATGGAATTGCTCAAGTAGAGTTGCCGATTTGTTTGCGTAATTCTTATCTTTCTTTTGTTGTAGTATGAAGAAGTGAGGCGGATGTTGTATGCCTTATGATGAGTCTGCTGTTCTTGAG
>CAYFZT010000152.1:0-3307 GCA_964347555.1 uncultured Candidatus Bathyarchaeia archaeon | reverse complement strand
CATCAACCATTTTTGGTCCTTCGATGCATATGCTGCAGTCGAGGGTTGGAAACGTCTTGTCAAGTTGAGCCATGTGTCCTCCGATGCTTTCGCCTTTTTCAACCAAGTATACTTTGAATCCCATGTCGGCGAGGTCAAGGGCAGTGCATATTCCTGCAATTCCGCCTCCTAGAACCATGGCTTTGTTTGTAACAGGAACCTCCATGACGTCCAAGGGTTGAAGCAGCACTGCCTTTGCAACTGCCATTTTCACGATTTCCTTGGCTTTTTCAGTTGCTGCTTTTGGATCATTGCCATGAGCCCACGATGAAAACTCTCGGATGTTTGCCATCTCCAAGAAGTAGGGGTTTAATCCTGCTTCAGTGATGCATTTACGGAAGGTTGGCTCGTGCATGCGGGGTGAACAAGCGGCAACTATGACTCTGTTCAGCTTGTTTTCAGTGATCGTTTTTCTGATCTGCTCTTGGCCTGGGTCTGCGCAGGAGTAGCGGTTGTCGTCTGCAATTACTACGTAAGGCAGTGTCTTGGCGTATTCCACTAGTCTTTTGGCCACGCCTTTAGCTTTTGCTTCTTTCGAATATTCCTTTGTTGAAGTCAGTTTTTCTAGGGCCTTGTTCCAGGCTCCAGAGCTTACGGGTGTGTGACGTATCGATTTTCGTTCAAGGACTAAGGCGTCTTCAACTGGGCAAACGATCTTACATGTGCCGCAGAAGACGCAGAAGGTTTCGTTTGGATGAACTTTCTTTTCCTTCTCCTCTAAATAAAGAGCACCTGGTATTGGACACACATCCAAGCAGTCTTGGCAACCAGGCGGACATTTCTCAAGGTTTATCTGAAGAATTCCATGCATAATCTTGCGAACGCTAATAGCTCCTTGGGGACATTTAATCTCGCAGAGTCGGCAACATGGAGAGAGGTTCTTCTTTATGTCTAGTTTGACCTTGAGCTTTTCCTTGCTTGGAAAAGACCTCGCTTCTTCGGGTTTGATCTCTTTTCCGTCAGGCGTGTGAACGGTAACAGTGATAAGGTTAAGGGGGCATGCTTTTTCGCAGTCTATGCAGCCTATGTCGCATTTAGATGAATCTACCTCAATCTCTCTAATGAGCTCGGGAAAACTTCCCTTTTCAAGCACTGGCACCATGTGTTGCTGGTCAACTCTAACCTCTAAGGCGCTAAAAGGACAGATGGGCTCACACATTCCACAGTAGGAGCATTTCTGTTCGCTGACATCGAATAGGGGACGCTGAGCCTTCTCTCCATTCTTCTTCGGAATCTTCTTAACCTCTATGGCTTCTCTTGGACATATAATCTGGCAGATTCCACAACCCACGCACAGGGATTTATCCAAAGTGAGAGAGTAACGTTTAGCATGTAAAATCCGTTCTATAGTAAGCCTATCTTCGTTTTCAGTTTTAAGTTCTTTAAGAGGCATTTAAGCTTCCTCTTAGTCGGCGTCTGCCGAACTGTTTTGAAGATATTAGCCAATGCAAACTGTTATTTATTAGTTTTTACTTCCATGCCATATGCACCTTTTTAATTGAGCTTCTGAAGATTCTTAACTCCTTCTGTGGCAGTGACTACTCTAAGCTGTT
Source organism: uncultured Candidatus Bathyarchaeia archaeon (assembly GCA_964347555.1). Taxonomy (GTDB): domain Archaea; phylum Thermoproteota; class Bathyarchaeia; order Bathyarchaeales; family Bathyarchaeaceae. Next base: position 1,715 of record CAYFZT010000152.1, on the reverse strand, counting down.
CATAAATGACATGGCATTTCTTACACAGTTTTGGTAGTATTTAGCTCAAAAACATGCGGCTTTCATCATAGACTCTTAAGATAACTAAAACCAAAACTAAGAAAATGATTGAAAAGATAGGGATTGACAGTAGTCTTTGAGCTTGTGTCTAGGGTCTGCCTTGTTTTCGTCTAAGGAATAGATAACCACTCAAGCCTAAGGAAGTCGCTACTAAGAGGGGTAAAGTAAGCTCTGGAACAAGGATAGTGATGTCATGGGAGAATGGAGAAAAGGCAGCATCCAGTTCGTCGTCTATGATGACACAGGTTTTGCTGGATCCCTCTTCGATCCATCCATATGTGTCAAAGTGAAGTTTGACATCGCCAGGGTCTGATGAACTGAAGTTTATGGTTATCATGAAGAGCATGCTACTTCCAGGCGTTTCCTTGGGTGCCAAGTCCTTGCCAGATCTATATTCTACCCACGCGGATGCTGGATCGTTGTAGACTCCGTGGGCTGGCATATCCCCTAGATATGTGCCTGTTGGCGCACCAGGATCCGCGTACATGGGTGGACCTGTAGAGTCTGGACCGAAAGTCCATGATAGAGTAACCAATGATCCGTTCACGCTGAATTCGCTAATTGCTCCAGTATCGTTAGTGACCATGAACAAGACTATGTCATGTACATCTCGGGTGCCCTTGTGGTTTGTCACGGTGATATTTATAGAAAGTGATGATGTTGGACCGCTGTAGACCACGTAGCTCTCTGTTAGCCAGGGATCTGGATCAACTCCAATGTAAGTGCTGTCGTCGACGTACATTCGAAGCCATGCTTTTTGAGCTTCGTCGGCTGCAAAGGTTCTTCCTAATAGAAGTAAGGCTAGAGTGCAAGACAGAATGACTAGAGTAAGTGATTTCTTACGCATTTTTCTCACTCACATGCTTAAACACTTGTGCCGCTTCATAAAGACGTTATGTATTCATAATCTACTGATATGGATTAATGATTCATATCTCACAAAACTCTTCTGCTAGGCTTATCCTCCTTTTTTTCGGAACTTTTTTGGTCCCTCATCGTGCGTACATTGTTATTATGATGGTTTGGGTTGTTCGATGACCTTAAGAGGAGGTTAGCTCTTAGCTCTTGTTCTTGAAAGAAGGGTAGAACCATGGAGAGTGCTGAACGTATAGACCGTATTACGATGGCTCATGGTGCTGGCGGCGCTGTCATGAATGAGCTCATAAATCGCTATGTCTTGAAGAAGCTTGGCGGAAGCAACGCTGAAGTTCCACTTGAAGCTCTAGACGATGCCGCCGTTGTGAACGATATTGTCTTAAAGTCTGATTCACATGCCGTTAAGCCACTGTTTTTTGCCGGAGGCGATATTGGAAAGCTAGCTATAACAGGCACAGTTAACGACATTGCCGTTTTAGGCGCTGAGCCAGTCGCCCTCACATCAGGATTTATCTTGGAAGAAGGCTTGCCTATTGCTGATTTTGAGAGAATTGTGCAGAGCATGAGTGAGACTTGTCGAGAAGCTGGAGTTTACGTGGTTACAGGTGACACTAAGGTTGTGGAGAAGGGCTCCCTTGAAGGTTGTGTCATTAATACGTCTGGAATTGGCAGACGAAACGACGCTTTGGAACATAACATTGCAGAAGTGAAGAAGCATTGTCGCTTCGAAACTCGCTGGCTGCTTGATTCTAATCTGCGACCAGGCGACAAGATCGTTT
>CAYFZT010000151.1:0-3355 GCA_964347555.1 uncultured Candidatus Bathyarchaeia archaeon | reverse complement strand
GCGAAGTGTGGGTGTAATCGATGTCTATCATCCATCCGTTGATCCATCTTTCCATAGGTACACCGGGATGGGCGAAGGGATCCCTGCTTCCTTTATGTAAGCCCACCCATTCAACTGTGGCTGGTGGAGTCTCGTCTTGAGGTTCTGAAGGCTCAGAGCCGATCATTTCCCCAAACTTGGAAAAGCCAACGCTCAAAGAATTCAAAGAAGGCTCGTTGTACGGATACAGTGAATAGTAGTCGCTGTCCAACACACCTTTAGACACCATATACCATGCGTCATCATGTTTTGGAGGTGTTTGAGCAATTAATGGAGCAATTGCACTAAAAGTTACAATGAAAAGCAAAGAAACAGCTATTGCAAACATCTTTTTCTTCAAGTTTTTCTCTCCTATCTCCTAATTACTTTGTCTTTTTGCATATCTGTAGTACATAAATAAAGCATTTATCGAGATGTTCTCTATAGATATCTTCTATAACCTAATAGTAGCGCAGATTCTGACTTGGAATTAAGTTGCGTGCGCAATTATCTGCAAGTCTCTCATCGCAACCTCCTCCCAGTTGAAATGCTTAACGTACGTTTTCGAAGCATCGGTTAGTTCCCTTGTTTCACTCATGGTGAGGACTTCCAAGATGGTCGCCGCAAGTTTCTTTATATTTCTTGTTGGTACGAGGAATACGCTGGAACATTTGCCGAAAACTTCACGTAAAGCAGGTATATCATAACAGACCACAGGTAAACCGCAGGACAATGCCTCGGCAATGGCCAAGCCCCAGCCTTCAAACAGGCTTGGAAAAACGAAGACCTTACTCGCCTTTACCAGCGGGTACATTTCCTTATCTGGGCAACGGCCCTTGACAAAAACGTTCCTTTCCAGATCGAATTTTTTGACTATGTGTCTGACAGCGTGAATATCTGGTCCACTGCCAATAACTAAAAGCCGAGCATCGTTTTTGATGTCGACAATTCTACGCCATGCGTTAACCATGTCAAAGACACCTTTCTCCTTGCTGATCCTGCCAACGAAGACCCCATCGTAGGATTTACCCCCCTCAAACTCGAAACTCTTGATGTATCTCGTGTCGACACCATTCCCATTTACGTAAATCCTGTTCTTCGACACTCCGTTATTCACTAGGGCTCTCGCAGTGAAATTTGAAACCGCAATGCAAACATCGCAACGCCTCAAAACTGCGAAAATGACAAAAAACGCCAAGGCCTTGCTGAACGAAGTGAACCTTCCGAAACCTATCTCTTTGTACGTGTTATAAACCATGAGAAAATTTTGATGGGTATCTGGAGAGAGGATGTCTATGTGATGGACGACGACACATATCGGCAGATGAAACACCAAATGGACGAAGCAAGCAGGGATGAGATTGGGCACCGTATTGTTTGGAGCCAGTACCAAGTCATACCTTTTGCCACGAGCTACACGTAAACATCTGATACATGTTCTCAACATCCAAGAAATCCACGCAACGTAGATTCCGAGCCACCCACCACTAAGTGCAGCAGTGGGGGTCGAAGGTTCGTGTATTTCGCAGGAAACTCCAGATTTAGCCAACAGTGAGGGACTTGACTCTATAACAGTTATCCCAATTTGCTTTTCCCTCTTTAAGATCTTTAGAGTTTCAATAAACCTCTTCTCGGCTCCGCCTATGGCACTTATAGAGGGATCTGGATGAAAGAACACACTGAAGACTCGCATGTTACCATCTTCTATTAGGAAATATAGTCAAATTCAAATTAAAATCCTTTTAAGTAGTGCTTGAGGTGGCGCAGCAGTGAAGACATAATCTCTCTAAGTAGAGATTGTCCAGTAGGATGTATACGCAAGCTGGATTTGCAATACTGATTTAGCGTTCATAATCTTTTTGGAGACGAGGATCTAAAGTTGCTATTCTCGGGTGACTTGAAATGCTCAGAAACCAAAAGGAGACGATGATAAGAAGGATTCGAAATTTCATGTCCAATTGTCCTCAGCTGGCGAAGAGACCATTTTTCCACAGATTTTGGATTAAGCTTGAACACGGGAAAATCAAGGAGACGATCTTCTATGTAAGCGGTCTGGCAGCGTTCTTGGTGGTCTACTTGTTGTTCTTGAATTTTGTGATTTGGCTCCACGAGAATTTTTTTTTCACAAATATCGAAGAAAACTTGTTTACCTTCAACTTGTCCATATCAAGAGCTTTTGTGATCTTTTCTGCGAAATCTTCAATATCATAAGGCTTAGCTCTGAACCCAGTTTTCCCATTTACGACAGTCTCGCATGGACCTGCTCCATCATTCCATACGACAACAGGTGTACCGCAAGCCATAGCTTCAACGGGACCTAAACCGAAATCTTCGCGGGGAACCTGATAAGCATAGATGTCGGCTGCGTTGTATAGCTTCACGAGTTCATCTAGTGGCAGAAAGCCGAGAAACTTCACGCTCTTTCTGAGATTCAAAGACTTTGCCAGTTCGATGAGTTTTTGAATGTAGAATGCGTTTTCTGCAGTCCTCCTACCAGTAATCGCCAAGGTTGCGGATGGGAATGTTTTCTTTACATATGCCATAATCTCTAAGAGCCATTCCCATCGTTTGATAGGAACGATTCTTCCCGAAGATAGAATCAGAGGCGACTCAAATTCTGAATGAGTCTTCTGAACAATTTGCGGGTCGGAACGTTTAAAGACGTTCGTGTCGACAGGCGGGTGACAAACTACAGGTTGCAATCCATAGATAGCTTCTACTCGCCTTGCTGTGAAGGCGCTATTCACCAAAACCGAATCGGAATTTCTCACGCTTAGAACATCTAACTTCCTTGATATTTGTCCACCTACCCTACCTATCGTATAAAGAGTGTAACGAGTCTTGTTGAACATCCAAAGCTTTTTCATTCTTGTGTCAAGGTAGAGAAAGCGCGGCGGTGAGTGAATGTAACTAACATATCTCAAGCCTTTAATCTTCTTATTGATAAATCCAATCCAAGGAGCGGGTCCATAGCCGTGGCAGATTAGCACCTCTATATTTCTGAAAGCTTTCAGCGTTAATGGTGCCAATGGTAGAGAAGAGATTAATCTAAATATTTCGATGTTGGGTACGGGAGATTTGAAGTAGCTGCGAAGTAGTTCAGCTTGTTTTAGAACTACCCCTTCGACTCCGCCAAATTCTCTTAGATGGCTGTAGAGAATGGCGAGTTTCAAGGCCGCGTGCTCCTAAGACGTTCCACAAAACTACTTTTCCCAGAAGTATAATATAACTGAATATCGTAGGCAGGATTCTTATCTTGCTGCTTCCAATTTTTTTGCTGTAATCTAAAGTGTTAGGAACTTCAGTGAGAGACCCGCTGCACCAATATGTCTTTAGT
>CAYFZT010000150.1:3154-3361 GCA_964347555.1 uncultured Candidatus Bathyarchaeia archaeon | reverse complement strand
GGGCAGACCATACTTTTCCACTAAGTCATTGTAGTCTCTAAATTCCAGACCCATGACTTTTATGTATGCTTCCATGGTTTCTCTATTAAGGGCATTTGAATGTAGTCTCATGATGAGGTCTGTTTGTCTTGTCTTAACCAGATTTCTAAGCTCCAATACTGTAAGGACAACGCCCACTAGAACACCTATTACTGCAAATACTGTTGA
>CAYFZT010000150.1:0-3144 GCA_964347555.1 uncultured Candidatus Bathyarchaeia archaeon | reverse complement strand
TAAGATAATCAGTGTGACACAAATCCAAGCAGTAGCAGAGACTAAAGCTCTTGCTGATATTCCCATGAAATCACCTCTTGTGGTCTAATTAGGAGATGTAACTTTTCTCCTTGAATTATTAATCCCCAAACCCAAACCACGTGTGTACGCGTACGCGCGCGTGTGTGCATGCGGTCGGTCACTCACTCTCGGTCACGGTCGGCGCGCGCGCAAAGTTTGTATAGGTTATAGGCTAGGTGACAGCATCATAATAAGGTTATTAGTGTTGTTATCACATAGATTGACAAGATAACTTCTATCGCACACATAGCCATTACGAAAATAGACATCTTTTGGATTAGTTCATCAGACATCTTTGACATTCGGTCTTTGTTTGTGATTGTCGGCATGCGCGCGCGCAACACCAACAACCAATAGAATTACTAAGCCCTAAGACTGGGACGGCGTCATCATCCCCAAAAAACAATACAACACCTGGGTGTTTGAATGTTATTAAAATAACTAGGAGGACGATATCTTCTTGCGAAGCGCCTTTAGAGTTCCAGAAACTCGAATAACATGAACTACCGCTGGTTTATCACCGGTCTGCGTTACTGAAGCGATAGAAGCCCTAACCATTGGAAGCGCTCTGCGTGAACAACGCAAAATGAAATAGCCACTTTTTTTGCGATCATGGATTAAAGCAAGTTCAGCTTGGCTAGCGCCGTATTCTCCAAAAAGTTGCAATAGAGCGTTCCAAACAGCATCAAACACTTCTCTTCCTTGAAGAGACTCCTTGCCCTCCGCTTTAACAGCCAAGTAACGCCGCTTCACGCGATTAGACATCAATCCTACCTCCTCACAACACGCACACCAGAAACCACATGATCAGGGCTTAACTTTCTCCGGTTACGTTCAACAATTTTCAAGGGTATATCTGACAGAGACTCAAGTGCAAGGGGCAAGTCCAAATCAACAAGAACACCCAGAGAAGCAAGATCCTGAGGCTTCCGCAGGAACCATGTGTCAGTTGCTCCGCTAGAGAGAACAATGGGCACGTTGAAACTTTTAGCCACCGTCACTTCTCTCCGAAGAATTGAAAGAAGACGAACTCTCGCATATCCATTAAGTGAAAGAAGAGGCTGCGTGTCAATTTCCAGACAAGCCATGGCGTTAGACGCCAACTCCGCGTCAGCACGATCAAAGAACACTTTCGGATAATCTGCAACTGGAAACGAAAGGAGGTCAACTCGCCGATCTCTAGCTGCTTGCCTAGCCACAACCTTAGAAGCACAGAAAACACTTACTAATTCAAATCTACGCCTAAGCCTGCGCAAGCCAGAAAGAAGCTCACTCCTGCTTCGAGGTGCAAGGTCAACTCTAGGTGCCAATTCAACGCCGATGTCACGACACACCCTCTGCAATTTGCTCACATCATCAACGCCAATATTTGATGGAAGAGACAAGCCAACAATTTGAAACCCAAGCATAGCAGATTTCTTAATCATGTTCGTCATTTGCTCGAAATCTTTCAAGGAAGGCTTGAGGTGTGAATCTGAAAATCTCCTCATGGCAATATCCCTAGATCTCGGCAGATCTGAACAAGATCCTCAAGTTTACTCTTTCTGAAACGTATACGCACGCGGATTGGATCAGCTGTGCAAAGTTGAAGGTTTCCTTGAAATGCAGCTTGCTTGTCAAGGCGGAGATACAGGTTTCCCTTCTCCACATAGCGGTTAATATATTCAAGTAGATCTTGCTTGTCAACTACGGAAAGGTTCGAAGAAAGGCGGCCAACAAAAGCCAGGATGATATCCTTGTCCTTTATCCTCGTTTCAAAAAGAACTATGGGGTTTTTATGATGCCCCCACAAGTTATGCCTTTTGAAAACGATGTTGTCCAGATATTCTGCGGGAAGAAGATTCTGCACCGCTCGCATTGCCTTGTCTTCATCCTCTGTTGCGTGAACAAACAAACTGATGTCGACAGAAGCGATAGGAGATCTGGACAAAATACATCACACGAAATTCTCTCAGTCTGAGCTTATAAATTCCATGTCTGCTAGCCTAGATCTAGCAACATAGGCACAATCTATACGATAGTCCACATGCATAAGACAGACACACTTATAGAGCATCCCACTTTAAGGATTGACAGGTTTCCAAACAGGCATCTTTACGCACCCATAAAACTTCATTAGTTTACTTTTTAAGTGCAAGGCTCTTATTTGGAATTGTGCGCTTGTATGCATATTGGCATTCGTGGAAGGAAGTGAAAAGATGCATGAATCACATACCCATGAACATGACAAGGAGAAAAGCACTGGAGAAGAAAAAAGCTCTGAAAAAGGTGTAACACAAGCACTGCAATTAGCCAATTTAGTCAGCTATCAAGAAGGAGCTGTAGTTAGTCGAACGTTAATTAACAAAAAGACGGGAACAGTAACCCTGTTCGCCTTTGACGAAGGGCAAGCGCTAAGCACACATACAACACCTTTTGACGCCCTTGTTTACATCATTGACGGCCAAGCAAAAATTGTCATCTCGGGCAAAGCCTTTCGCTTAAAGAGAGGAGAAGTAATTACAATGCCAGCTAATGAACCACATTCCCTAAAGGCAGTTGAAAAATTCAAGATGCTTTTGATAATGATACGATCTTGATTACGATTTATCAAGAGAAACCGTAAAGTTATTAAACCAAACAGCTTTAATTGAACGATAAAAGAGAATGAAAATTCAGAGATGATTCCAAAAGAGTTCTTCATAACAAGCGGCAAAGCCATAAGCCCTGTTTCAGAACTGAATGCTTTTGATCTAGCCCTAAAAAAGGCAGGTATAGCCCAATGCAACCTCGTTGCAGTAAGCTCCATACTTCCGCCAAAATGCAGAAACAGAAAATGGAGAAAAATACCTGCGGGTTCAATTACACACGCAGTAGTCGCCCGAATGGACGGAGGAGAAGGAACCACTATTGGTGCAGGAATCGCATGGGCGTGGGAATTGCAGAGGAAATATGGACTTGTGGCAGAAGCTCACGGCTACATGGATATGCGGGCTCTGAAAGAAACTCTACAATGGAAAATCAAGGAAATGGCAGAGATCAGAGGAATCCAAATAGACAAGATAAATTATAGAATGGAAGTCTTAAGGGTGCCTATGGACAACT
>CAYFZT010000149.1:1947-3445 GCA_964347555.1 uncultured Candidatus Bathyarchaeia archaeon | reverse complement strand
TAATCCTGACTCTGAACGTAGTGGTTGCCACAATGGTGACTACAAGTATGAGTTCCGTTTTTGAGGCTGAAGAAGACTCTCGAGGAATTGACATCATAGTACGCCTGAACAAGCCGGAGAAGGTTTCAACCGGGATTTCCTACACTGAGGAATTAACGAAATTAGACTCCAACATTATTGATGTAATTGGATTCAAGACTTTCACCACAACGTCGGATTTCCGGAAATTTACGGCCTTGAAGCACCCGTATTCTCCGGAATTCAATCCCCAGAGGGACATTCTACCTTTGGGATATGGCGAAATCCGTTCAGACCAGATTAGAGGTGACGCTGTAAACTCCTCTGACCCAGTTTGGCGCTATGATTACTATCTTAGCCGTTTCCCAGATGCTATCACAAAGAAAGTTGATCCAGAAGCAACCGATGGAGAACTCCTTGATATGTCGAGAAGAGCATGGGATTTGTTCTTCGACCCAGCATATAGAATGGCAGCCTACAACGTTTCGTTCGCATTACACCTCGGCGATGGTATAGGAGAGCTCAATCTAGAATCTTTTGCGGAGTTTGGTGGTCCTGATCTGGAAGTTGTGAGTGTTCTTAGGGCTGAGAATGGCTCGATTATTATGAATCCAATCGTGTTTGCCGACTCTTTCTTTCTCCCTCTAGGACTGCAACTTTGGATCCCAATGAACACATCTGCCTTTGGCGTGCCAAACTATCAACCATTCACAATTGGTGGGCGGTTGGACTCTCAGCGTGCAGGCGGTTTTCCACTCACAACGTTCACAATTGGCGCAGGAGGAGGAGGCGATGTTGAACTCTCAGAAGCCCTTGGAAAGCTTTACCTCCCTGGACACTGGGCAAATCAAACCAGCTTCTTAGGAGAGGCTGATGGCGCATTACCTTATTCACGGGCTGAAAATCAATTCGACTATTTCCTCATTAAAACCAGTTATCCTATTGATGATGGACGGGTTGAAATTATTGCGCAGGCCATCGAAGAGTTTACCAATACAATAGACCAAGGATATCGGCTGCTAGTTGGAGACAATTTCTTTGTGGCTGATGCAATGGTTCTGTATTCAAAGATTGAAGCTTCTCTGGAGATGGCTGATAGAATGGTCTCTTTCCTGCAAATCTACGTTAATTTTGGTTTGGTCATAGGATCAGTAGGTATGGGAGTAATCTCTGTTCGCAATGTTGCGGAAAGAAAAAGAGAAATCGGCATGATGAGAGCAATAGGATTCCCTAGAAAGCAAGTAATGCTTTCAGTGTTGCTAGAGCTAGTTGTACTCGGACTAATCGGGTTGTGCATTGGAGTCGTTAACGGCTTGCTAATCAGTGTCGGTTTTGCCAATATGCAGAATACAGCTTTGATAATCCCATGGAACGATATCGGCCTATACTTAGGCTTCATCATCTTCATCGCGTTAGGAGTAGGGGCAATCCCAGGATGGCTGGCTTCAAGAATTCCTCCAGCAGAGGCTTTGAGGTATGT
>CAYFZT010000149.1:0-1937 GCA_964347555.1 uncultured Candidatus Bathyarchaeia archaeon | reverse complement strand
AGAAGAACCAGAAATCTATTCTCATGATTTCTGATTTGCATAAACGCTATGATGAAGGAAAATCCAATGAGGTGCATGCCCTTCGAGGACTGGATCTAACCGTCCAAAGAGGGGATATGATGGCAATAATGGGTCCTTCGGGATGTGGAAAAACGACTCTACTAAACATGATAGGGCATTTGGATAGACGTTCGAGTGGTAAAATAGTCATCAACGGTATTGACACGGCAACACTTTCAGATAGCCAAATGACAGCCTTCCGTCGAGATAATATTGGCTTCATTTTCCAGTTGTTCAACCTTTTTCCCTTCTTGTCAGCTGTAGAAAACGTGGAGACTCCTCTGCTACTTAGAGGCGTCAAAGCTGGCGTTGCCAGGGAACAAGCAAAAATGCTTCTAAGAGAGCTAGGAATGGGAGACAGACTGTACCATCAACCCTTAGAAGTTTCAGGAGGTCAACAACAGCGAATAGCTGTAGCACGAGCTCTCATCAACCAGCCTGCAATCATTCTCGGAGATGAACCCACCGGGGACTTGGATTCAACCACAAGTGCTGAAGTTATGAACCTGTTTCGCCGGATAAACAGAATCAACAAACAAACGTTAGTTCTCGTTACTCACAACAGATGGATCGCTGAGCATTGCGACTACATTGTCCATATGACCGACGGAGTAGTCTCCCACGTCGAGCAGGGTCCATTTAAAAAGGAGCCTCCTAAATGAGAATCTTCACTGCAGGGCTAATAGACAAATCATCACACTCCAACAATGAAGCGCTGCAAAGCCAGCTTTTGTCAAGCTATCGAAAGAATCTTGGAATACAGGGTTCGGCAATTACCGGCCAAGAAGTTAACACATTCATTTTCTTAACAGGAAAAAGCGGTGGCGAAAAAGTCGACGATGACATTATGGAGAAAATCGAAAAAACAACGAATGATCGCTTCTTGAAGTATTACACTGGCAACAAATCTAGGTTCCAACGAGAGCTCAAAAACAATCGAGAATTACGAGAGACATCTGGAATCGTTAAAGATTTTATCAAAGAGGTTGACCTCAATCTTGCAAAGGTTCTTGACAGTAGGTTAGAGAAGATTAGCCAAGAACTGCCAAACATGCTTTGCGAGACTCAATCGAAAAGTATAATCACCGCATGGGCTAGTTCTGAGAACAGTGAATATCGGTTTTTCCTTTCCGGGTTTGACTCGCCAATCTTCAAGAGTTCAGCCAGTGGAACTGAAACAAGATTAGATAAGTTAGCTGATAAATTGCTTTTTGCAAATTTTTTCAAAATATTCTTGAACCCAACCATAGCTCGTTTGCAAGAAATGGATCGAGTACTTGAAAGATTAAGGTTTGGGATGGAAGGAGTTCACTATCGAAGTAAAAACCGTAAAATGCAGGCTAAACTAGAACTGTTCTTTCGGATTTTAGCCGCGAAACTCAGTGCCCTACAAGACGTAGGCAGCGTAATCTCTCGAATCTTTGACCTGTTTCAAGTTCCCCACAATGCACTAACCAGTTACCAACTAGAAAATGAAGCCATAAACCTTAATGTGGCGCTCGCAGAAATGGCGTCAGAAATAAAGCAGGGAAGAGCATTGCTTCTAAACCTGCAAAACAAACTTCAAAGGTGTCAAATTCATCTCAGTGATTATTTGGATGAGCAAAGAAACGGAGTGGAATTAGCGCTCTAGAAGAATTCCGAGCAAAGCTTCAGTCCATAGCAAAATTAGGCGTTGAATTATTTATTGAGGCTGAACTTCTGAAAACCTGGAAAGACCTGTTTGGATCCGATATTCCATATTTCAGTTTTGACAGACAACTTCTCGATACTAAAGACTCAGACGGATTTAATGTAGCGGATGACTGTATCATAGCTGTGCGAGGATTAACGAAGAACTACAATCTTGGAAAAACAACCGTATACGCTCTCCGTGG
>CAYFZT010000148.1:0-3496 GCA_964347555.1 uncultured Candidatus Bathyarchaeia archaeon | reverse complement strand
GCAACCTCGACGCCTTGGGGACAGCGATCTGTGCACGTAAAACAGGCCGTGCATAACCAAAGAGTGGGACTTGGCAGAACTTTCTCGCGAATTCCCAACTGTGACAACCGCAGAATTGTTCGAGGTCGATAAGAGTCGCTGAAGCGAGCCGTGGGACAGCTCGAAGTGCAGGATCCACATTGAAAACATATCTTAAGGGTCTCTCCGTCATGTTCTTTCATAACCTCATACTTGAAAGACGGATCCAGCTTCAACGGTGTAACATCTTTTTTTGGGGCTTCAGTTTCTTCTGCCATGGCTTGTTCCCCTTGATAGAAAGTGTGAATGCGCGAGGTTCGTTATAAATCTTATTTTTATTAAAGTTTCGTGCCACTGTTCAGCTTAAGGTAGCTTGTAGATTTGGAAAAACCTGGCTACGCCTAAGCCTTTTCGAGTGTTCAAAACTTTGTGTGTGGCCGTGATACTGAATTCTTAGCTAAATTATTTCCAGGGGTTCTAACGAATGATTTTCCAGGTTTTTCTCTTCACTTACCTTTAATACTTTTGAAACCACCATTTTATCCAAGTCTTTTATAGTGGCTTGCGCGCGCGCCGGCTATTTCAATGGTGACTTCATTGGATAAACCGCAAGGCTAGATTGCTATCGAGACTCTTACGCGATCAAATCTCGAACTTGCCAATAAATCGGCATATACTCGCATACTATATATGCTAGATCGCGAAATCTGCTGAATTTAAATATATATTTGCTTTAACGTGTATTAATACAGTAGAACTGGCTAATATATGGTGAAGAAATATGGAACGTAAAATCATGGCTTTAGGCAGATCCTCCCTTGTAATTTCCCTACCGAAACATTGGGTGGAGTTGAACGAAATAAAACAAGGCGATGTTGTTTCTCTGGCTGTTCAGCGTGATCGTTCCCTTGTAGTTTTTCCAAGCTCAGAAGCGAAAAAGGCGCCCAAAGAAACGACTCTTTACGTTGACCCCGACGAGAAAGAAACTCTAATCGTTCGAAGAATAATAGGCTGTTATTTGAATGGCTACTCCCAAGTTAGAATTCTGTCAAAAAAGATATTCTCAGTTGCTCAAAGAAAAGCAATTCGAAACATTGCTAGACGCATCTACATGAGAATAATGGAGTCAGATGCTAGAAGTATGTACATTGAAACCTTTCTCGATGAGTCAAAGGCATCACTCGAATTGCCGGTGCATAGGATGCATTTAATCACCCATTCCATGTGTCGGGATGCGTTAAATTCACTGATGACCCAAGATGTAATGCTGGCAAAAGCTGTTTTCTCTCTAGACGACGATGTCGACCATTTTTCTTTCTTGCTTCTCCGACTGCTCCGCAATGCAGCCCAAGACCCGAACCTGGCAAGGCAACTAGACATAGAGCCCTTAGATTGTATGGACTACCTAACTCTTGTGTATAGAATCGAGCGTGTTGCAGACTATTCCGCGAACTTGGCGAAGACCATAATAATGTTAGATGGAAACCAACAAAGGATACCTGAACATCTAGTATCGCTAATTTTCGCGGCAGGCACCGAAGCTGCGAAGCTTTATAACAATGCGGTTAGTGCCTTCTTCTCAAAGGACGTAGTCAATTCGGTCGAGATAATAGAACAACAAAAGAGGATTGAAAGGCTAGATCTAGACATAGCCACAAAGACTTTTACGAGTAAACAAACGAACGCTTTGATGATTTGTGCAATTTGCTCTATACGTGACAGCATAAAGAGAGTCGCTGAGTGTGCAGCTGATATAGCCGAGATAGCCATCAACCGCGCTTATAAAAAAGCTTCTTAAGAGCTTTTTTTAACAGGTGGATAACTCAATGTCATTGCGAGTTTTGTAGGTGAGATTTGTTTCCGAAGCAGTTTTCGGGCATGCTGCAAAGCCAGATTGTAGTTATATGTCTCTCTTCCGTTAGTTCGAGCTTCTTTCAAGATTGCTTTCTCTAATTTGTGCTTCAAGTCGCCTACTGTGAGTGCTCCAATTCCAAAGATTCCAGGTGCTATTTCCCTCATGTCATCTTTCAGTTTCATTCCCTCTATTCCAAAAGGTGGGATAGCATTTATATCAACCAAAACTTTCATGAGTTTGAGTTCCTTCAATAGCTTTTTCTCTATTATACGGACACCTCTTGCAGCAGCACAGCACACTATATCGGCTTTCTTTAAGATTTCAAGTTTTTCGGCAGAAGTAGGTGCAAAAGCACCCTGTACGTTCACTCCATGTCTACTTGCGAGGAGGCGTGCAATGTTCTCAACGTATTTCTTTCCATCAGAACGCTTTGGGTTAAGGCTGGCAATAATCATGTTACATCCAAGCTTACCTAGAAGAACCGCCGCTATTTGTCCCACAGGTCCTGTGCCTAGGATTGCGCAGGTTTTGTCTTTTAAGTCGCCAAGTTTATGAGCCAGGAGAGCATCTTCAACCTTCGCAACCATTGCTGCTGCGGTTGTATATGCACCGCCCGGATCAATTATTATACTCGTTTTGAAGGGTGGAAACATAGTATCTTTTACAACCTTAAAAACCTCTTCAGATTTCTCGGCGTTTTTTCCTCCGATAAAGAAGCATGTGCGCTTGACGGCCTTTGGTCCCCTAGAAAATATGGCATCCTGAACGATTCTTTTAGCATCGTCGGGGGTCACATCCTCATAGGGTATAACGGCATTGTATCCTGCATCGTATGCCATGCAGATATCAAAAGGGCTAGCTTTTCTGTCTGTGTCTAAGTAAAATAGAAGGTGCGGTGCATCGCTGGCAGTTTTCTTAATTACTGGTCTCACCTGAATTTGCATGGATTGCAATAAATTCGCCAGTTCATCGGAGCGTGAAGTATCAACGTGGGCTGAAACTATTTTCTTTGAAAGCGTTAGCACTTCAACTTCGACATCTACAGATTCTAAAATTTTCTTAATTCCGTTTACGTGCTCTGGGCTGCATATGTAAAGACCAGTGATTTCTTCTTTAGTATCAAACTCTTTAGCATGGTCCAAAATACCCATAACAATCCAACTTTCCCTTATGGGAAAACGCAATTCCCGTTCTTGCTCATCAAGCTCAAGTTGCAGACATTGACCATAAGCAACTAAGTATTCCTCTTTCAAAGAGTTTTTTCCACCTTTCTTCTTAGACAACTTAGCTAGAGCTTCTAGTACCTTGTCTCTTAACTCCTGCTTCTTGCCTAGGCTGGTTTCAAGATACACCTTGGCATTCCCGTCAATGTCGATGGGAAAGAAGGGAATGTTGTCCTTTTGAAACAATCGTGCCAAAACGTTATCCTCGTAAAACTCCTTCTGTGAGCGCATGCCAAGCTCTTCAACTGCAAAGTCAGGATTAACTTTCTTAATAATGCTCCCTAAGAACTTGTGGAAGGCTATGGAAGGTCTAAAGAGGGAACGAAGCATCTGATGATGCTGTGTGGATGGAGGCTCAGTTATCCAAAAGGGTTCATTGTACTCTTTTTCAACAAGTAGA
>CAYFZT010000147.1:0-3509 GCA_964347555.1 uncultured Candidatus Bathyarchaeia archaeon | reverse complement strand
TGGGTTTTTCTCATTATGCCCCTGCGACTTTAATTATCAAGGCATGTGAAGGCGCCATAGTAGGCATGCTCACCCGAAAAAAACTAAAATTTAGTTCAAAAATTAAATGGAAAATCTTCACCATCGTTTTCGGCTTAATTGCTGGAACCTTATTGGGCAGTATAGGGTCCCTTTACTATAGCGGTTCGGTGGAACTATACATCGGTTTTCCACCTTCTGAAAGTCCCACTTTGAATCTTTTTGTTCCAAGAGAGTTTTGGTATGCTCTAGGAGTTCTATCCATACTGTTAATCTCGTTAACAGGGTTCATCTTTGAACCAGAATTCGGCTGGTTTGTTTTATCAATTCTTATCGGAGGCTCCGTAATGGTAATCGGCTACTTTCTCTATCAGCAGTTCATACTTGGAGTGTTAGCCGTAGCTGAGATTCCAGTAAATATTGGTCAAATGACAATTGGTCTCATAGTGGCTCTGCCTATAGTGCGAGCAATATGGCGTTCATTGCCTTCTCTCAAAGGCGCGCCCGCTGTAGAAGATGAAGAAACCAAAAGCTAAAAGTTGTTTCTATCTACGCGCGCATTTTTAAGTTACAGGAAACATTGGTTAACATTAACATTGGAGGATTAAACATGACTGGGCAATCACTGTCGGTTGGAAAGCTTGAGCCTAACATATTAAAGCAGCTTGTTTTTAGCTGTCTAGGAGCGGCTAGCTCTCGTGTTATTCTCGGTCCAAGCATTGGAGAAGACGCTTCGATCATCGATTTCAAGGATAAAGTTCTTGTTGTTCACACTGACCCTTTAACTGGCGCTGTGGAAAACATCGGTTGGTTGGCTGTCAACATTGTCGCTAATGACATTGCAACTCGCGGAGTTAAGCCTCTGTGGATGCTTGTTGCGCTTCTTTTGCCAAGCAACATGGGCTATGCGAAACTGAAACATATAGTTCAGCAAATCGATCAGGCAGCAAAGGAGTTAGACATAGCTATTGTAGGTGGACACAGCGAAGTTACGCTGGCCATCAAGAGACCCATAATAGTTGCAACCGCCCTAGGCGAGACTGAAAGGGAAAAGCTTGTGCGCTCAAGCGGAGCAGAAGTGGGTGACCATGTTATTGTGACCAAAGGCTTAGCCATCGAGGGAACAGCCATCCTTTCAAAGGAGCTATCTGAAGTGCTTCAAAAAAAGATTGGTCTTAGAATTGTTGAAAGCGCTCAAAGATTCATCAGAAAGATTAGCGTTGTAAAAGATGCCTTAACCGCAGTCAAGGTTGGTGGAGTTCATGCGATGCATGACGCAACTGAAGGAGGGGTTGCTGCAGCGCTCCAGGAGATCGCTTGGGCTTCAAAGGTCGGCATAGTTGTCTATGAAGAGAAGATTCTAGTTAATGAGGAGACAAAACTGATTTGTCAAGCGCTCAAGATCGACCCCCTCAGAACTATAGGTTCAGGAGCACTAATAGTCGTGGCTCACCCAGACAAGGCTAGGGAAATAGTGGCTGCTCTCCATAAAAACGGTATTCATGCTTTTGACGTGGGAGAGATAGTTGACAAGAGTAAAGGGTCCCATGTTGTGAAGAAAGATGGAACTAAACTTGATTTGAACGAACCAGTAAATGAGGAGTTGTGGAGAGTTCTTAAGAAAAGGTTCTGAGGTATGCGCTAAAAGGAGAGTCGCGTAAAGCTTAAGATTTTTATTTGACACTATTTTTCAGTTAATTGCACTTGCATGGTTGGAGTATGCTGTAATGAGGGTTTCCTCGCAAAAGCTTCTGGGTGTTTTGAAGCGTTCTCTTACACCTAATAGACCGTATCATGCTCAATGGCTTTTGACTCGTAGATGCAACTACCGCTGTAGAGGCTGCAACGTTTGGACTAAACAAAGCCAAGCAGAAGAAGTGTCCACAGACGAAGTTAAGAAAGGGCTAGATGTTCTCCGAAAGATGGGCGTAGTAGAAATTGTGCTTTCTGGCGGAAACCCTCTGCTTCGAAGTGACATCAAGGAGATCATTGACTACTCTTCACGTTTCTTTGTGACAACAGTTTATGACAACGGAAGCATGGCAATAGAAAAGATAGATGCACTGCGCAATGCTGATTTTGTTTCAATCTCTCTAGATTCTCTTGACGCTGAAAAATTCGACCACATCAGGGGAGTTAACGGAGCGTGGAAAACCGCGTTGCAAACTATAGAGATGCTGCACGAAGAGGGTATCCAAGTGGGAGTTTCTCCTACAATTTCTCAGCTCAACCTTCACGAAATCATAGACTTCACAAAGCATTTTAATGATCGCGGCATTCCTGTCTGGTACTGTCTCTACTCGTATGATTATCCTTCTGACAATTCACTGTTTACGATTGGAAAGAAACGAGACGAGTTTGAAATAGTTGACAAGGAAGCTATGGTTAAGGTTTGCGACACCCTGATGGAGATGAAGAAGAAGCATGAAGGCATTTACATAACAACAAAAACGCTTTTGGCGCTTAAACACCTCTTCGGGAACAACCAGAGAACTTGGAAGTGTAAGGCTCTTCAAAGCTTTTTTATGATAGACCATCTTGGAAGAGTGGCAGGGTGTCATCGAAAGGAACCTGTTGCGTCAATATTCGAGTTGCCAGAAGTTTGGGACAGCCAACGACTTGAAAATTTAAGACAAAAATACAATGAATGCACTCAATGTACTTATCTCTGTTATATCTTCTATTCTATTCATTCTGACGTGAAAAGTAATTTAGGCGTCCTGCGTGATCAATGGAAAAATGTAAGGTTGTTGCTAGCAGAAAGGCAAAATATGAAAAGCTGATTTTTAGACGCGGGCTCTTCCATGTTTGTAAGGTCTTGTTTCGTTGTACCTTAATTTTTTCAGTATGCTTTCTGCAATGTCCTCTTTGAGCCCTAAATCGCCAACCAAATGAAAAAGCCTAATGAAAGCATCTGCTACTTCCTCCTTAAACTCTTCCTTGTGGTTGTCTCTCCACTGTTCCATGGCTTCCGAGAGCTCCGTAACTATCAACATTAAGTATGTAGGCGCATTATCCCAGTCAACTTTGAAGCCTTTCGTGTTAGCTATCTGCTGGGATTTCTCAATCAACTCCTTTAAATGCCAATCTGTCTTTTTCTTAGCCTGCTGAGTCATGTTGTCTTCCCTCTTAGTATTGAATTCCCTTAACAGTTGGAATTTCCTCTGGGTGCTTTAAGTCTCGGATTTCGTTGACGAAGTCGGCGAATTCAATGAGCTCTTTAGGCGCGTAACGTCCAGTCAACACGGCACTGGTTTGTTTGGGAACAGTTTTTAAAAATTCAATCACTTCATTTACGTCTAGAAGCTTGCAGTGTAATGCAAGGTTAATCTCGTCGAGAATAAGCAGTCTTGGCTTCTGCTTTACGATCTTTTTTGCGAATTCTAAGCCTTTCTGCGCAAGCTTTTTGTCTCTTTCATTCAGCTTGTCGAGTCCTATCCAGCCTTTTCTTCCAAACTGAAAGATTTGGTATTGAGACGGAAACTTCTTTC
>CAYFZT010000146.1:0-3556 GCA_964347555.1 uncultured Candidatus Bathyarchaeia archaeon | reverse complement strand
CGCCTAAATCCACGGCTAGGTTTTCGTCTAAAACATCTATCATGTGAATGAGGCGAAAGATGTCCACATACCCATATTGAGCGCCAGTGTGAAAAGTGTCTCGAACCACAAAGTCCAGTTTATCCACATCCACGGCGCTACGAATAATCTGGTCCATAAATGCTTTTCCAGGCTTATGTAGCCAGCCAACAGAAAGCTTAGCAATCATGTTGGGGTCGTATCCCAACTTGCTCAGAATATCTTTCAATTCAGATTCTTTAACGATCCAAACGTTCATGTCTTCATGAGTTTTTTCGAGAAACTTATCGAGTAGATGCTCGAAAATGTGGGAGAAAGGTCCATGACCGACATCATGAAGTAACGCAGCTATACGGATAATCTGATAGTCCTTCTCGGAGAAATAAGACGACAAATGAGGGTTCTCAGCCAAGAGCCCAGCAAGATACATCACACCTACTGAGTGCTCAAACCTTGTGTGGTTGGCACCTGGGTAGACATACTCTGAGCCTGCAAGCTGTCGAAGCCTTCTCAATCTTTGCACGGGAAAAGAGTCGATTATCTCTTTTTCAGCTTCTGTTATATACACGTAGCCAAAAACTGGGTCCTTGATTTCGCCCCAATAACGCCTCATACTGAACATGCTCCTAGCTTTTAACTCTCATTTCTAAACATCATTTATTAAACAATCGATTAGTAGACGCGAACTCCGTCTTCAGAAATAAAACTTTTTGTCGGAACCAAGGAATTTAGCTACAAACGTTTGCGCGCGCGCGCGCGAATTTGTTTAGGGCTGATTTGATTTCTTTCCATGATGACATGCGTTTGATGACTGGTTCACCGTTAATGAAGATCCCTCTTGAAATTCCAAATCGCTCAATAACGTCTCTTTTGTCAGTGTTGACCACGTTAAGCGTTACATTAGAAGATTCTCGCAGGTTTCTCTTAACTGTGTCTAGCATCAATCCACACCAAGGACATTGGCTGTTGCAGAACACATCCATTACTATTTTGCCTTTCTCGCCCGTCACCCGCTTCTTAGGAGAAACAAGCATCGGCAATTTATGTGCTCCTAGATCTAAGTGCAGAAGCACACGAGTACCATCTCTAGAGACTTCTTCAAATCCAAATCTTCGGAAGAAGCTGGCTGGCATGTAGTCAAAATAATCAAACCATTTGTCATCTTCATATGCTAGCACAGTGGCTCCACCGACGTTTTTTGCTTCCTTGAGAAAATGCTGCATAAGCCCTTTGCCTATACCTGCCTTCGAATAACGTGACAGAACCCAAATGCAATTAATGAAAAAAGAGCTTTCTCCTTTTACTGGTTCAGGAGCTATTTCAATTGGAAGATACTCAATTAGTCCCTTTTTGCTTTTTCTGGGACCCAAGGCTACTGTTATCTCGAGTCCCTTCGGCATCATCTCTTCAATCCACTTGAGCCGCTTCTCCATATGTTCTTTCATGGCTTCTTTTTGCTGTCGACTAATACCCCAAAGGCAGAGGTAGGAAACGTATGGAAGCTCATCTACAGCTATTTTGTGAAACTCCAAGGGGCTATTTTCTCCTATATCGTTTTAAGGCTCTTTTTAAGGCGTCAATTACGTTTTCTCTTCCCATGGCTATCATGTAGGGTCCAAGTCTAGGACCTTCTGGAACTCCAAGAAGTATCATGTAAAGAGCCTTGAAAAATCGCCTAGGCTTTATGTTATGTTCTCGGGATAAGTTGAAAATAGCGCTTTGTATCTGATTTTCATCAGCTTCTGTTTGGAGAACATCCATGAGGTTTTTAATTGCGGATGCTTCTTGACTGCTAAGTTTTACTGTGGTTTCTTTTATTTCTGCGAAGTCTCTTGCCCAGTTGCGTGCGAATTCAATTCTTTGCAGTAGATTGTTTGACAGTTTCTTTTCCGTAAGATAGCCATATTCTCGCAGTTTCGGAGCGATGTACTCTGCTTCTGAGCCTTTCGGTGCAACTCTCATCAGGTAAACTAGAAGATTATACGGAACATGTATGCTAGGTTTGCTGGGCGGATTAAGCCACCAACAATACTTGTACAAACCAGTTAATTTGGCGAACTCCTTCTTCTCAGGTATCTTTTTCTTTCCAAAATATATGTCTTCAAGCTCATCAAGTTCATTCATGTACTGAGGTATGTCAACCACTGAAAGCGAACGAGTTCCCACGAAACGTTTCAGCATCAGCAAAATAAGCGACTGAGGCGAACCATAACGGAACCAAACTTGTGGAGTAAAAACATTGCCTGCTGATTTAGAGATTCTTTTGCCGCTTTTGTCAAGGAACATTTCATATTGCACATGGCTTGGTGGAGGCCATCCCAAAATTTCCTGGCATAGTGAAGTCGGCTTCACCTTTGTGCCCGCAACCTTCAAACCATTGTCCTTTGACTTCCATTCCTTCGCAAGTGTAAAGAACCTTTTCTTCTTTTGGTAAAAAATCATATGTTTGAGTTGTGTAGATTCGACCGCAATTGCTGCAAATGGCAAAGTAAGGCAGAGCTTCTTCATATTTTTCTTGCCCAACCTCTTCTTGAATGATTTCACCTACACGTTTAGCGTTAATCAAAATAGCCTTGATTTCGGCGTTAAGCAATCCTCTTTCATACATTTCTGCGCCTGAAACGAGCTTATACTCAATTCCACACTTATCTAGAGCTTCAACAAGAAGCAGCTTCATGTGTTCAGCAAAGTTTTCATGACACTTGTAAGGATCGGGGATTTCTCTTACTGGATAGCCAAGATACTTCTTTAACGAGTTTGGAAGCCCGGCTGGAACCTTGCGTAGGCCATCTTTGTCGTCTGCGAAAGCTATTAACTCAGAGTTGTATCCCTGAGCCTGAAGCGCCACGGAAATCGCATATGAACGAGAAGAATCGCCGATGTGCCCAATGTGAGGAATTCCAGAGATCCCTATGCCCATTTCAGTTCGTATCAGATCGAGGCTTCTACCCAGCTTCCGCTCTCTTTTGATAATCTGAAGCGCTGTTTTGTCATACCAAGTGCCATGTCCAATAATCTCTTCTGTCATGGAAACAACCTAACTTACTATACGCGTTTAAACAGTTCAGTAAATAGTTTCTAAACGGTTTATATAAGGAGCTATTGTCTATCCTTCAATCTGTAAACAAACTTCAAACCTGACCAAGTTTCATCTATAGCACAAATTTTTACATCTGCAAGGTCTTTTCTAAACCAATCTCTCTGCCTTGTCTATCTAGTCTCACCTGACCTACATGAATATAGGAAACATTGGTGGTCACTGGAGTGTAGATCCGAAGTATGCTGCGTTCATAGTTAATCTTGTCAAGAATACCGATTCCCAAAAATGTCTCTGTTTCATCATGTAGCCCAACTAGCAGTCCTTGTTCGTCGTCTTCAAGAATTAGCTTCACTTTTTTGCCTAATTCTTCTTCTAGGTTTGGAATGCCCTCGATTTTCATCCAGCTTAAAGGATAAGAGTGCATCTTAGCTCCTTTCAGGTATTTCTTATAGCTTAGTTCTCGCAGAATTTTCCGTTTTTCTCGGTCTCTCTTCTTAA
>CAYFZT010000145.1:0-3630 GCA_964347555.1 uncultured Candidatus Bathyarchaeia archaeon | reverse complement strand
TCCAGGAAGCGAATATGCGGAAGGGATACTCAGGGCGTTTCTAATTGAGTTCAAAGGCAACAAAATCATCAAGCTCCAGAGAATAGAAGGCTGAAAGGAGAAATAAATAAGTGTCATGGATGCTCGATAAGGAAATCATAAGGGAACTGCCTGAAGACTGGAAGGGAATTGTTCCAACTGAAGTATTTCTCCAAGAAGCAGAAACCATAGTCGAAGAGGCTGTAAAGAAAGGTATAATTCTTAGAGTTATGGGTGGATTAGGAGTAGCGATGCACTGCCAGGAGTACAAGGACTTTGCAACCAAACTGCGCAGAATAGGAACAGGAGTTGTGAAAGGGCAAGAATACAGCGACATGGACTTTATGTCTTACCGCAAACATAGAAAAGAAATTCAAAATTTCTTCGGAGAGATGGGATATGCCAAGAGGAGAGCAACTCTTTCTTCAGCTGCTTCTGAGAGGCAGATATATTATCATCCAAAAGGCTGGTTTTACGTGGACATTTTCTACGACAAACTGTTAGTTGCAAACCACCCTGTGGATTTTAGAGGAAGACTGGAACTAGATCACCCAACAATCTCTGTAACCGATCTGTTACTTGAAAAGATACAAATGTGGGAAGCATTCAGCATCAAAGATTTGAAAGACTGCTTGGTTCTATTAAAGGCTCACAATATAGGAGAGAAGAGAGAAAACGAAAGCATTGACGCCTCATACATAGCCAAAATACTAGCAGAAGACTGGGGATTCTGGTACACCGCCACTACTAATCTTAAAAAAATCAGAAGGTTCATCAATGAAATAGACAGATTAGGTCCAGATGTAGAAATTGATCCACGTCATTTTGCCAAAGAGGATAGAGAGGAGATAACAGGAAAAATAGAAACTTTGCTGAACAGAATAGATAGAGAATCAAAATCTTTCAAGTGGAAACTTAGGTCTAAAGCTGGCACGAAAAAAAGATGGTACAACCCTGTGGAGCGCCCTGAAACCGTAAGCGGGTTCGGCATATGGGAAGCCATACTCCAGAAAGACCAATCTCCACCTGAGCCTAGTTAAAAACTTGATTTACGTCATGGAGTATTAGAAAATTATTTAAGATGTTTCTATGAACAGTAACGCTCATTAGGGGGCACAAAGTTTGAGAGCAGATTACGGATTGTACGCTGTAGCTGTCATATGTTTCTTGATTGCTGCATTGCCTTACATGAACGTTGTCTCTGGAGAACTTTTAACGCTGGATGCTTTTACAAGTACAGTTTTTACAGTGGTTTTTGTTGCCTTGGGTTTAATATTGATAATCTTAGGCTATTCCCAAAGACCGAAGCCGGTAATATTTATTCCTGAAACTACTCCATCAGCTCCTCCGCTTGCTCTGCCACCTTCTAAAGAAACAACGACTGTTTCACCCTCAGCTCATGCCCGAAAGGAAGTTGTAGAGCCTGAAAAGGAGAAGCCTAAGCGGAGAACAAAACGTAAAGCGACTAGGAGAAAGAGAAAAAAGGCTTAGCTTGCCACTTTGATCTTCGGCTCTGTTTTTCGAAGGCACCCGTGAGGAAAAGACATCTGCGACATTACAGTTCGAGGTTACTCAGTTTCGTTTTCGGATTCTTCGTATTCTTCTTCTGCGGCTTCTGTTTCGCCTTCAGCCTTTTCTTTGGCTTTTCCGACGACTTCGGCTTCTGCGAATCTTTGGCTTATTCTTGTTATTCTAATTCTGACGTTCTCGCCTGGTTTGGTGTTTGGAACAAAGCATACAAGTCCTTTGATTCGTGCTATTCCTTCGCCTCTACGACTGGTTTCTTGTATCTCTACGTCGTATTCCTTGCCTATTTCCACTGGTTTCGGTGGGAACCGAGGGCCGAATCGTCTTCCTCTTCTTTCATTTCGCATTGTTTCACCTCTCTTCTACGTTTTTTCAAATTTTCCGCTGACTTGGCATGGAAGGATTATTCGTTTACGGTGAGTTTTCCGTATCTTCCAACGTTTAGCTGCATTTCTCCTCTGAACGTTGTGATGTATCCGTTTTCGACTTTGATGTTGTCGTTTACGTTAACTTTTTCAATCTGGTCGTTCCAAAGTGTGAGTTTTATGTTTCCTGTGTCGTCGCTGATTATAGCATTGGCTACTCGGTGAACCACGTCTTTGTATCGTGACATAACTTCCCGGGTGGACGATTTTTCGAGGACTTTGGCTGCGACGTCTACTCTGCGCATTCCGTTTCTCAATTCTTTTATCTTCACAATTTGCCTCCTATGGAGTTATTTTTTCCGCGATGGCGTATTTTCTTTCTACTTTTACGATCTTTACTCTTAAACGTTTTCCGATTCTAGCTTTGGGTACAAAGATGAGAAAGCCTTGTACTCTTGCGATACCATCGCCTTTGCTGCCTACGTCGTCTATGACAACTTCTATTTCTTGTCCTTCACTCACTGGAATTTGTTGAAAAATATCTGGTTGATGCCCGTTCACTTCGAATCTTCTTGGTCTTCTAGGTTTTTTGTCAGTAGTCTGGTTTTTTTCTGTAAGCCTTCTCGGCATGCGGTTCTTTCGTCCTTATCGCGGAACAAGCCGAACTTAAACAGAACAAGCCTCGTCGGCAAAGACGCCTTTTGCTTTGCTCCGTTCTGGCTGGCTGTTGACGGAAAGGAAACATGAATGTTGGATATAAATTTTGTTATGAGCAGAGATTGCTTCACATAGTAGATTAGTAGTTCATATTCTGCGTGAGCGTGTGTCTGTAAAGATTTCTGTCAAAAACAGAAGTTCGAATAACAATTTCGTGCGCGCATAAGTCTATGGTTGCAGTAGATTGATATAATAAAACGAGTCTTAGTATGGTTCCAAGGATAGGGTGTAGAGAGAGGCTCAAAAAAATGAAAGAGGAAGAAAAGCTGCCTGTTTCTGAAGTTCTCAAAGTAATCGATAGTGCAAATATCTATAAGACAGATAAATGGTGGTCAGCAGTAGTACTTCTGGAGTCATATGGGAGAAGACAAGTAGCTGTTTATGTTTGGAACAACAGGAATGGAGAATGGAAGAGAAGACAGAAGTTTGTGATAACCCGCAAGCAGCAGTGGGAGAAAGTGAGACCGAAAATCGAAGAATTTGTTTCAAAACTGTGATTTCCGGCTCGCTCTAGTGTGCACGCATCTTAGAAGAACAGGCATAAGTTATATAATTTACATCAAACTTTGGAATGGGATGGATGAAGATGGATGCTTTCGATGTTATGATGGTGGCTTTGAGGTTCAATGAAAAGATAAACCAGCGAAATCTGGATGGTTTAGTGGAGCTAATGACTGATGATCACACGTTCATAGATAACTCTGGAGATGTGGATAAAAACATGAAAGAAGGTTGGAGGCAATTCTTTGAGAACTATCCTGATTACAGAAACATTTTCACATCCGTAACAGTTGAAAACAATGTTGCTGTTATGGTTGGGTATTCTACCTGCTCTAATGAGCCAAAGCTTAATGGTCCAAGCATGTGGACTGCCAAAGTGCGTGATGGGCGTGTCTCTGAATGGAGAGTGTACTGGCTGGATAAAAGATAAGAGAAAATTTCTTTCAATCGGGAAACGCATATATCTAAAATTTGTTATTGAGTTGAATGTGGTGGGGTCGTA
>CAYFZT010000144.1:0-3635 GCA_964347555.1 uncultured Candidatus Bathyarchaeia archaeon | reverse complement strand
TTTTCACAACTTTGGCTGTAGTTGGGTGGTCAATAACCACATTCACAGAGATAGCAAACTTGTTTTAACAATATTTGCGAACAGGATTGAGCATCGGTCCTTGTTGATGCAAAATTAGCTTGGTGCCTTTCCGTGTGTTCAGCAGCGTGTGTGATAGCTGGGAAAAAAAAGAGATATAAAACACTCGTGTTCTAGTTTAGTTTCTGATAGGCATGCAATCAGATGGTGGATGGAATGCGTCCGCTGTTGAGTGTTAGGGATCTGAAGGCATACATGTACAGCAAGGAAGGCATGGTGAAAATAGTTGACGGTGTCAATCTCACCATTAGAAGAGGGGAAACTGTTGGGTTAGTTGGGGAAACTGGGGCGGGAAAAACTGTAACGTCCCTTTCCATTTTGAGGATTCTCCAGCCACTAGGAAAAGGTAAGCCATTGTGGAAAATTGAAGGAAAAGTGCATTTTGAAGGCAGGGACCTGTTTAAGTTGCCACTAGACGAGATGAGGTTGATAAGGGGAACAGAAATATCCTTTATACCCCAAAATCCCATACCTTCTCTTCATCCTATGGACGTTGTTGGAAGTCAAACAGGAGAACCCCTCACGGAACATGAGGAAGCCAAGTTGAAGGAAGTGAGAAAGGTGGTTGTTCAACATTTAGGAAAAGTGGAGATTTCGGACGCCAAGAAGCGCTATTATCACTTCAGAGACCAGTTCAGCGGTGGAGAGGGCCAGCGAATCTTAATTGCGATGGCTTTAATACGGAATCCTTCTTTGCTCATTGCGGATGAGCCTACGAGTTCTCTGGATGTGACTGTGCAGAGACAGATCCTGCAGCTTCTTAAAGCTATGAAGGAAAAGTTCGGTCTTTCTATGCTTCTAATTACGCATGACCTTGGTGTCATTGCAGAGATGTCTGACTATGTTTATGTTATGTATGCTGGAAAAATCGTTGAGCACGCTAATGTTAAGACAATTTTTAAGAGACCCATACATCCCTACACTCGGGGTTTGTTGGCATCGGTGCCAAGAATAGATGTTGAGAAGGGTTTTTTTGAGTTCGAGGGATTACCCGGGGATCCGCCAAATCCGCTCTACCCGATTCCAGGGTGCAAGTTTCATCCCAGATGCAAGTATGCAAAGGTTTTCTGTGGAGATACTGAACCTCAGTTAGTGGAGATTGAACCGAACCATTATATAGCTTGTTTACGTGCAGAGGAGATACGAAGCCAGAAGGTGTGATTTCCCAGCTTCATGTTATAGGCAGCGAAGGCACCTGCGCGCGCTTCCTGGATCTTCATTTATTGTAAACCGTATAAAACACTATTTTAGTCTGGTTAAGCTTTCACCCATGAAGCACCCTAGAATCGTGCCTACCAAGTATGGTGCAATGCTTATGAGCAGATGCTTTCCAACAGCACTAAGAACCACAAGAGTTGCAACGTTCACCGCTCCAACGCTTTCACCAAACATGTTATAGGGCGCCAAGAAAATTGTGACTGCAATCGCATTGCCGATTATTAGACCAAGAATGCTGTACACAAAAGCTCTTTCAAGATCAACCAAAAGAGCACCCATCATAAAACTTACGCTAAACATTAGGATTATGAAGTACATAAGGACCTCAGCAGGAAAGAAAAACTCGCTCCGCCCCCAAAAAAGCATTAGCAGGGTGACCCCAGCGTAGTTAAGGCCCGAAGCGATGACTATACCCCATCTCCACTGAGGTCTAAACGGTTTACTTTTCTCGTACTCCATACTTTTCCTCTCATCCAGCAGCTTCAAACATCTTAGCCTCGCGCGCGCGCAGTTTGGAGGTAAACAAACACCTCTGCAAGACTGATCCCTGAGGTAAAGCTAATAATTAGAATAAACCAGACGTAGGGGTCCAAAAACATTGCAAATACTAGTGGAACCAAGAATACTGCAAGGAGCATAAGAAAGAAGAGGAGCGCTCTCAAACGAGTGCGACTCTTCAGAGATTCCTGTGAGTCATCTGCTTCTGGCAAGAAGGAGAAACGAGTTTTCAGAAAGTATATAGCTGCTGTTGCAATGGCTACAGAAATAAAACAGTAAACCAGCCAAAAAGGTTCACGTAGTAGTAGAAATGCTAAGATCACGGAGAGCACGACCACCATGCCACTCCAATAAACTCTCCACTTCGAGTATGGATAACGCCTTTTCTTAACATTAGATGTCAAAACAATACACTCCCTTTTTCAACGCGCAGATGCAACAAGATCGTGATCAGTGTTCATCTTTACTTTCACCACTTCGGTTATGACCCAAGTATTCGACCAAGAGTATCCATCGACTAACGGAGCGTCTAAAAAAATTCTGACATAAACCCCCCAAACTCCATCTATATTCTTCTGCACATAAGCCGTTCTATGTAAAGGTACATCTGCTTCAATCAAAAATGTTGAAACTGAACTAGGTTCGATCAGCGTCGCGTCAGGTTCGGACACAGTTTGAGCTAAAACAAATTGTCCATTTAGAAAGAGCACTTCTCTTATTTGCCGCAACTCGAAAGTTAACTCCGATGGGTTTTGAATAGTTATATTAGTTGTCGCCGAAATGTTGGAACTGTTGATAGTTCTTATCTGGAGTCCTGGAGCTATAACTTCAAAGCTTCTAACACCTCTAAAGACAATGAAATAAACGTTGGTAGTATAGAGAATGAATGTAGTGAAAATTATGGTGGTTGACAGAAAAATCACTCTGATAGCCTTTTGAGTGCTAGATGACATTGACAGCTCCTCAGACGTGACAGTGAGCGCTTGACTCTTCCTGAGAACTGGGAACTCCTAGGCCTTTGTGTGGAGGTAACATGCAACCTTCCTGTTTTCTTTAATCTCCACTAGAGGGGGTTCTTCTCTTCTGCAGATCTCCATAGCATGGGGACATCGGGTGTGGAATCTACATCCCGAAGGAGGGTAGATGGCGCTGGGCACCTCGCCCTTGATTACTACCTCAATTCGTCTAGCAGTAGGGTCTGGAACGGGCACAGCGGCTATTAAGGCTTCAGTGTAGGGATGTAACGGTTTGCGAATGACGTCTTCTGCGCTACCTTTCTCCACGATTTTCCCCAGGTACATAACTGCAATGTTATCACACATGTGTCTTGCCAAGGCTATATCGTGCGTTATGTAGAGGAATGATGTCTGGAATCTTCTTTGCATGCCTAGAAGAAGCTTTAGGACTTCAATTCTGATAGATGCATCAAGCATAGATACTGGTTCGTCTGCAACCAAAAATTCCGGTTGAAGTATGAAAGCTCTCCCTATGGCGACGCGTTGTCTCTGCCCGCCACTAAGCTCATGTGGAAACCTGAACAAAAATTCTTCAGGTGGAATCAGGTCTAGATCCTCTAAAGTTTTTCTCACTCTTTCGCTTGTTTCTCTCTCGGTTTTTGTGACTTTCTGAATCCGCAACGGCTCTGATAAAATGTCGAAAACGCTCATTCGCGGGTTCAACGTTTCGTACGGATCTTGGAATATAATCTGCATATTGCGTCTTAGTCTTCGAACCTCTCGCTCAAGTGAGAGAGTTAGAAGATCTACACCCTTGAATATTATCTTGCCTGAGGTAGGTTCAATCAATCTAATTACGCATCTTCCAGTCGTCGTTTTTCCACA
>CAYFZT010000143.1:2951-3721 GCA_964347555.1 uncultured Candidatus Bathyarchaeia archaeon | reverse complement strand
TGATCTCGGTAGGTTGCTGTGGCAGTTCACTGCTCTTTTATTTCACAGCCTGATACGTTTGCAAAACCGCGCTAATTCCATATAATCCTGTAGATATCACGAATAGAAAAACACAAACCTTCGCATATAATTTATGTTTTCCTTTCAATTAGGCGCCCGCACATCGAGGAGATAATAGGGGATGAAGAGAAATAAGTGTTTTGGCAAATAGCGCCGCGCAGCCTTCAATGTTGTTATAAGAGGCTCTCAACCAGCCGACAAAACGCTTTAAAACATGGCATGTTCTGTAATAAATTCTGAAAGCTTAGCCTCGGTGGCCTAGTCTGGTTTGGGCATCTCCTTGGTAAGTAAAACTGAACAGTCCCGAAGAGGCGGTGGTCGCGGGTTCAAATCCCGCCCGAGGCTCCAAACATAAAGGATAAAAGCACTTAATTTTTTAATGTTCAATGATCGGAATTGGGGCGAAGGAGAGATATCCATGGTTTTGATGACAGGCTCGTTTCAGCCGAGAGACTTGTAAACTCATGCAACCCAATTTCCACTGAGAACTCGGAATTGATTAGAAAGTTTAAGGATTCCCTTTTTACTGAAGGACTCAGTAAAGGTAGGGTAGTTAAGTATATTCTAACCCTGAGAAAGATCACTGAACGACTCAAGAAGGATTTTGACGATGCCAATCGGGAAGACATTGAACGTTTTGTCTACTGGTTGAAGAGAAGCGCCTACTCACCCTGGACCAAACATGACTACAAGGTAACTCTGAAGAGGTT
>CAYFZT010000143.1:2367-2941 GCA_964347555.1 uncultured Candidatus Bathyarchaeia archaeon | reverse complement strand
GGTTTTTCAAGTGGCTTAAAGGACGGAATGAAGAGTATCCAGCAGAGGTCAAGTGGATAAAGACTACCTTCAGCAAGAAGGATAGTCTTCTACCTAGCGAACTCCTAACTGAGAATGAGATTCAACAGCTTGTAGACGCAGCGGATAATCCGAGGAACAAGGCCTTCATAATAACAACCTATGAGAGCGGTGCAAGAATAGGAGAAATTGGCAACATGCAAATTAAAGACGTTGTCTTTGAGGAGAAATATACCACGCTGATGCTCAGAGGCAATTTGATGAAACTAAGCTAATGGCTTTCACGAAGGACCCGTATAACTACAAATTCGGTCTATTTCTTGAAATCATTATGAATGGCCCTAATGATAGACTAATCCGGTATAGGGATGGCGCATGCCTGCAGTAGTCTAGGTGTACATGCCTGTTTTAACTTTATTCTCCTCTACTAACTTGATGTTGCCAAACCTTTGTTCGTATTTCCGAATGTCGTCAGACAAGGCCTTGAGTAGTCTTTTTGCATGTTGCGGAGTCATCGTCACAATAGCTTCCATGCTACCCTTTGCCATCGGCATTT
>CAYFZT010000143.1:1536-2357 GCA_964347555.1 uncultured Candidatus Bathyarchaeia archaeon | reverse complement strand
CAGGGACAGGAAAAACATGGCAAAAAGTGAAAGTGAATTCATCATCCTTGTGGTTAATGTTACAGAAATTGCTGAATATAGGGTCTATGCCATCACGCATTTTGATATTTAACTCTACTTCTTTCTTAGCAGTCATACTTTTTCACCTCCTTCGCGGATTTTTCTGGCATTGCTGAGCCACTGTGCGTGTGCGCAATCTAGGAGGCTATAGAGTCGTAGCTACCGCAAGAATCTTGGCAAATGGATTAGGGCAGCAATAATGCGCGCGCGCATGGCTTCAGCCGCTATGATAATTGCATTGGTTGCTTACGTGACAGTGCCTAAGTGGCGAAGAAAACCGACATAAAGCCACAAACAAACCCCTCTTTTTTGGGATGTTGTGTCTGTTCGCAAGAGAAGGGATATCTGTTTCCTAATTTTCTTCGGGATGTCCCCCGCGAACTTCCCCGTTTCTTTCCAAATCTAAGTCAGATCTTAAAGGCAACATCTCTAGTTATAGAAGATTTTTTCACAAATTATAAATTGATTCTACCACTAGTGTAACTATTCGAGAGAGGAGAACACAGTTTTGAGACGGAATGCTGTGTGTGGAACAGCACTCACACTGCTGTCATTATGCTCATTAGTGTTGGCTATTAACACTTCTCCAGTGAGGGCGTCTGGAACTATTTACATTAAAGCTGACGGCAGTATTGACCCGCCAGATGCGCCCATTTCGACGGTTGACAATGTCATCTACACCTTTACCAGCAGTATTTCTGATGAAATTGTGGTGGAGAGAAGCAACATAATAGTGGGTGGAAAAGGATACACACTTCAGG
>CAYFZT010000143.1:0-1526 GCA_964347555.1 uncultured Candidatus Bathyarchaeia archaeon | reverse complement strand
GGAAATACAATAACAAACAACGGTGCTAGCGTCAACATAGCCTTGTCTTCTAACAACACTGTTTCCGGAAACACCATAATAAAAACTTGGTGGGGCGTCCGCATCTTCCGGTTTTCTGACAACAACACTATTTCTAGAAACACCATAACAAACAGCACCTATGGCATCTTTCTCTATTCGTCGTCTAACCGCAACACTGTTTCGGGGAACACCATAACAAACAGCACCTATGGCGTCGAGATCTTCTCGTTGTGTAACAACAACACTGTTTCGGGGAACACCATAACAAACAGCACCATCGGCGTCTTGCTCGACTCGTCGTCTAACAACACCGTCTCTGGGAACACCATTACAAGCAACACCTTTGGCGTCTACCTCACCGCGTCTTCCGACAACAAGTTTTACCATAACAACTTCATAAGCAACACCCAGAAGGTATACATCGGAACGCCTGGTATTGCCAACTTTTGGGACGACGGCTACCCCTCAGGCGGCAACTATTGGGATGACTATGCAGGCGTGGACGCTGATGGAGATGGAGTAGGTGACACACCATACGTTATTGATGCATTGAACCAAGACAACTATCCTCTCATGAATCCGTTGAGCCCAATTGTGGGTGATGTAAATGCAGACAGGATCGTTGACATATTTGATATTGGTTACATCAGTGCCCATTGGTATCCTGGTCCGCCAATAGGTCCATCGGGCTACGATGTATATGCTGATATCAACAATGACTTAGCAGTTGACATATTCGACATAGGCATAGTCAGTGCTCACTGGGGAGAATCTTGGTAGAGATATCTGCTCCCGAATTTTCTTCGGGTTATCTCCCGCATTCCCCAGATTTTTTCCGATTTTGATGGAGATTTGAACTCTAAACGAAATCCCGTCCGAGGCTTCTGATTTTCACAGAAGCATTTACATCGTTGGTTTTCAACTCTGAGTTTATCATCCGCTTGAGTTTTGACTTTCACAAAAAGAAGGAGGGGAGCGACGGGTCATGCAGAGCAAAGCTTAGTTTTAGATGCATCTCATGCGAATCATTTGCAAAGCAGCGAGTGTGCCAAAAGCACTAGCCACTTCTTTCGCCTGTAACTTTCTTTTTTCTTCTTCAGACATCTTTTGATCCTTCTGGATTTTTGTGGAACAGTTCTAAGGTTCCACGGGGATACAATATGTCCTTTGCGAGACATGTATCTCATATCTTAATACACAATACATAGATATAGGGGTTTACCCAACTAAGTTTCGTGAAAGCCTAAGGCAAAGGAAGAACGTCATTACGTCATACATCCGATAAACTCTAGCAGTTGTGGCAGTCACGATTGTGTGCTGGTGGAAAAGACGAAAAAAGGAAGGTTCAAAACTTCAAGAAAAAGGCTTCGATCCTCTTGCCAACTGAAATGGCGGCGGAAAAGCGAAAAGTTATTCACTGGTAAGATAAAGGTTAAACCTCGCTAAAAACATTCGATACGAGAGGAAACACCTTGAAAGCAACCATAGTGCAGTGTGTAATGGGC
>CAYFZT010000142.1:0-3741 GCA_964347555.1 uncultured Candidatus Bathyarchaeia archaeon | reverse complement strand
AAGCATGCGACGGACAACTGGAAGCGGTGTTGCAACAAAGGGCGCTATGAACAAGTTACCTTTCTCCACAGCATTTTTGTGATGCTGTATAGTTCCCCTAGATGCTTATTTCTTTTTCGAATTGTAAAACAGCAAAAGCCAGAACATTATAACGCTTTGTTAAAGTGTAGGTGCTCTCTAAGCAACATACACCGTTTTCTTCTTCGTCGCTGTGGTTGGCTGTTGAGGTCTCCTAGCTTCTCCACATTTCATACAGCTCTGTGCACAAAGTTCTAGATATTGCCCTTCGCTGCTTAAGACGGCTTCTGATGCTTTTTTGCAGATGTCGCTAGGTTCTTTGCAGCCCGCCTCCGCACAAAGCTGGGAGACAAAAGCGCAACAGTCATGAGCATCTTTTATATTGAAGGCAACACGGTTAGTACGCACTAGCAGGCATAGCTCTCTGGCTAAGACACATGTTTTGATGTAATTGAAACGACTCAAAACCTGCTCTCGAAGTTTTTGGCGGCTCAGCTCTAAGCTGATTTCAACACAACCTCCTTCAAGCGAAGACTACTTTAATGCTCAGCTCTTTTATATTTTGGGAATTCTGCATAACGACTAAGAATTCAGTTTAAATCACCTTACTAACAAGAACCTTCACTTATAAAACATGACACTTAGTCACACAATAAATACTGAAAAATGATATAGCTTCGTACTCTACAGGAATCTTCTTTTTAACGCGTTTCTTTCAGCTTCAATTATCAATTCAAAAAGCTGATCTGACAACTCCTTTTCTCGCCGAAAGATCTCTTCCACATCTGAGACTCGCATCTTTCGCCCAGCTAAGGCTACAGCAGCTGGCTTTCCATAGTTAGCTAGAAGTTCAGCTGTTCTGAGGGCTTGTTTCCACCATTTTTGCTCGCTTTTAGTCAGTTTTTCACCTTTCTTCTCTACGAGTATCTGGATCTTCTCTTCTTCTCTACGGAGTACACCTAGTTCTGAGGAACCACATTTTGGACACGTTGGCTTGTCTGGCAAATCTCTGATACGAATTGTTTCGATGTAGTCCTTACAGTTGGTGCACATGAAGACGCGAACCTCGTCTAGCAAGCGCACCTTAGCTGACTCGATTAGTATGCGTTTCATTCTTTCGGGAGGGATTAGATCGGTTTTCATGCTGACTCGTTCGATGCCAACTCGAGCAACAGGAGTGGCGACATTGTGGTTTTCAAGCTTTACAAGTTCGACTTCGCCCTTTCGAAGCTGACTGAGAACGTACAAAAGCTGTTGAAGGTCTAAATCTTTCATGAAAACTTCCTTGAGCGCCTCATCGTAGATAACAGTGTCTTCAAAACTCTTCATTAAACTTCTTAAGCTTACTGTGCTAAAATCAACCCACTTCTTGAGCGCCCCAAACCTTCGAGCAACATGAATCATTCTACGCTTGAATAAACCTGTTCTTACAACCGCTCTTGTCAGTGTGTCTCGAACTGCTGCTTCAGACATCTTCTTAAGTTCGTTGAACAAGCCTATGACGCTTTCCGAATTAACTGCACCCATAGTTTGAATGAAAATGCGGTAAGGGTCATGTTGAACCGCTACAGTGTACCCCGATTTCTCCGTTAACAAGTGACCTAACAACTGAGCGAGAGCACGATTAGTTAGGGAACCAAAATTCGCATGAATAATCACAAGGTCTTCCCAATCTTCAAGGACCAAACGTGTATCTGTGGGAACCATAAAGCCATGTTCAACATGCTCAATCGTTTCTTGCAATGCCCTGACAATTGTATCCTCCTCTGCAGGATATCTTTTGGATAACTGTTCCGCTATCTGTTCAAGTTTCACTTTCTTTCCATGTCGCCTTTCCACGAAACCTCGTATAGCTCCGACTTCCTGTGCCACTTCAAAGGGAACGGGAATTTCCTCACCAATCCAGCTTGGTATAGCGCCTGTAGGATCATCTACTGCTTTGACGTAGACCTTGTCGGCATAAACGTTGACGATCTTCCATGGGCTTCCGCGAATTATGAATTTGATTCCTGGTTTTCCGTGTTCTGCCATAAATGCTTCGTCGAGAACGCCAACTGCAGATTCAGAAGACTGGTCCACAACCAGATACTGCTTTTCATCTGGAATCATGGAGAGGTTTCCAAAATAGTACTCGTAGAGCGTCTTAGTGCGACGGGGTTTTATGGCAATCATGTCTTCAAAGGAAACCCATGCTAAACGTGGAAAACGGGTGTGCATGTAGGTTAGGACCTTTTGTACATCCTCCAGAGTGAGGTCAGCGTATGGATACGCTTTTTTGAACAGGTCGTAGATCTCGTAGAAGTACCAGCGTTTCTTTCTGAGAAGCAAGCCAATTATCTGGTGAGCCAAGGCATCGTAAGGCTTATCTGGAACGGCAACTGGCTCCAACTCTTCCTTATAGGCTCTGCGGGCAATTGCCATGGCTTCTAGAGCGTCATCTGAATCCATTGTTATTATAAGCCCCTGAGCAATGCGGTCTATCCTATGTCCGCTTCTGCCTACGCGTTGAATGAGCCTCGTCACCTGTCTAGGACTCATGTACTGGATGACCATATCTATTCGTCCAACATCGATGTATAGAAACTGGAAAGTCTATGTCCCAAACCTTGAATCGGCTTGCGAGAAC
The DNA here is from genome assembly GCA_964347555.1 of uncultured Candidatus Bathyarchaeia archaeon. Lineage (GTDB taxonomy): Archaea > Thermoproteota > Bathyarchaeia > Bathyarchaeales > Bathyarchaeaceae. The sequence goes on along the minus strand of CAYFZT010000142.1, from coordinate 1,097 downwards.
CTCTGATATTGCCCGCGTGTTTGTGAAGAGAAGCACAGATCGCTGCTTCTTGATGTACTCACGAATGACTTGAAGTCTTGCGGCAACTTCGGGATGAGTGAACAACGCAGAAGCAAGTTCCGCATCTTCCTGGGTAGGCTTAGGGAACAGAATTTGCAGTTTCATCATTCGCGCAACCGGTACCCTTACAATCTCGATTGGACGTTCGTTACCTACAAGGAACTGTGCAACCTTCTCGGGACTGCCAATGGTGGCTGACAACCCTATTGTTTGGAAGTCTTTGCCAGTGATCCATCTCAACCTTTCAAGTGCAAGAGAGAGTTGACTGCCTCTTTTGCTGTCAGCCATCTCGTGAACTTCATCCACGATGACCCATCTAACCTGCATCAGGTGTTGACGCAAAATCCAACCTGGCAGAATGGCTTGCATTGTCTCTGGTGTAGTTATGAGCATGTCTGGCGGGCTTCTGGATTGCCTTGTCCTTTCCTTGGTTTCGGTGTCGCCGTGTCTAACGGACAATTTGATGTCTAAGTTGTTACACCACCATTGCATGCGCTCTAGAACGTCTCTGTTCAAAGCACGAAGAGGCGTAATATACAGAATTTTTATTCCTGGAGGACGCTCTGGCGTTAAGAGAAGCATGTTGAGAACAGGAAGAACCGCGGCTTCAGTTTTCCCAGTTGCAGTAGGTGAGATGAGAAGGACATTTTTTCCTTCTAAAATCTTGGGTATGGTCTTCTCCTGAGGCTCTGTGGGAGAAGAGAACCCTCTCTGCTCAATCAATCTCCTAATGGGTTTGACAAGCAAGTCGAAAGCGTTTTTCGAGTTTTTTTCCATTAATTATCAGCCATGAAGTCAAAAGATACAGCAGAACCCTTCAGTAAAAGCCTTTTGTTTTCTAAATAGACCTTGAATTTTAGCTGGGTTCTATCACAAATATTGTGTTCTCAAAATATGATGTAAAAAGGGCTTCCAAATCTTGCCAAAGAAACCTAAACCTGTTATTAATCTGCTAATAAGGAGGAGAATTGAAGGATTCTACTACTCGTAGTAGATTAGTTCTTCTTTTTCAAGTCTTTCATGAAGCTTTTGAACCG
>CAYFZT010000141.1:0-3804 GCA_964347555.1 uncultured Candidatus Bathyarchaeia archaeon | reverse complement strand
GAAGGAGTAAAATGGTCCAAGCCGCAGGGAGGCTTGTTCTTATGGATCGAATTACCTGAGAAGATAAGTGCCAACGATCTGTTTCCAAAAGCCGTTGAAAACAAAGTAGCCTACGTTGTCGGTTCGGCTTTCCACTGCGATGGCAAAGGGCAGAATGCTATGAGAATCAATTTTTCGTATCCGTCAGAACAGCAGATAGTTGAAGGAGTTCAGCGGCTGGCCAAAATGCTTAGAGAAAACATGTAGGGAGATCATCCCTTCCGTTTCTCAGAGATTATGCTGATTTTGAGTCTAATGGAGTCCCTCTAGGTCTTCATGAATCAGCAAAAGCATATTAGACGCAGTGAACCATCATTTGAAGCACCTGAAGTGATAACTTGACACTAAAATCTTTCATTGGCAAGATTCAGAAAGAGCTAAAGGAGAAGGAGGAAGCTAAAGAAAAAGTTCAGAAAGACATGCGCAAAGCTACACGCTTGTCAAAACAAGCAATTCTTTTTATACATCAGAAACGATTTAAAGATGCAAGAGAACTTCTTAAAGAGGCAGACAAGCTTTTCATAGAACTTCACAAAGTTGCGAAAGTGCACCCCGACCTCGTTCACACAGGAATTGTGGATGCTGCCATGCAGGAATATGCTGAGGCTCAAACTCTTCTCCATCTGGTCGAGAAGAACCAGTTCATAGCACCTGAGAAGATGGACATTCCCGCTGTTGCTTATGTGCTTGGACTAGCCGATGTCATTGGAGAACTTCGGCGTCAAGCTCTCGACTCTCTTCGCGCTGGTGATGTAAAAGATGCGGAGCATTGTCTGCAAGTGATGGAGCAGATCTTTGTGGAATTGATGGGGATGAATGAAGCTTACATGCTTGTTCCGGGGCTTCGAAGAAAATGTGATGTGGCTCGCCGTATCATTGAAGCTACTAGGGGCGATGTTACCATAGAAGCGCGAAGAGATTTACTTGAGCAGTCAATAAGGAAGTTAGAGAAAACCCTTGGAAGAAAGAGGCAAGTTGGCAGTTCAAGGAAGGTTTAGGCCCGAACAGCTAGTTCAATCTAACTCGAAGTTTTCCGTAGATAAAGCTCGTGCAATGCAGAGACGCCTGTCAAAGGAAGTAGTAAGAGACGATAGAATTCCAGAAAAAATTCGTTTCGTGGCTGGAGTAGACGTAGCTTACGTTGGAAAAATCTCTGTGGGAGCGGCAACCGTTCTTAGTTACGAATCACTTGCACTCATAGAATCTCAGGTGGCTCATGTTAAAACACAGTTCCCCTACATTCCAACCCTGTTATCCTTCAGAGAGATTGCACCTACGTTCACCGCCATAAAACAGCTGAAAACCCAAGCTGATGTGTTCCTTGTTGACGGACAAGGAATTGCCCATCCTTACCGGCTGGGATTCGCCAGTCATCTGGGCTTAATGATAGATAAGCCAACGATTGGGGTTGCAAAGAGCATACTTTGCGGTGAAGTAAAAGACATGACGCGTGAAGGATGGGCTCCTTTAGTTGACCGAGGAGAAATAGTTGGTGCAGCGGTTACGACTAAGGTGGGGCGGAGACCTGTGTATGTCAGTATAGGTCATAAAGTCTCATTGAAAAGAGCCATAGAGATTGTTAAGCGTTGCGCGCGCGCGCGTACAAGAACCCACAGAATTCCAGAACCAATTTTTACCGCTCACAAAATCGCAAATGAAGAGAAAGGAAAATACAAGAACAGATGAAGCGTTTCAGCTTTTGAAAGTGTGTTTTTGTGTTAAGGCATATACAGAAAATAGATAAGGACACAAAAACTAAGGCTTTAAATCACAAGGGAGTTTTCAGATGTGGACCCCCAACTGAGAAAAATTGTTAACAAGATTCAAGACAGAAACCTGCGAAAGAAGATTGTTCAGTTTGTTGAGCATCCCACGATTGAGATTGAAGGGAAAACCTATGAAGGAGTACCTCTGGAAAGCTCACCCGCTGGCTTGTCTCACCATCACAGTTATCCAGGCGGCTACATCGAACATGTAGTTGCAACGTCGGAGATTGCCTTAACCTTATGCGATGTTGTGGAGAAAATCTACCGAGGGAAAGTTAATCGAGACCTTGTTTTGGCAGGTGTCGTTTTGCATGACATCTCTAAGCCTTTGACTTACGTGGAAAGAGAAGACGGAACTTTCGGCATGTCTCCTTTGGCTGAACGCATGGACCACTTAACGCTTATAGTTTCAGAGATGGTTCGCAGAGGCTTGCCTTTACACTTAATTCACATAGTTTGCGCCCATCATGGCCATCGATATGGACCAATTGGACCTAGAACAACTGAAGCTTTGATATGTCATCTTGCAGATATTACGGATTCTAGGCTGAATGGTGAAGTACTCCGTGCTGCCCAATATTTGACGAGTGAAGCTACTGGCGCAGAACTGCTCCAAGTCACTGGAAGAGAAGCCTTTCAAATAGTACACGCAAAAACCATGAAAAGCTGGGAAGGAGTAAAGAAGATAGTTGAGAAGATGAGGCAGAAGCGGCGATAACCCCTTTTACCAAAGCTTGTAACCAACAGGATACAAATTAGTTCTATAGTTTTTGTGTTTAGAACCCAGCCTTCACTAAGCTTCGCGGTTTCATAAATTCCCTCAAAAAAACAGTAGCATAAGCGCCTCTGGGCAGTAGGAAGACCATTTTAATTTGCTGCTTCGAACGATTCGCTTGATCTTGAGTTGGTTTTTCAATGGAAAGATTTTTCGTAAAAGCAAGAGCAGCTCGAAGTCCGCCGGAAGCGCTGATTTTTGACATCTGAGGTATACGAAAGTCGTCAAGCTTCACGTTTTCGGCGTCGATAATCTCTTTCTCGATTTCGCCCTGTTTTCCAGCAGATATGGATTGTTTGTAGCCTACGAGAGGAAGCGCCACAGAATTTGTGTTGTCGATCTTCACAGTGTAATCTCCTTTTAAAACGTGATTCAAAGGCATGTCCTGCTTCATTCGTGCACTTAGAAACTTGTTGAAAAGAAAAGATTGATAGGCGTGAACAAAGAGCTTACAGAGTTTCAGTGGTAATCTTCGGAAGGAACCAACAAAGTCGTTTTGATGCTTTGCTAGATGCCTAAGCATTAACCGTTCATATTTGAGTTGACGTGGAAAACTGTAAAGTGCTGCCCTAAAATCTCTCGAGTCCCATAACTGCTGTCTTGCTATCCTAGAATTGGGATGCTCCTGCTCACTAGCTTTTGCAAGAAAAGCTAGCGCTGCTTCTTCCCATTCGCCTCGAACTATGTGTTTGCCAACTATATGCGTAATTGGACGCACAGTTCCAAAACGTTGATGTCCAAAAAAATTGGGGATACCGCCTAGACCTAGAAGTTCATCATGCATGTTTTCCACTCTCTTCTCAATCTCAGAGGATGAATGTCTCACAGCTCTTATCACTATGCCAAATTGATTTCCTAAAAGAAGACCTGAATGAAGCTTTTCGTTTAAAAAACGAAGAGGATAAACCTTGATGTCTTTTATTCTGACCTGTGAAATCTGATCTGGAGTTGTTCTTCCTATGCCTATGTGTTGAGCTGTGACTGCCTTTGCATCCTTCATTCCAGCTATTTGAACACTTTCTGTGCCTAAGCCAAGCTGTTTAGCAACAGCTTCAACAGCCGAAATTGTGTCCCAGTTTCTCTTCACCAAAACGCAAAGAAGATAGCGTCCTTTCCCAGTTACGTGCAAAGTTTTCTCAGATGATTTAACCTCGGCTTTAGAGCCGTCTGCTAACACTTCTTCTACTATGAAATCTTCTGGAAACTGGCGGATTCTGCCACCAA
>CAYFZT010000140.1:3583-3834 GCA_964347555.1 uncultured Candidatus Bathyarchaeia archaeon | reverse complement strand
ACCGTTTTATAATGAAGGTCAAAATGGGCTACCCTGAAACTTTTGAAGACGAAATGGAAGTTCTCGACTTGCATGAAATGAGATTAAGCGAGCCAGTAGAGGAATTTAAAACAATAATGGATGATCCACTTCAGATATGTGATATGCAGTTGATGGTAGCGGAGAAAGTTGCTGTTCCTCCGCTTATTAAGCGGTACATAGCTGAGATAGTAAGATATACTAGGGCGCGAGAAGAAGTAAGTTGGGGTTCA
>CAYFZT010000140.1:3215-3573 GCA_964347555.1 uncultured Candidatus Bathyarchaeia archaeon | reverse complement strand
AAGTCCTCGAGCCGGAATTTTCCTGATGAAATCAGCCAAAGCACACGCGGCTTTGTCAAGTAGAAACGTAGTCCAGTTAGAAGATGTAGATAACATAGTTTACGCCGTGCTAAACCATAGGATGATTTTGAAAGCTGAAAAGGTGATTGAAGGAGTTCAACCTGAAGATGTGATACAAGATGTTCTTGAAATCGCCAGAAAAACGGTGACAAAAACTGTTTAGGGAAACCCCAAGGCAACTCATACTTGAGATATGCAAAAACAGAAAAAAGATGCAAGTTGATATCAAAAGCAAGGTTAAAACACTGCTTCAGGGAGAGCATCCAAGCCGCTATGTTGGTTTAGGCATAGAATATGA
>CAYFZT010000140.1:2112-3205 GCA_964347555.1 uncultured Candidatus Bathyarchaeia archaeon | reverse complement strand
TAGAGCATCACTGCCAGAACCCCTCCTAAGCCAGGTGGAGAAACTCCTTTATTCATAAAGCAGTATCGAGAAGAGAAGAATCTGAACGTTCTGTTAGTTTTGGACCAAAGCGGAAGTATGGAGTACCGAAAGAAGGTTCTCATTGCAGTTAGGGCAGCACTGGTGATAGCAGATTTGGCGCAAAGAAGAAGTGATTACGTGGGAGTAGTTTGCTTCAGAAACAAGGTAGAACTCTTCCTCCCTCCAGCGAGAAGCGCTGAACAATCTTACAGAGTTCTGCGAACTTTGTGTCAATCTTACCGAACTGGTGAAACGTCGAATTTGAGAATGATGGCTATCGAGGTTGTGAGAACCTTACAGCGAAGGTCTATCATTAATCTCATCACAGACATCAACCATGAAGTTGATGACTATGTCTACTTCACTCGACTCATGTGGGCTCGTGGACACATAGTAAACATACTGCTCGTAGCAGATGAAAGCGAGATTGTTCTACCGAATGTTGGTTGGCTTACCTTGATGGAAAGTGAAGAGTTGAAGAAGATAACGATTGATACACATGAGTTCAAAAACGAATATGACACCGAGATCTATAATCTTTTAAAGAGCATTATCAGCGGGTGCACTTTGTTTGGGGCTAAGGTTCTTCTTCTCAAAAGCCTCGGTGAAGTCGACGCTAGAATACTAGAAATAGCTGACCTTTATCGATTGGCCAGAGAAAGTGTATATCGTTGAAAAAAATTTTTCTGTTTATTCTTATACTTCTGTTCCAACTGCTGCTAGTACCTGTTCCTAGGTCTCTAAAGAATTATGCATTCGGATTGTACCATGAGAAGAGTTCCTTTGAAGTTTCGCCGAATTTGAGCGGTATCCGTACGTCCCAACCTATCTATGTTAGGCTTCAAGCCCTGCAAGAAGGCAGTGTTATCTTATGGGAATCTATACCTCAGAGTTTTCAAGACCACGTGGCAACCATAAATGTAAGTGTATCAGCCGTTTTGGTTTCTTCTAACGCTCAAGACATAGATCTTTACAAAGATAATGTAGGAAATCTATGGTTGACGGTGAACTATACATTCAACAAAGGAGACTA
>CAYFZT010000140.1:0-2102 GCA_964347555.1 uncultured Candidatus Bathyarchaeia archaeon | reverse complement strand
AAACACTTTGGCATGGGTTTCCTCAGAAACCGTCAGCGAAAACTACACGATTCCTGAAGCTGTTCCCTTTCCTGGAAGCTACCCAGATAATGTCCAACCTTTTCTCAACCCTGGCAGAATGATGCCTGTGGACAGCATAACCATCAAAGAAATAGCGGAAGCTTACGGAACACAAGATATGATTGAAACCATTGAGAACATATTAGATCTCGTCAACGAAACTCAAGCATATGACAGCGAAAAAATTAAACACTTAATGTCAGGTACATTCAACACAACAAACCTACTCAACTTCCTTAATGATCCTCTAGAAAGCTTAGAAACTGGGAAATCCTTCTGCTTTGAAAGAGCCTTACTTGCAGCAACAATACTTCGCGCTGCAAAGGTTCCAGCCAGAACTTTCACCAACGCTGATCTTAAAACCTGGATTCAAGTGTGGCTTCCAGAGATTGGGTGGGTCGATGCTGAAGTTTTATGTGTTCAACCAGTTCATCTTTTTCCGCGTCCACTTTCTTTTGCTATACCGTTGATGGTTGAGAATTCTTCTGATGCTATATTTCCCTTCACATGGCTTCCAGACGTTTCGATGAGAGTTGCTAACCTGACTTTCAGTCATACGGAAACTTTCAATGTTAACGAGTATGGTACAGTTCTATCCCAGCCAGTAGACGTAAGGATGTATGAAGCAGATCCAGAAAAGTTTGGTTTTCCAATAATTTTTGAGCCTGAGATAGTTCAGGCAGCTCTAACAAGAAATGGGTCAGATCTGTCCTTTCATATTATTAAGAAGGGAAAAGCGACATCTAATACGCTGATCTTAGGAGAGGTAAATACCATCAATTTTGAGGGTTTAAGCGTGTCTTTTAAGCCAGTTCAGCAAGGCGATACAATTTTTTTAGATAACTTCACAGTTCAAGAATTGTGGATGTTTGATGTTAAATTTTTAATTCTTTTTGCGGCTATTCCGGCTATTCTAGTTTTCTGGATGTATATGAAGAGAAAGAGGGTTAAGCCTTAACACCATTGCTTGACTTCGGCAAGCTTATAAAATTCTGGGCCCCATTTTATATCGAATGTTATGCACAAGTTTCTAGGGCTGAAGATTAGCCTAAAACTTGCATTGGCCATAGTTGTGTTAGCTTTAGTGATGGCTACAGTTTTCCTCTATTTTATCAACATAAGTGGTGCAGGAAACGCATTAACTGAAGCCATAGAGGGCGGTGAGTTAACGCTTGCAACCATCGGCAGAAGTCATGAATCTTTAATAAGATTCGTGCAAGATGAAGAAGGTTTGTCCAGGGAACTGCTTAGAACAGCAAGGGTTTCACAAGACACTTCAGAAGCAAGGTTGGCCTCTGCCAGACACACAGAGGACGAAATTGTGCTTAACATGGTTGAAAACTACGAAGTTCTTTTAAATTCTTCTCAAGTTATGACTCAAGGCGTAGATAATCTGTTAGCGATAAGCAATAACCTGGAGAAAACTTTTAATCACTATCGGCGGGGAGAATACGATGAGGCTGCTGAGGAAGCTGCTGTTTGCTTACAAACTCTGACTTCTTTGGTAGACAATTTTCGGGTATGGAATCAGAGTTTAGAGAATCTTAACTACCACCATATCGCTTCTGGCCACAGGAACCGAGTGAAGCAAGCTGTTGCTCAATATAGAGATGAAATGAGAACCTACAATGAATACATTCTCCTTCTGGAAAGCATCATCAATGGAGTGGATTATCTAAAAACGATGGAAACAACAGACGAACTATTCAACCAGCTACAGCATGCGCTTGCTAGCGAGGATTACGAGGCTGCTCAACAGCTTTTAGAAGAGATGTTTGAACAGCTTCAACTTCAAAAGGGTTCACAATTTCAAGACGCCGCATCCAAAGCTTCAGAATTAGACCCAAGTTTGTTGAATGGCTCCGCTTTTAACACAGCTCAAGATGTAAAAAGCCAACTTAAAGATTTGGAGGGAATACAAGAATTTGAGAACTATCTTGAAGCTGTTATGAAATACATGGAGGCGTCAAGTCTCTTTGAAGAGGGAAACTTGGATGCGGCTGAGGAAGCCATTGACCAAGGTCTTCTGTTATTAGGGCAAG
>CAYFZT010000139.1:3635-3851 GCA_964347555.1 uncultured Candidatus Bathyarchaeia archaeon | reverse complement strand
GTTAGATTATGGTTATTCCGCTGGTGGGAACGTGGCTGAAAGAGAGGTCCTACATTCTTACATTCCCAACTCTGTGCCCAATATTAAAAGGCAGATGATGAAAGAGATCGGAATCAAAAGCATCGACGAACTTTACGTTGATGTACCTAAAAGGTTTCGCTTAAAAAGGAGACTGGACCTCCCTGCTGCATCGTCTGAACACGAAGTTAAGAGCCA
>CAYFZT010000139.1:0-3560 GCA_964347555.1 uncultured Candidatus Bathyarchaeia archaeon | reverse complement strand
TTTTTCACTTCATACACACCTTATCAGCCAGAGATTTCACAGGGAATCCTTCAGGCTTTATTCGAGTATCAAAGCATGATCTGCGAACTTACGGCGATGAAAGTAGCCAACTCGTCGATGTATGATTGGGCTTCAGCTTTGGGAGAAGCCGCTCGCATGGCATCCAGACTTACTCAGCGAACAGAAATTCTGATACCAAGAATAATCCATTTTGAAAGATTCGCAACGTTATGTACTTACGCTGAGCCAGCTGGACTAAAGATAAAACCAGTATGCTACGATTCCAAAACTGGACAACTCGACCTTGAAGACTTGAAAAGAAAGATTTCAAATAAAACCGCAGCAGTGTATGTGGAAAACCCAACTTACCTTGGATTCGTCGAAACTCAAGTTCAAAAAATCGCCGAGGAGACTCATGACCATAAAGCCCTGTTTATTGTTGGAGTTGACCCGCTTTCGCTTGGAATCTTGAAGCCGCCAGGGGAATATGATGCTGATATAGTGATTGGCGAGGGACAACCTTTAGGGAGTCACATGAATTACGGCGGACCCTTGCTTGGCATCCTTGCTTGCCGAAACGAAAGACAACTAATACGACAAATGCCGGGACGCGTGATAGGCATGACAACGACTATTGAAGGAAACAAAACCGGGTTCTGCATGGTGTTACAGGCTCGTGAGCAACATATTCGCAGAGAGAAGGCAACATCAAACATATGCACAAACGAAGCCTTGTGCGCCCTCGCTTCTGCCGTGTATTTGGCTCTCCTTGGACCTCGAGGGTTGAAAGAGCTAGGTGAAGTCATAATGTCCAAAACAAAGTATGCGATGCAGCTTCTGGCACAAATTGAAGGCGTTAGAGTTCCCCTTTTCAAAGTTCCTCATTTTAAAGAGTTCACAGTGAACTTCGGCTCCACTGAAATGACGATGCGGGAAATTCATGGAAACCTGTTGAAACATGGGATTAACGGAGGCAGAGACTTAGCTAAGGAGTTTCCAGAGTTAGGCAAAACCGCCCTTTACTGTGCCACTGAAACTCATTCAAGAGAAGAAATCGACCGTCTAGCTCAAGCGTTAAAAGAAGTTCTAGAAAGGAAGAGTTAGACATGTTTAAACAAGCTTACTGGAACGAACCGATCATCCTTCAACTGGGACGCAAAGGAAGAAAAGGACACAGTGTGCCAAAAGTTGAAGAAGAAATCAGACAAAAAATAGGCAATTCGCTGGCTGACTTGCCGAAGGAGATGTTAAGACAAGTCCTTCCAGAACTGCCAGAACTGTCTGAAGTTGAAGTTGTTCGCCATTACATGCGTCTTTCGCAGATGAATTACGGAGTAGACTTGGGCTTCTACCCGCTGGGAAGCTGCACAATGAAATACAACCCAAAACTCAACGAGTTCCTAGCAGGCTTGCCTTCTCTAACTGAACTGCACCCTTATCAAGACGAAAACACGGTTCAGGGCATCCTTGAGATCCTATACACGTTGGCAAAATGGCTTGCAGAGATCACTGGAACCCACGAAGTCTGCTTACAACCAGCAGCAGGAGCGCAAGGAGAATTCCTAGGCGCCTTAATCATGAGGGCTCACCATAAGTCCAACGGAAACTTGCAAGAGAAAACAGAGCTAATTGTGCCAGACTCGGCACATGGAACAAACCCCGCTAGCGGAACAATGGCTGGATTCAAAGTTGTAATTGTTCCATCTAATAAAGAAGGGTGCGTGGATTTGGAAGCTTTAAAGTCAGCTGTTTCAGAGAACACAGCTGGGCTGATGTTGACAAATCCTAATACTCTTGGAGTTTTTGAAAAGGAAATCGAAGAGATTGCCAACATTGTGCACGAGGCTGGTGGCTTACTTTACTATGACGGGGCAAACCTGAATGCCATTCTAGGCAAGGTTAGGCCCGGTGACATGGGCTTTGACATTGTTCACATCAACATTCACAAGACTTTTGGTACACCTCATGGTGGTGGAGGACCTGGCGCAGGACCCGTCGGCGTCTTTAAGGATTTGGAGAAGTATCTTCCTGTGCCTAGAATCAGTTTTGACGGCAAACAATATCATATAAGCTACAATAAGCCTCAAAGTGTTGGAAAGATCAGGGGCTTCTATGGGAATGTGGCTGTTCTATTAAGGGCTTACGCTTACATTCTTAGTTTGGGCGCTGAGGGATTGGAAGAGGCAGCTGAAGTTTCTGTTTTAAACGCCAACTATCTCATCAAAAAGTTGAGTTCTATTCGCGGTTTTGAGCTTCCCTTTGCTAAGGGTAGACCGAGAAAGCATGAATGTGTTTTCAGTTTGAAGAAGCTTCATCAAGAAACTGGTGTGCGGGCTTTAAACGTCGCCAAAAGAATGCTGGACTATGGCGTACACGCACCTACAACGTATTTTCCTCAGATCGTTGAAGAAGCGCTTATGATTGAGCCAACGGAGTCCTTTGAAAAAGAAGAGTTAGACAGATTTACAGACATTGCAAAGAAGATTTCTGAGGAAGCCTATTCAAAGCCAGAAATTGTTCTTAAAGCTCCGCAAAATACTGCTTTAAACAGGCTGGATGAGGTTAAAGCATCGCATCCAAAAACCATGGCTCTAAGTTGGAGAATGCACCGAGAGAAGTCAAAGGAAACATAACCCTTAATCGGCAACTTTATTAAGCCTATAATTCAAGTGGTAAAAGTTCTCTAAGAGGTTCAGAAGCATGACAGAATTGGAAGACAAAGTGCACACCGAAGTGGAAAAAATAATTGACCCCGAGACTGGCATGACTTTTGGCCAGATGAAGCTAATAACTAAGGTTAAAGAGGAATCTCCAGGCGTTGTCAGAGTTGAGTATATGCCGACAAGTCCGTTCTGTCCCATCGCTTTTAAGTTTTCAATGGACATTAAAAATGTTGCCAAGAAAGTGGCTGGTGTAAAAAAGGTTCTAGTCTACGTGCAAGGGCACACTATGGAAAAAACGATTAACCAAATGGTGAACAAAGAGGAACCTGCCAAATGAAGGTGACGGTGAAGTATTTTACCACTTTAAGAGAGATAATCGGCAAACCGCAAGAACAGATGGAATTGTCAGAAGATGTCACTGTTGGGGAACTTCTTCAGAAGCTGGGGAAAAAATATGGAGCAAAATTCAGTCGCTACATATACAACGAGAAAGGCACGGTGCGGGGGCACCTAAGTTTTCTGGTCAACGGCAAAAGTATAGCAATTCAGCAGGGACTCCAAACAAAACTTGAAGAAAACGACACTCTGGCAATCTTGCCACCAGTAGGCGGAGGCTAAAAGAGTAAAAAAAGCGCCTTTACTTTGATTTAACACTGGTGCACATAGTTGAAAACACCCAAAAAAGTGCAAATTGTAGTCACAAATTGTAACTATTTATGAGTGTGTAGTGAAAAATGGGGTTGGCTTATTCTTTTGGAGTGAATAAGCCAATGGTGTTTCCGTCTAAGTCGGTGAAGAGACCGAACCAGCCTACATTTGGAATCTCTGTCTTCTCCTTCACTTTTTTGGCTCCAAGCTTCTCAGCCTTCGCAAGCGCTGCGTTGATGTCGTCAACCA
>CAYFZT010000138.1:0-4127 GCA_964347555.1 uncultured Candidatus Bathyarchaeia archaeon | reverse complement strand
TGAAGGAGACATGGTCCACAGCCGTTAATCCATTAAATTCCTTCGTGAGGTTTCTAGTTTCGATCATCACGTCGTGTTTCAAGTTAGCCACTTCCAACGGTATATTTGTGTCGGGAAGACATCTGAGAGTACGATATAATCCTTTCTATGACGATTATTGCTATCGCGTGCGAGTTCAGTAAAAAAAGGGCGGCGTCGGTTAGCTACGTATTTAATGTTCAATTGTGCGGCTCACCTTCAGACCTGTGCGCGGGAGAAAAGATAGGTTCCCAAACCCACCATCAAAGCATTGAAACCAGAAACCACTCCCAGACTAATCAACCATCCAAACGGTCCAAGTAGGGACGTTCCTGTTCCAAGCAGACACCACCGCAACAGTTCAACTCCGTAAAACATGGGATCTAACAACATGCGCGCGCGCATCCATTCCTTCAATCAATCTCACCAACTTTCGTTATTCCTTTAATGTTGCATTAATAATGTTTGATTATTTTAGGGTTAGTAAACATGGGAGTTAAATATTGAGATTTTTTTGAGGTTGAAGAAGTATTTCAAATTCATAACATTTTACTGCATAGTTTAACAATAGGAGATATTGGTGAGGATCATTGAAGAAGTCTGTTATTGTTGGTGTCTTAGTTCTCATAATAGCCTTTGTTTCACTCTACAGTTTTCTGTTCCCAAGAAGCGCTCCTCTTCAAGAGATCAACACAGTGTTAATCCAGTTAGGAAACCCGTTTCTCATGGTTCTCTTCTTTGCTTTCAGTTTCATGTGCTTCTCCATTGGATTCTTTGGTGGCAGAAAAGCAGAGCCAAATGCTCAAGAAAAGGCTCTGACTGTTGCAGCGCCAAAGAAGAAACCTAGAAAGAGAACCAAAGTCAAAGGACATTACATGCAAGTGAGACAGCGTTCTACCAAGAAGGGGAAGAAAGGAACAATTGCAGGCAAATGGAAACCTACAAAAAAAGAAGTAAAGGATTAGTGTTTGCTTCATCTTGATACTCATATTCTATAAAGAAAGTTAGATTTCTCTATGATTATTTCGTTTCAACTTGCATTAAATTTAGCGCACATGAAAAAGATAAAGATGGAATGCTCTAAGGAAGTTCTTTATGGCTGAGGAAATGTGCGCTCTCTCTACTAATGAGAGACGGCGTTGCGTGGTGTTTGTTTAAAAGCAAAGTTTAAATAAAGTTTGATTCACTTCGTAGATAGCCTAAAGATAATGGACTGTTTGAGATGTCGAAGGAATTCCGCCACATCCTAAGAATCGCGGACACAGATATAGATGGCACTCTAAAGGTAGGCTACGCTCTATGCAACATTAAAGGAATAGGAAATCGACTCTCCTTGGCAATTTTACGAAAAGCCCAAATCGACCCTGAAACTCGTTTGGGATTCCTCACCGAGGCTGAAGTGGAAAAAATCGAAGACATAATAGAGAATCCTAAAAAACACGGGTTTCCAAGCTGGTTTTTCAACCATTCAAAGGATATTGAAACAGGAAAGGATCTTCACCTTACTGGTCCAGACTTGGACCTTCGTGTTAAATCCGACATCGAAGAACTGAAAAAGACGAAATCGTGGAGAGGCTACCGTCACGCATACAGTCTGAAAGTTAGGGGACAGAGAACGAGAACAACGGGTAGAAGAGGAAAGGCTATGGGCGTTAAAAGAAAATTACTTAAGGAAAGAGAAAGGGGCGCCAAGTAATGGGTGACCCAAAAAGACAAAGGAAAAAATATGAGACACCTCGCTTTCCATGGAAAACCGACGGCTTACAAACAGAGTTAAAGCTTCTTGGACAGTATGGACTGCGAAACAAACGGGAATTGTGGCGCCACAGAACAATGCTCTCAAAATTCCGAGGCATTGCCCGCTCACTCCTTGGCATGCCAGCCGAAGAACGAAAAAAGCTGGAAACCCAACTCTTAAACGAACTCCACCGCCTAGGGATTCTTCCCCAGAAAGCAGCATTAGACGATGTCTTAGACTTGTCGATTGAAGACATTCTTGAGCGGCGACTCCAAACAATAGTATTTCAGAAAGGACTAACCACATCGATTTATCAAGCTCGACAACTCATTACTCACAGGCACATCATCATCGGGGAACGAAAAGTCTATTCTCCCAGCTACCTAGTCTTAAGAGACGAAGAAGCCTCAATCGCTTATGCCCCGAAAAGCCCCTTTTCCAATCCTAAACATCCTATACGAGCATCCATGCAAGCTGCCCCTGAAAAACCTGCTTCAACATCAAAAATTGCAGAGAAAGAAAAAGAGAGGGAGAAAGCATGAGCAAAAAAACAGAACGATGGGGAGTAGTCCACATATACAGCTCCTACAACAACACAGTTATTCACATAACCGACCTCTCTGGTGCCGAAACCATAGCCAGAACCTCAGGAGGCATGTTTGTAAAAGCCGACAGACTAGAATCCTCTCCTTACGCAGCTATGAGAGCAGCTTCAGCCGCAATCGCCAAAGACAAAGGGATAAACGCTATCCACATCAAAGTGAGAGCACCAGGAGGCTCAGGCGCCAGAACTCCAGGTCCAGGCGCCCAAGCAGCCATTCGAGCACTGGCTAGAGTTGGCTTCCGTATAGGAAGAATTGAGGAAGTGACTCCTATTCCTCATGATGGAACTAGGAGAAAAGGTGGGCGGCGAGGTCGCAGAGTCTGATTGCGTCGATTTTGAGAGAGGGAAACATTGAAATAATGCCTTCTTTTCCTTATGTGAAACACACGAGTCAACAGCTCTCGTAGGGTGTTTATGCGTATGGAAGTTCGAGTTGTCGACAAGACCGATTTTACTGCACGTTTGATTATTGAGGGTGTTGATGTAGCTTTTATGAACTCACTGCGCCGCATAATGCTAGCTGAGTTTCCTTCCATGGCTATTGATGAAGTAGTTGTTCTCGAAAATTCTTCCGTATTAAACGATGAACTCTTAGTACATAGGCTTGGACTTATCCCTTTGAAAACAGACTTAGACTCTTACAATTTGCCCGAGGAATGCACTTGCAAGAGCGAATTTGGATGCAACCTTTGCCGTGCGACTTTAACGCTTGAAGTTGAAGCCTCAGACAACGTCAAAACAGTTTATTCAAGGGACCTCATCCCGAACAATCCAGACATAGCTCCAGTAGCCGACAATATTCCAATCGCAAAACTGGCGCCAACCCAAAAGATCAAATTAGAAGCCTATGCAAAGCTTGGCAAAGGAAAAGAACATGCAAAATGGCAGCCCGTCTCGATGTGCGCTTACAGACACTTTCCAAAAGTAAAGATAAACGAGAAACTCTGTGATGCTTGTAATGAATGTGTAGAGGTATGCCCAAAAAGAATTCTCGTGGATGCTGGAAAGAAAGTGGAAATCCGCAACATTACTGAATGCACTCTCTGTCAAGACTGCGTGGATGCTTGCCCTAAAAGTCCAAGCGCCGTTGAGGTGTCCTGGGATAAAGACGCTTTTGTTTTGGACATAGAATCAAATGGTGGACTTTCAGTGGAACGGATTTTACTTGAAGCTCTCAAGATTCTCGACGGAAAAGTGGAGAATCTCATAAGTCTTCTGAAGGAGAAGAAGTTATGAAGGAAGTCAAGTCAACTAATCCAGAACTGCTCAACGTTATCCGTTTATTGAGGAAAAAATCTGTTGAAGCTGAAACTAATCTATGGCGTGACGTGGCGAAAAAACTTGCCACCTCCAGAAGAAGCCGAGTTGCAGTTAATCTCAGTCGGCTTAATCGTCACACAAAGGCTAAAGAGACGGTCATAGTTCCCGGCAAGGTTCTAGGCGCAGGAATCCTTGATCACCCCCTTAACGTAGCTGCCTTCACATTTTCAGAGAAAGCAAAAGCTAAAATCGTGAGAGTAAAAGGAAAATGCTTATCAATTCAAGAGTTAATGAAGAAAAATCCGAAGGGCACCAACGTAAAAATAATGGGATGACAAGATGACAACAGAACAGCCTTACACAGTGATCGATGCTTCTGGGTTAATCCTTGGACGCATGTCTAGTATAGTAGCTAAACGCCTGCTGCAAGGTGAAAACATAATCATCGTAAACGCTGAAAAATCAACTTTTTCAGGCAGAAGACTAAACAAGATGAAAGAAGCAAGA
>CAYFZT010000137.1:0-4184 GCA_964347555.1 uncultured Candidatus Bathyarchaeia archaeon | reverse complement strand
CAACAGAGAGCACACCTGGCGACGTAATATTCATGTGGTCATGGTTCATTCAGGAAAAAGGTCAAGAAGGCCACATACTTGATGTTGCCAACTTGATTAGTGAAGCCGATTTCTCGCCTGGCACCCTTGATCCAGTAAAAGTTGGTGATACTCTTTATGGAGGAGCATACACTGGTAAGGTAAAACCGGGCTTTTGGTATAGGAAATCCTTCTTTGAAGCGCATGGGTTAACACCTCCTACGACTTGGGCTGAGTTCACGCTTTTGCTCGACGATATTGCAGATATACCCGGTATTGCAAACCCAATAGCTAGCGGAGATGGCGTCGGATGGCCTTTATCAGATATAACCGAGCACTTCCTAGCAACCTTCGGAAGTCCCCAACTCCACCGAGATCTTGTAGCTGGCACAACTGCATGGAACAGTTCAACTGTAAGAACAATATTTGCAGACAGATTGGTGCCACTACTTGAAGCTGGATACTTTAGCGAGCCTATTGATTGGACTACAGCTTTGGACTTATGGTGGAATGGAGACTATGGTCTATACTTCATGGGCAGCTGGATAACAGGTATGGTTGACGACCCAGAAGACCTCGGACTCTTCTCTTTGCCAGGCGCTGAAGGACTAGTCTTCGCTGCTGACTACTTCTTTATACCAGCCTACACAGAGCATTCAGATGAAGCGAAAGAACTGTTCAAGTTCCTCGCAAGCGAAGAGGCTCAGAGCATTCAGGTAGCACAAGGTGGTCATATCGCCACAAATATTCATGTGTCGTTAGATGCGTATCCTCCTGTTGATAGGCAAGTAGCCGAAGTCATGGAAGGAAAAGAGATTCTGACAGACCTTGACGACACTATAGGTGGCGTGTTCCAAACTACATTCTGGGAACAGATGAAGCTACTATGGGCAGACCCAACGAAATTAGACGATGTGCTTGATGCTCTAGAAGCAGTGGCCCCTTGATAGAACGATTACATCTGAGTGTTCAGCGCTTAAGGGAAGAAAATGGGTTAAAAGAGATGTGTTAAACTATACTTGCACCTTTAAGCTAGATAAGGTGCTGGATTCCAGGTAGTTAAAAAGACCTAGCCTACCTTAAAGCCGTTTCTTAGAGAAAGATAGTTATTGTAGAATCTGAAGCAGTTTCGATCTTAGGTAATGTTTAAGACAAGACTATTTTTCCTTTCCAGTTTTAACCTAGACTAAAATTTTTTATTTTAGTCTTTTCAAATCGCTCTTAAGCGTTGAGGAATCATGGTTTTATACGTGGCATATAGGGCTTCCAAAGAATCTAGGGATAGAAGCCTTCTTCCTCATCGTTTGAGAGCGTTGGGATGCAAACAGATGCACAAATCTTTCTGGGAAGTCGAAGATGACAAAGCTGGCAAAGCTTTGAAAGTGCTTGATAAGAATCAACCAATTCTTCTAAAACGAGTACGGGAAATTAGAAAACCTCTTTTTGCGAAAAAGGAAGGCGAAGGTATCATTGATCTAGGCAGCTTAATTATTGTTATGTACGCAACTCCTAAAGAAGCAAAAAGAGAGCAGATAAAGAACTTCCTTAGAAAAGCACCCTGCATTCGCATTTGCCGCTCGGTTTACGCTTTCTCCCAAAATCATGCGCTCTTTGACAGAAACGAAGAACTAGTTGATGCTTTCAAATTTGCGGAGTTCATCAAAGGAATACAAGAAGATGTTAAGATTATCCCAAGAGTGATTATTGTAAACACTGATTCAAATGAAAGACTTTTGGAAGAAACAAGAGAACGAATTGAAGACATGATTTCTAACATTGTCAAATATTGCAAAGAACTCTGCGATGCAACTCTTAATGCAGAATACGATGTGTCCCGCATGAAGGATTTCTTTCAAGAAATAGACGAAGCTTCATGGGTGTGAAAAACGTGGTTGCCTTTTATGAAAAATGGTTGAGAATGAACTTTTCAAAAAGCCTATTGAAGCCCTACCGAGCCCTTAAGAGGGCCAACTCTGCAGTAGAAATTATGGAAAATAAAATATAGCTGTAAGGGACATCTCGCATCTTTCATAAGTAATTCTCTTCATTATTCAATTCTAGTTCTCTTTTAGCTTATAGAGGAGAAAAATTGAATTTTCTCGGTTTAAGACATCTAGTCTTTGTCCTTTTTGTTAGAAGACACTTTTTTTCCTCTTTCAAGTCAAAAAATTCAATTTCTGTTCTTTTCTTTTGTAATGCAATATTTATCTGAATACTACAGCGTTATTGGCTTTTTGAAAGATGCAAATGTCTGTTGTAAACAAGCTCCTGAGGTTGCAACGAACCCCTTGGAGGGGAGGTGATAGTTATGGCTAAGAAGCCGGCTAAGAAGAAGGAGAAGAAGAAGAAAGAGGAAACAAAAGAAGAATGGTAGCATCCTCCGCGAGCATACACTGAAATATCCACCTTCTTTTTGAATTTTTTTCATATAAGTTACGTTAGTGTTACCTTCTATATACTACAACTATACACATGTGCTTCGCGGTAACATTTTCGTGAACTTCACGGCGACGTGCAAGGCTTATCTGTCAAAGTGTTCACTAACCGTGTTGCGCGCGCGCAACTCCCTAAATACATCTTCCCTAATCTTCTGACTTATAAAGGAGAACCTTTCCATAAAACAAAAGCGCAGTTAAACATGAGTGAGGTTGAAAACGAAAATGAAAGAGACTTTTCTTAAAGGTCTAGGGTTCGGACTCACTTCCGGAGTGATCACCACACTAGGCATCATGGTTGGATTACACGCAGGTACTCACTCCAAGCTTGCTGTGTTGGCTGGTATGCTAGTGTTAGCAATAGCAGATGCTCTTTCAGACGCTATAGGAATCCATATTTCCGAGGAAGCCGAAGGAGAGCACGCAGCCAAAGAAATTTGGGAAGCCACCCTTTTCACTTTTTCATCGAAACTAGTTTTCACTCTCTCTTTTGTACCTTTTATCGTCTTTTTGGACAATATTTCTACAGCGATTCTTGTAGGTGTGGTTTGGGGAATGTTCTTAATCGTTATTGTTAGTTTTTACACTGCAAAGATTCAGAATCAAAACATCTACCGAACAATAGCTGAGCACTTGCTTGTTACAATTCTAGTTGTTGCCTTAGCCCATTACTTGGGTGATACGATCTACGAATTTTTTGGTGTGTGATTAGGCTTCAAAGCAATATTTGACTCGTTGAAATTCACCGGTGAACCTTGTAACCTCTTTCTTGATCTTTTCTGCTTCTTCCTTATCGATTACACGGCGTTTTAGGAATTCCGCAATTTTCTCCATTTCACCTTCTCTCATCCCTCGCCTAGTAAGTTCACACGTTCCAAGCCGTATGCCGCAATCAACAATAATATTTGTCTTCTCTAGTTGTCGAGCTATCTCCATCCCCTGTTTATAGCCTCCATAGTCCAGCAGAACTTGATGCGACTGAGTTAAGCCATATTTAGAGCATTTGACGGGAAACCCATAATCCGATAAAGCCCTCGCCAAAGTCCGCGCGTTGCGAACAACCTGCTCAGCATATTCTTTTCCAAAAGTTTTCGTCTCTGCCAAAGCTAGGGTTAAAGCTGCGATGCGGTTCCAATGAGCGTTGTCAACAAACATCGGAAAAATTCTCTTCTTCATGGGTTCTCCGTGCTTCTTGTTAGCAACTATTATTCCACCTTGAGGTCCAAAAAAGGTCTTGTGCGTGGAACCATAAAGAACGCAGGCTCCTTCCCTTAGGGGCTTCTGAAAATTTTTTCCAGCGATCAAACCCAGCACATGGGAGCCATCATAGCCAACTATGGCGCCAACTTCATTTGCAGCCTTGGCTATCTCTCGCACTGGGTGAGGAAACAGAAAGAGACTTGCGCCGAAAACAATGATTCTCGGCTTTTCCTGCAAAACTAGATCAACTGCATCGCTGACCAGTATGTTCATCCGCTCTTTTGAAAAGGGAAAGCCGACAACACGAAGTTTGAGAAGAGATGCGAGGCCTTCTTTCCACAGGCCCGGGTAGCCTCCGTTGTCAGGTGAGACGCATAAAACTTTGTCGTTTGGATTGGTGAATGTTGAGAGAAATATCCAGTTTGCTATGTGTCCTGAAAGGGGACGCAGATCAGCAGTGTCAGCTTCAAAGATCTCGTTTGCAAGCTTCTCGCCGTAGAGTTCAATTTTGTCTATGAATTTTGTTCCCAT
>CAYFZT010000136.1:0-4206 GCA_964347555.1 uncultured Candidatus Bathyarchaeia archaeon | reverse complement strand
GGAAATGTGATCAAAAATGCTAGATCTTCTTTTTGTTCAAGACAACTCTAAAGCTACTTCCACAATGATCAAATAATCCAATAGTAAGTTCATTTCTCCTACCGCTTTTGTCTGGTCTGCCAGCCATCTTCCAAGTCTTTCTAGGAGTAGAGACTTCCATTCCACATTTAGGACATTTAGCCATAAATTTCACCTCCCCTGTCTCTACTACGTTTTGGTTATCCATTGATACATAAGTCGTATTAATGATTTGAGGAAAGACACCCTGTTCAAGAGTGAATTGCCAGCTTTGGGGCTTTCATTATTTGGATTTTAAAGCTTCACCAAGAATTAAGAAGGCTAGCGCAACCATTGCACCTATCAAAGCCCCAAGAACTTGAAGCCCTCCAAGACCAGGTGGGTGTTCCAATATGGTTCCGATTAACCATCCAATCAATGCTGCAAGAAATATTCCTATAATTGCAAGTTCAACTTTCAAACTCCATCCTTTGATTGTTTCTCTATCTTCAGTTTTATGACTTGTGGAAGAAATCAGGGTTACTTTATGGTTGATTCTATGGAAAATAGTTCTAGACTTCGTTAGAGTTCTTTTGTTTGATCAAGACTTGCATGAACGCATGATTTATATGTTTACATAATAATTGCTGCGCGCGCGCCCTTACTTAATATTTCAGGTTTGGGTTGAGTTGGTTAGCAATTTAAGGTACCTAGAGATTGCCACCCGTAACGTTTAAAATCTCAGAATTTTAAGGTAGTTACTCTTAAAAAGGCGGATATTAACGAATCTTTTGGCAACGGGTGTTCTTGAGGTGTTCGGTTGAGTTTTGATTTTCCAACCGAAGTGGTGAAAGAAGGAGAAGTAAACATTGTTGTGCCCAAACTTCAAGCTTTTGTTAAGGAACCTTGGGAGTATGCTCCCTCTAAGGCACCAGTTTTCTATAATCCCATCATGGAATTCAACAGAGACATTGCCGTTCTCGCATTGCAAGCCTACCAAAAGATGGTTAAACGAGAAATTTCTGTTTGCGAACCCTTGGCGGGCTGCGGAATTCGAAGCATACGATTTGCGAAAGAGGTTGAAGGCGTCTGGAAAGTCCTTGTAAACGACATCAACCCGGAAGCAGCTAAACTCGCCGAATTCAACGTAAACTACAACAAGTTAGCTGAGCGTGTCACGGTTGCCAACAAAGATGCAAATCTTCTCTTGGCTCGCCACGCTGCTCCTCGCCGAAGATTCAACTTCATCGATGTCGATCCTTTCGGCTCTCCTGTGCCTTACATGGATTCTGCAATAAGAGCTCTAAGAAACGGAGGTTTGTTGGCTTTAACTGCCACGGATCTGGCTCCCCTCTGCGGAGTCCATTCAAAGGCATGTGTCCGAAAATATGGCGGCAAACCAGTACGAACAGAATACTGCCACGAACTTGCCCTTCGGCTTCTGGCTGGTTGCTTAGTTATGACAGCAGCTAAACATGACATTGGAATTCAAATCGTGTTCAGTCACAGCACGTTCAATTACGCCCGAGTTTACGCCCTTGCACGTTACGGAGCAAAAAAAGCCGACAGCAGCATTAAAAAAATGGGATACGTTCTTCACTGCTTCAATTGCTTTCATCGGGAAACAGCAGAAGGAGTGATCCCAACTGTTAAGCGCCGATGCCCTGTCTGTGGTTCAAACGTAAATGCTGCAGGACCTTTGTGGCTCGGCAAATTATGGATCAAAGAATTTTACATCCCGATGCGAAATTTAGCTGAAGAAAGAAGGCTGAAAAATCAAAAGAGGATTCTCAAGCTCTTGGCTTTGATTGAACATGAAATCGACGCTCCTGCCACCTACTATGTCATTGACAAGATCAGTGACAAACTTAACTTGGCGGTTCCACCCTTAGCTGAAACAATAAAAGCCTTGAGAAACGCGGGTTTCCAAGCGACACGAACCTGCTTAAACAACAAAGCGTTAAGGACCAATGCTCCAGCTGAAGTTGTGAAGCAAACTGTTCTCCAATTATATTCGCAAAGGTCAAACGTGAAGTAACGCAAATAAACCATTATGCCTTAACTCAAGAGAGGAACAGAACATGAGTGCAAGCCTACTCTTCGAGGACAAAAGAAGATTCTCAGGCAAGACACTGCAGCTTTGCCTGCTGCTTATTATTGGAGTTTCTATAATTGCTAGTTGCCCCATAGCCACTGGACAGTCATTGTTAAACTCTTACAATTACAAGTTCATAGTGGACGAAAATGGTTTCACACAGGTAGACATAACCTTTCAAAGCTCAGAAAACACGGGATCATCATGGGTTTTTCTACCCAAGTTTTCCCCGTGGAAGAACGTCACACTTTCGGGAACAATCACAAGCTCTAACCTTGCTGAAACCCAAAACTACGTTGGCGAAGACTACTATTTCTACCAGGTTTATGAGTTTTCCTTCTCTTCGGAAGGTTCCTTTCAAATGAGAATTCAGTTTAACATGACAGAAGGAGCCATAATAATTGAGCCTCGAGGAATCTTCTTCTCGCCCCAGATAGGCTTTAACACAGGCAGCATTAACAATGCCGAGGCTGACGTAGTCTTTCCAAGCGGCTTCAAGGTTAAAGAGCAATATGTTGCCTCCTCTTCAGGGAGCACCTACACTGTTCCCAGCCCAAATCGTGTTCTCTTTGATCTTCGAGACAACCTTGATAGACTACAGATTGAATTTGAAACCGCGGCTGCCGAGCCAACATGGAAACAGCTTAACCAAGGTGTTTTCAGATTCCGAACTGTGAGCAGATACGAGAACTACGCTAATGAGACTTTAGCTCTCTTTGAGAGTGTCTACGATGACTTCACAACTCTATTTAACGTAACCCTAGAAGATGTAGATGTACAATTTTTCATCCCAGACTTCGAAACCTTCCTTTCTATCGGTGGATATGTTCCTTTCACAGGACAGACACTGGGAGAAATAAACATAAACATCTTCTTCGTAAGAGCAGTTAACGGAACAATTCAATCCTTCGCATTACATGAACTCATTCACCACTTCCTGTGGAAAACAGGTTTATCCCCTGATTACTTCTTGTGGTTCCACGAAGGCACTGCCCAATTCGTAAGCGTTGAAACCGTAAACAACCTAGGCTACCCAGGAGGCGAGACAGAAAAAGACAGAATGGAACAAAGTGCGTCTCAATATGTTTCACAATTTGGAGAAGATTTTGGCTTTCTAGAAGAGTGGACTCCTGCAAAGGAACCCTTTGACATTGGGCGAAACTACGCAACTTCTTATTACATTATAAGCAAGTTGGCTGAAGAGTATGGCGGACTCGATTTCTATAAGCGATTTTTCGAGTTGATACAGGGACTGGAATTTGGACCAGGAGAGTGGAAACCCAACGAATGGCTTGCCTTCTACCTGAGCATGGCAGCAAACGCCTCAATCGACTTAAAACTCAAACTGTGGGGATTTAACATTCGCCTCTTATACACGGGGTCAAAGATCTCACCCGACTTGATTCTGGAAGCGGAAAAAGCTGTAGATGGGCTCAACCCACTGTTCCTGCCTTACAATCTAATAGCAAAGTTTTTTTACCAACAAGCTCTGCTTCGTCTCGAACGCGGAGATATCGATGGAGCAAACCAGCTATTTGAAGCCACCATCACATTGGCAAATCTGGCTCCACTACTGACACTGTTAACCATAGGCATCCTTCTCGCAATAATTATCTATATTCTCTATAGACGCTCTTCGAAACCAAGCGCTCAATTGCCACCTTTGCCACCTACTCCAGAAGAGCTAAATACATAACTTTTTTTCAACTAAAAACTTAAGAAAGAAAGCCATCCGCATAACTACATGTTGTGTTGCGCGGTCGTGGTCTAGCCTGGTCAAGGACTTCGGCCTCCCATAGACGCATGTGAAGAAAGCCGGCGACCCGGGTTCGAATCCCGGCGGCCGCATCACAAATCGCAGTTGAATGGGGCGTCTAGATGTTTTTTAGGGGATAAATATCCTGCTAGATGGATTAATCCTCGTCAATTGAGATTATCTAAACATGTAGAGCAAGTTTTAAATAATATTTGCTTGGAATCTAGTAGAAAGAGGGAAAGAAATTTGGCAAGAATTTTACCTGGAGTTGAGATTCAGGTAGTCAAGGAAATTGTTCCACAACAACTTCATCCATCTGGGATCGTAGGATTGGTCGGAACAGCTGAGAAGGGACCGA
>CAYFZT010000135.1:1825-4249 GCA_964347555.1 uncultured Candidatus Bathyarchaeia archaeon | reverse complement strand
TTGACGAAGAGAAATGCAACGGATGCGGATGGTGTATAGAAGCTTGCGATTATGGTGCGATCATGTTGCATCCTGAATCAAAGGTTGTCTACGTTTGCGATACTTGTAAGGAACTTGGTAAACCTCAATGTGTTGAGTGGTGTCCTGAGGAAGCTCTTGATTTTGTGACAGCTGATGTCCTGGCTCAAAAAGCTAGGCGCGGTGCAGTAAAGAAGTTGTTCCAGGAGTCTGCTGAAGAGGCTTCTAAAGAAAGCTGATAGTTAGTAGACGATTTTTTCCATGGAGACTTCGCAAAAGGAAGTGGTTAAAAGGTTTCTGTCTGTCAACTCAGAGAAATGCGTTGGACGCAGCATGTGTGAGTTTGCCTGCATTAGAAAAGGAGGATGCCTTTAACCCTCTAAATCTCGAATTCGCATCATTTGAGATCCTCCTCTCATACATTTAGCAACTACTTGAGACAATAGAACGTTTAGACGAGAAATACAAAGAGCTCTTACCAAAGAAAAAGCAAGCGAATATGAGTTTGGTTTTTGCCTTAGCAAACCCTACGCATTGAATCACTGCACTAAACTTTCACAAGGTCGGAAAGTTTAAGACTTGTCTTTTCTTTAAAGTATTGTTGGGTGCAAAAAGGCTTCCATGCAACTACAGCGCAAGGTTGGGAATGGAGCGTGAAGGTGAAGGTTCAGTATTTGGGTTTCGTTAAGAACCTAATTAAAAAAAGCGTAGACGAGTTTGAGCTTGAAGAGGGCGCTTCATTGTCGCAACTTTTAAACAAGATAGCTGGTATCTATGGTAAACCTTTCCAAAAAGAGGTTTACGAACCCGGGCTGAAAGATGTAAAGATGGGTTTTGTCATAACCGTGAATGGCGTTTTGATTGGACAACTGAAGGGAATGGACACGCAACTGAGTAACGAAGACAGCGTCATCCTAATGTCCCTCATGACTGGTGGCTAAAATCACACTGAAATTTGTGCTCTGCTTTTTTTAGAATACTTTTTTTGAGCTCGCTTTCACGTGAAAGCATCCGATAAAGTTATAAACTTAGTAGGGAATCTAGTAGACTTTTTAGAAATTCGAGAAATGCAGAAAGGATGTTGAATGCTAAAAAGAAAATTGGCAAAAAGTATCTCGTACCGAATCTTTGCCTTCAGTATTGGTCAAGCGATTACATGGTTACTATTCCATAGAATAGAGATAAACTTAGTAGTAGCATTAGTAGATACTGTTCAAACGATAGGCTATTTTTTCTATGAATTATTATGGGACAGAATTGCAGAATGAGGGTTTCTTTGCGCCCGTTCTGCTTTTCTCTTTCTTCCTGTTTCGGTTACGGGTAAACTCAGTATCAACATAGATTCTCCTATCACAGAAAGAAGAAGAACTGCCAATGTGAAAGAACCCGTTTGATCTCTTATCTGACCTACTACCGTCGGCATCAAGAATGAGCCAATGTTTCCTATCGATGATATCAATCCCACGGCGCTAGCAACCATCGAGGCTGTAGGTGCTAACTCTATAGGTATTGTTAGGATCAATGTCAAGACGCCAATTGTTGAAAAGCCAACGATGAAGGTGACTATCCACTCAGCAGGTCCCAGGAGTGGTCCCAAAGCGTAAATGGCAGGACCGCTAACTAATCCTAAGACTAGCAAGAAAGGCTTTCTTAACCCTGCTCTATCGGATAGGAAGCCTACGGTGAGAGAGGCGATTAGAAACCCGAACGGCAACATTGAAGTTATTAACCCAGCAGTCGTTGAGGGGAGTCCTTTAGCTGTGAGTATGGAGGGCAGCCATAAGAGAATGGTATCGTAACATGTAGCAGAGCTTAGATACAGTCCAGACAAAAGCCAAACTTGCTTCGTTTTGATTAGTGCTGCAAAACGTCTGGTCAAGGAAACGTCAGAATTCATTCGTGGTCTTAACTGTATTGTTTCATGCGGTTCTCGTGTCAGACCCCACCAAAGGGCAGTCAAAACCAGAGAAAAACGTTTCTCCATGTCCCTATAGCCATCAGCAGATAGGGGGTTACACTCAGCGCTATGGTACCGCCTAGGGAAAAACCAGATATGGAGACGCCTACCGCGAAGCCTGCCTTCTCTTGTGGAAACCATGCAGCCACCATTTTGGGTATGCTTGGCATGACGGCGGAAAGCCCGACTCCAAGGAAAAGCTGGAACACTAAAAGCATGCTGTAGCTTACTGCGAAGCCTCTAAGAACACCGAAGGTCCCCATTAACATTAATGCTAAACCAGCGGTTGCTCTGAAGCCTAGACGGTCGCACGCTGTGCCCCAAGGAATTCGTAATAAAGTGAGCGCCAAAAGGCAGACAGAGAAGATGAAGCCTCCTTCTGCGAAAGTTAGGTTCATTTCGAACACTATGGATGACAACAACTGCGAATACGAGAACAAGAGAAGATG
>CAYFZT010000135.1:588-1815 GCA_964347555.1 uncultured Candidatus Bathyarchaeia archaeon | reverse complement strand
AGTTAGGTTCATTTCGAACACTATGGATGACGCGCGCGCGCTGCGAATACGAGAACAAGAGAAGATGCATGGTTAGAGATGTGAGAAAAGCTAGAACTAGCATAAGTCCTTGAAGACGCGTTGTTCCCATCCGAAGAGCCTCAGCCGCTCAATCATTCTCACATTGCTAATATATGATAACACCTGTCAACCATCATAAAAGTTATAGTTTAACCCTTGACAATTAGTCTGAAAAGAGGGAACAATCTTGAAAAGTCGGATTCAAGCTCTAAAAACCTCTTTTGAAAAGGAAAAGATGGACGGATATATCGTCGCGGGCGAGACCAACATCTTTTACTTCACAAACGCCATAGGCGCAGCGAGACTGCTGGTTCCAGCTGAAGGCGAAAGTATCCTCTACGTTTATGGGGTCAACTATGAAGCCGCAAAGGGAACAGCGAAAGAATGTCGAGTCAACCTTTTGAAACGAGGCGAAGACGCCGACGAAGAAGCTGCTAAGGCTATCAAGAAACTCAAGCTAAACCACATCGGATTTGACATTCTCGAATCGTCAATCTACTTGAAACTGAAAAAGAAGCTGAGGGGCATAAGGCTGAAGCCCAGAAACCAGCTGGTCTGGGGATTGCGCAAAGTCAAAGATGAAACCGAACTTGGCTATATGAGAAAGGCAGGAGAAATCACTGGCGAAGGCGCAAAGAGAGCGGCTGAAGTTATTAAGCCTGGAATAAGAGAGTACGAGGTTGCCGCCGAAATCGAATATGCCATGCGAAAGCTCGGCTCCGAAGGTGTAGCCTTCGAAACCATAGTAGCCTCAGGACCTCGCTCAGCGTATCCGCACGGGGGATGTACAAACAAAAAAATCAAAAAAGGAGAATTTATCGTGGTTGACTTAGGCGCAAAATATCAATCTTACAGAGCTGACTTAACAAGAACCTTCTTAATCGGAAAACCTTCTCAGAAACAGGCGAAAATCTACGAGGCTGTGAGGAAGGCTCAGCAGGAAGCCTCTGAAAGTCTCCGCGAGGGCATCAAAGCCAAAGATGCTGATGCCATTGCAAGGAAGATTATTAAGCAGGCAGGGTACGGCGAACATTTTGTTCACAGCTTGGGACATGGTGTGGGACTTGATGTACATGAATTGCCAACTTTAACTTCAGAAAACAAAGATTTGCTGAAGGTTGGAAACGTTGTGACGGTTGAGCCTGGAATCTACATCGTCGGTTTTGG
>CAYFZT010000135.1:0-578 GCA_964347555.1 uncultured Candidatus Bathyarchaeia archaeon | reverse complement strand
GAGGAGTACGCATCGAAGACACAGTGCTAATACAAAAAAAGAAGGCTGAAAGATTCACTAACGCTACTTATTATCTGAATGTTTAAGCAAGAAAAAGAAGACTAGTCACACACTAGGTCACATTGAAATTGACTTTGCAAAGTTTGCTATTCTTTTTGTAGCCTCTGACAGGTTGCTTCTAGAAACTGCAACCGACATGCGAAGATGGCCCTCTCCGCTTCTTCCAAAAGCAGTACCTGGTATCGTTGCAACTCTTGCCTTTTTCAACATTAACTCTGCGAATTTGGCTGATGGCATTTCTAGCTCATGAATATCAGGGAAAAGGTAGAAGGTTCCTTTAGGCTTGGCGCACTGGAAACCTTGTATGTTGTTCAGAGCTTCAACGACGACGTTTCTGCGCTCTTTGTATTCTTTAACCATTTGTTGTACGCAATCTTGTGGTGACGTTAGTGCAGTGAAAGCTGCTTTTTGGAGAATCGAACTTACACAGGCAACAGCGTAGGAGTGAATGCGGCGAAGACCCGCAGTAATCTGCTCATTAGCGACAGCATAGCCAACACGCCATCCAGTCATGGCGT
>CAYFZT010000134.1:0-4249 GCA_964347555.1 uncultured Candidatus Bathyarchaeia archaeon | reverse complement strand
GCGTTTGCAGGCTTTATAACCAGCGCCGTGTCAGCTCCTCTACTTGTTCCTGCTATGGCTATAACATCTTTATCCACAGGAATCAAACCGGCATCCGCAGCCATAATCACAATTTCCACACATACCTTTGTGCCTTCACCCATCAACCTAAGCGCATTAGCAATGAGTTCTAATGGTTGAAGAGTTCCAAACCGTTTTCGTATTGCACGTTCTACACTGCTCAAGGCATGTGTAGCAGTCAAAATCTGTGCATCGCATTTTAAAATTTGCTGGCGAAATTCCTCTTTTAACTCGTGCACCCCTGGTTCTCTGAACCCTGCATGATGCGTGACCACAACCACATTGAAACCTTTAAACATCTGGACGGCTTTTGCTCCAGTTTCGCCTGTGGTTGAAGCAACAACGATGTCTCTTATTCCTTCAGCTTGTGCGTACTTCCTTGCAGCTCTAAAAACTGCGTCTGTGTTATGCTTACCAGCTGACTGAAAATAAAGAGTTTTACGTTCTACTGAAATTACTTCCATCTGCTCTCGACCATGTATTCTTTTTCAGCACATTACTTTTCGGGGAGAAGTTCAAGTCGGTAAAGATAGCCTTCTTGTGGCAACAGCTCTTTTTTCAACTTAAAACCGAATTTTTCGTAGAATTCCCTGCTGCCAGTTGGAAACTGTATGTAGGAGGGCCACTTAGGATCAAGCTTTGGAACGTAAACCTCAATTGCCTTAGTTTTTCTTTCGCCAAAATATCTAATGGGCGTGATAGTGAAATATTGAATAAGTTTGCTCAGCAATTCGCGCCCTACACCCCTTTTTGACTATCTTTTCTTACATAAGCGCAAAGAATGATCATAGTTTCTTTCGGTCTCTCCTCTGGGTAAGGCACGGCATCTACTGGAAGAAACTCGATTAAACCAGCCGGACGGTTATCTAGATAAGCGACCAATCCGCAAACTCCATATTTGGCCGAAGCTTTTCGAAACCAGTCTTTCTTAGCTTGGCAATGAGCAGAGAACTCTTCTCGCTTTTCTGGGGGAATATCTTCTAAGCATGGCTCCATCTCCTCGTCAAGATTCTTCAGGGTTACAGGTTTAACAACGATTGTCATGAAATCTCTCCCTTACAGTCAATCTAATATAGCTTCATGATGCTTTAAACTTAATTGAGGTACAATTGTGACAAAACAAGTGCATGTCAAAGTCTTCTATTCACCTAGTTGCCTATTTTCATTTCCAGAAGTCGAAAAAATCCGTGAAGCACTAGCAGCCTTCAGGGATCGAGTCACATACGAAGATATCAACATGTACGAGAATCCGAAAGAGGCAGAGAAGATGGGATTCTACGGACTCTTATCCCGAATATTCATACCGCTCTTCATTAATGGACAAAGATATGAAGGCGCGTTAAACAAAGAAGAGTTAAGCAAGGCTATAAACGAAGCCTTGAAAACAGAAAAATATTCTAAATCAGGAAGATAAGAAATCCGCTATAGATTCTCCTCTTCTTGTTTCTTTCTTCGCACTATTGTTTTCTTTGTAGGTTTTCTTCTGAGTTCAGTGCCGCAAACTTCGCATTTTCTGTGTCTGTAATCGGGCGGATACTTGCGACGACAAGCTGGGCAATACCTTACCCAGTGAAGCCTAAAACGTATGCCAAAGGTCATGAGAGGCGCAAACTCTAATCGAAGTTGGTTGGCTACGTTTTGAATGGAATAGTCGTCAGTAACAATAAGCGGCTCATCTCCAGCCTTTTTTAGTTCAAGAGCCAAAGCCAAAACCTGCATGTCAACATCAGAAAGAAAAAACACGTCGCCTACATCTCGCGAAGCTTCCTTAACTTTATCTAGAAACTCAGTCCTTGAAGCTCTTAGCTTCAGCTTCCCATTTTCAACTGCAGTTTTGAACCTAACCCAGGGCAAAGAGCCCGCCGCAAGCTCCATTTCCACAGCTCCCACGGTATACACTTCATCCGTCAACGCAAGAGGATCGAAACCCGCTATAAAAGCAGAGGTGTCTAGAACTACGGCACGGTTTTTGGGCTTCAGCTCCCTTTCCCTCTTGAAAAAAGCAGTCGCCCTTTAAGTCGGCGATAAAAACCATCTTCGAATCGAACAAAAGAAGATTCATGCTCAGACTTGATCACTTTGATTCGTGCTTCTTTTGGATTCATCTTAACTCTGTGATGCCCATCCACTACAACATGCGCCTTCTTTGGATTTAGAAGCTCAATACTAATTGAAGCCTTAGCCGAGAAGACTATGGGATGGAAGACTGTTAGCGGGCAAATCGGTGTGAAAACAAAACCGCCTAATTCCGGGTCTAAGACTGGGCCTCCAGCAGATAAAGAATAACCTGTTGAACCTACCTGAGATGCTATCACAGCTCCATCTGAACGGCAATCAGCAACTGGCACTTCATTCTTCCAAACTCGCATATGCAAGAGTTTGGCTGGAGCAAGAGAGGTAATAAACACCTCGTTGAGCGCGTCAGGTAACCTCTCTTTGCCGATGAAAGAAGCAAGCTTGAAGCAGCGCTCCAAGGTGAAGTTGCCTTCCAGACAGTTGTTAATAGCTCCAAAGGCATCTTTCGGCATCACTTCTGTGAGAAATCCTCTCACACCCATGTTTACGCCGAGAATAGGCGGCTCTGGCTTAGGAAGCTTTAAGCATGTGTTAAGTATTGTGCCGTCTCCGCCCACCGTGATTATTAGATCGGTCTTCATCTTTTCAAGTGGCATTGAAACATTCATCTTTTCTGCATGCTTAGCTAGGACTGGCTCTAGTAAGACTGTCACTCTCTTCTTTTCAAGAAAACGTGTAAGCTTAACGGCGAGGTCTAAAGCTTTTTTTCTATCAACGCGGGCAACCAAACCCACAGTTTGAAACACTTGGAGTCCACCTTTGAGATACTTAGCGATAACTTAATTAGGACTATAAATTTATTCTTCTCTAAACCTGAGGTAGAAAAGGAATCCAGTTGTTGAAGGGCTAAAGATGAGTAAACCAGTTGAGCTTGGGTCATTGAAAGTCGGCAGCTACGTGATGGTTGAAGGCGAACCTTGCCGTATAGTAAGTTACACCAAGTCCAAGCCGGGCAAGCATGGTTCAGCTAAAGCCAGAGTAGTAGCCATCGGAGTTTTTGATGATGTGAAGAGAAGCTTCGTGAAGCCTGTGAGCGCTCAGGTTGAGGTTCCAATCATTGAAAAGAGAGGCGGTCAAGTCATAGCCCTTTTACCCTCGACAGTTCAAGTTATGGATCTGGAAACCTACGAGATCCTTGAAACCCCTATGCCCGAAGAAGACATAAAGGGAAAACTTGCTTCTGGGGTTGAAGTTGAGTTCTGGCGCATACTAGACCGAACGAAAATCGTGCGAACTAAAGGCTAGAACTTCAGAGATTTAGAATGAATATTGAGAATTCGTAATTTATTTTAGCAAAACCAGCTGATTAGCGAAAGGGTGGTATTACGACCATCAAAAATAAGAGAGATCTACAACTTTTCGACAAAGAAACTGAATATCTCCGAAAATTTGACGATGCTGTGCAACGGCTTTCTAAAAGTCGCCATGTCAAAATGAAAACACCCACTAAACTGCGTACCTCTGAAGATTGCAGACACGCAATTTTGACAAATGTAGCCTATTGCGGCTTACTGAGGGAGCAGGTCGATGAGAAAATTTGCAGATATTGTCCTCTTTTCGATTCGGAACCGCCAGAGTATAAGTTGTTCATAAGAATTTAGATGGATTGGAAGTGAAAAAACGTTGAGATGTCCAAATTCGGATTGCAAGAGCGAAATTGACAAAACTCGACAAAGAAGAGATGATTCCAACTTCTACGCTTGCAAGAACTGCGGTACCGTTCTGTATCGACAAAGAAGCACGGAATAGCGATTTTCGTTATTCGCAAGTTTGAGCTAATGGTCTGCTACATAGTAAGGTAAAAAGCCGAAAGCTGGGTTGTGAAAGTCTTAGTTGTGCGGTTTTTGTATGTTCTACTTTCGTTTTAGGGTGATCTCCATTGTTGAAATCATTCGTGTTCTGTTTTCGCCTTCTCTAGGTGGCATTTCTTCTGTTCCTACGGTAATCTTGTCTACTTTTAGGTCTTTCAGAAATCTGTTTCTAGCTATTTCTGCAGCGTCTACTGCAGTGTTTATTGCTTGTCCTCTTGCCTTCAAAGTGACTTGTGTAGCGTTTGAACCAGTGAAGCTTGTTATGATTCCTAGCACGTAGTTCATTGGAGGTTTTCTTCCCA
>CAYFZT010000133.1:0-4268 GCA_964347555.1 uncultured Candidatus Bathyarchaeia archaeon | reverse complement strand
TAAATGCCTTCTTATTGTATATGCTTTTGCAATTATGTTACGTAAATCTTCAGGTACTCTTCGTTCAAGATTATTCTCACGTAGTATGTCTAGTATTCTCTTTCCAGTAATTATTCTTGCGAGAGGTATGCCATATTGATCACGAAGAATTGTTCCTATCTTGCTGGGGTTGTGGCCTTCCTTAGCAAGTTTAATCACTAAGGCTTCCACTTCTTCCGCCGTGTACCTACACCATGCAGGCGGTCTCTTGCTTACTGGCCGGGTTGAATGGGATTGTCCTTTTTCAGTTTTCGGCAACTTTTCTCCTCCGAAGACTCTTAAAGAGCGAAGCCCCGCTCATATTTAAAACCTTCGTTAGGTAGAAGATTTATACCAAACAGCAAATTTTCGTAGGGCTTGAGCCCTGTGTGAAAGCTTATTTTTCTCATCAGCTCTCATCTCAGCGAAGGTTTTATCAACCCCACCTTTGGGCTTAAAGATTGGGTCAAACCCGAAGCC
The DNA here is from genome assembly GCA_964347555.1 of uncultured Candidatus Bathyarchaeia archaeon. Taxonomy (GTDB): domain Archaea; phylum Thermoproteota; class Bathyarchaeia; order Bathyarchaeales; family Bathyarchaeaceae. Next base: position 3,770 of record CAYFZT010000133.1, on the reverse strand, counting down.
TTGATTTCCCCGCTCTTCTAGAGTGATTTTTCCCTCAACCTTGCCATGAAAACATTTCGGAGAAGATCGTTCGGGGCTATGAAACGCAACCACCGAATAGAAGTATGCCTTTCTTTCATCGATTTCTTCCGTGAGTTTGAGAATGCCTTTTGTTCCCAGAGTGCGGTAAACATAAGAAGAGTAAGGTCCTGGAAAACCTTTCAATGCTTCTACAAAGAGTCCGGCATCTTCAACAAAAACTGGCAGGTCAGATTTTTCTACGGCATATTGAACGCTTGCCTTTGCGATCTCCTCTAGGTCGTCGTCTTGAATTTCGATGGCTTCTACTCTTAGTAAAGCGGTTGAGATTCCATATTCAGCGAGAACTTGGCGGGCTTCATTAAACTTATGAAGATTTGTTGTTACGAAAAGGGCTACCTTTCGCATGTCGGTAATGCGTGCTCTGCAGAGCTCTTTTCATGAGATTCAGATCCACGCCTCTAGCTTCAAGCTCGCTTGACCGCTCGCTTAATCCAAAGTCTACAAAGATAACTTTGCCATGAGGCGCTAAGATCATGTTAGATGTGGTGAGATCACCGTGAACGATGTCATAGCTGTGAAGACATCCGATAAGTTTGCCGATATGGCGACATAGACTCATACGTTCTGCGTGCGAGAGATTGTTCAGAACCTGTTTAACCTGCTTGCCTTCGATGAATTCCATAATGATGTTTGCGTTGGCTATGTCCACAAGGTATATGGTAGGTGTTGGAACACCTGCTTCCTTGGCTCTGTGAATGGTTTGAGGCTCATGCATTGTACGTTGAGTTCGGATTGTTTCGTCAAGAGTTGAAAGCCTGTAAGTTTTTGGAAGACGCCGCTTCATGATGACCTTTCGACCCTGCCACTCTTCTAAGTATAGGCTGGCTTCAGCGCCTTTCTTTAGGAGCATCCTAAGCTTAGCCTCCAACCCAAGGCGCGTAAACCTCATCTAAGCGCCACTTCAGCTTAACAAAGCTCTTTTCTATAGGTGTCGAAAGACCATGTTGATAGGCTAGAATGCCTGTCCAGGCAATCATTGCACCATTGTCTAAAGCATACTGTTTAGGAACCACACAAAACTTAGCTTTGTGTTCCTTGGCGACAGTTTCTAACATAGACTGCAACCGCTTGTTTGCGGCAACTCCTCCTGTTAAAAGTACCTCTGGCTTTTCCGTGTGCGCCAATGCTCTCTCAGTAACCTCAGTGAGCATAGAAAACGCAACCTCTTGTAAACTGTAGCATAGATCTTCAAGATTATGTCTACTACTGTGCAACAACTCTTTGGCTGCTGTGAGCAAACCGCTAAAAGACAAGTCCATGCCTTTTACGACGTATGGAAGAGAGACAAAACTATGACTTTTGGCTGCTAGTTGCTCTACAAGAGCACCAAAGGGTGTACCAATCTTTTGGCGCAGACCTGCCTCTCTGGCGAACACATCAAGGCAGTTTCCCACTGCAATATCTAGAGTTTCACCGAAAACCCGGTAATGACCAGCTTCAAAGGCCGCAACTATGGTGTTTCCGCCCGAGACGTAGAGGGTCAGAGGATCTTTGGCGCCTGTTATGAGTTTACCGATTTCAATATGCGCAACACAGTGGTTAACTCCCACCAAGGGAACTTTAAGATAAGACGCTAAGGCGCGGGCTGCTGTTGCGCCAGTTCGAAGGCAAGGTCCCAAGCCTGGCCCTTGAGAAAAGGCGACTATTTTTATTTCATGTGGATGTATCCTAGCCTTCTGAAGTGCCTTTGCCAAGACTTTTCCAGCGACTTCCGCATGATGTCTAGATGCTTCTCGCGGATGAATTCCTCCCGTTTCAGGCATGAACATACTGATCTCATTTGCAAGAATTTCGCCTTTAAATGAAAGGATTCCAACACTGAAATCGTCGGCTGTGGATTCCAAACCTAGACAGTAGGAATCTGCTTTTCTCTGTTTCGCCAAAGGTTTTCACTACTTTCATACGTTTACTTACATGTAACTTTTTATTGTTAAACTGCCCTATTTATATGATAGAGAACAGGTAGGCACAGAGGAACCATAAGCATGCCGAGACGGGATGCACTCGAATACAAAGCATTACACGTAATCATGAACACGGGAAGTCAAGGCGTGCTGCAGTCGGATTTATGGCGTAAACTTGGCGCCAGCAGCCGCGAAGGCTCCAGAATAGCCTTAAAACTGGAGAACAAGGGACTGATATTACGGGAAAAAGAACTCTTCGGAAGCAGATGGACTTACCGGCTTTATCCGAAAAGACGCCCAGCATCCATCAACTCCATTATCAACTGTCCCTGTCTAATGTGTCCAAACGACAACCGCTGTGGAGCTTGGGGTAACATCTCACCCAACGAGTGCGAAAAGTTAACCCAATGGATCCAAGGCTTAACCCAAGTCAAAGTCAATCCTTCTGGTGAAATTTAATATTGCCAAAAGCTTGGGTCAGAGAAAGACAGAGAGACTATTATTACCGCAAGGCAAAGGAAGAAAAGTATAGGTCAAGAGCAGCATACAAACTTCTTGAAGTAGCCAAAAAATATAGGTTCATTGAATCTGGCGATGTTGTAGTAGACTTGGGAGCCGCTCCTGGAGGCTGGATGCAAGCGGCAAGGAAAATTGTGGGCGATAAAGGCTTTGTTCTAGGTGTTGACATCGAATTCAGTGAGCCTTTAGGCTTTCCTAACGTTCAAACCCTAATTGGCGACATAACAAATCCGCAAATAATAGAGAATATTAGAGATCATCTTCCCCGCCGGGCAGACGTTGTGATTTCAGACGTTTCACCTAACATCTCAGGAGTTTGGGAACTCGACCACACCAGACAGATCGATCTCGCCCAACGATCATTGCTGATCTCAAAAAGCGTCATGAAAACAGGAGGAAACTTATTCGTTAAGGTTTTTTTTGGCGACATGTTGAAAGATTTTGTACGAGAGGTTAAGAGAAATTTTGACTTTGCGAAGCTAATAAAACCGAAAGCGAGTAGAGCAAAGAGTGCCGAAATTTATATTCTTGGGATGCGAATGGTGAGAACTAACGACCAATAAGCGCTCAGATGGGCAGATTCGCTTCTCTCAAGCTACTTTTCTCTTTTATTTTCTGAGCTGCGTAGAAGGAGAGTTCTTTAAATTTGGCGTCATTCAGAACCTGTCTTGCCCTTGCTAGTATTTCGAGGCATATGTCCTTGAAGACGAGGTCAGTGCATCCTTCTTTGGCGTCATCTATAAGTTCTTTACATGTCATAAGAAGCACGTCGCTCAACATTTTCACCTTTGTCCTACTTTCAAAAGGATATTCCATTATAGTTTGCGACTTTAGAATCCAGATTTAAAATCCATAATCGCTGTAACATAGTGGAAGGAGAAGTTAGAGCTAAAGTGATCGCAGTTTAAGCAAGAGTGATTCATGTTAAAAGCATTGTAAGAGACGGTATAGGAACGTATAGGCGAATGTAAATGCCTAAGATCAACATGCCAATAGACAATGCGACTAAGGTAAAATCTGCACTCTTCATCTTGAGCTTGTAAAGATTAGTGCGTTTTTCAGTTGCTCCCCATGCCCGTGACTCCATAGCTTCTGCAAGCTCAAGGCTACGCCGAATTGCACTCACGATAAGGGGGATAAGGATGGGAATATAGTTCCTCACCCGCTTAAGGAAATTGCCCCGTTCAAGCTCTAAACCTCTTGCTTTTTGTGCATCCATGATTGTTTGAGCCTCTTCAGCTAGAACTGGGACAAATCGAACTGCTG
>CAYFZT010000132.1:0-4359 GCA_964347555.1 uncultured Candidatus Bathyarchaeia archaeon | reverse complement strand
CTGTGTCTTGCGTAGCGGCGATGGGTTTTCCCTTCTTGTCTAACAGTTGTATTGTTATGAAGGATTTTGATTTTCCGTCTGCTACGAGTTCTTTTGGCTCTGCTTTGATTTCGACTCTGGCGGGTCTCGGCATGATTTTTGGTGGCGTCCATGATAGGAAGAATATTATGCCTACGATGCAGGCGGCTGGTAGACCGATGCCTGTTACTAGGAGGAAGAGGGGTTGAAAGAGCACTGCCAAAACGATTGTCGCAATTACAATTGCTATACAAAGAAGTAGGAGTTTGTTCTTGAATAGACCAAGAAACGTGTCTTTTTCAAACAAGTTGAAGCCTCAAATGTGTAGTTGACAATAGTGTTATGATTCCGCAATTTCTTAAAAGCTTTGCCGACAGACCTCTCGCTTTTCAAAAGGACGCGCGCGCGCTAGGTTCCGTTAAGATTATATGCAATCTGGCTTAGATTAGTGAGGCATATTAAATAGGAGGATGATAAATTGTCCAAAGAAAAAATTCCGATGAAGATTGTTATTCCCTTAATCGTTATAACATGGATACTCTCTCTGATCTCCAGTTTGGCGATTGTCTTCGTGGTCCCCAGTCTCTTTCCAGTTAAAGGCGAACAGATCGGTGCGGGCTTGATCACTTCGGATAAGATTGCAGATGAAGCCATCATAACGGTGAAGTTAGCTGATGGAAACATAACTTCCGCAAAGATACTGGACGGAAACATAACAGCAGTTGACATAGCTGACGGCTCTATCATAACCGTTAAAATTGCTGACGGCGCAGTTACAACAAGCAAGATCGCTGACGGAAACGTGACGGCTGCTAAGATTGCAGACAGTGCAGTAACAGAAAGCAAGATAGCTACTGATGCCATTGTAACAGTCAAGTTAAAAGATGGTTCTGTGACATCAGCGAAGATATTGGACGGAACCGTAGCGGCTATTGACCTCGCGGACAATTCAGTAATAGCCGTCAAAATAGCAGACGGAGCAGTAACCACCGAGAAAATCGCAGATGGATCAAGCAAGATCGCTGACGGAAACGTAACCAACACTAAGCTGGCAGCATACGCGATTCCCTTCAACTCTACGTATATGACTAATCAATTAGCTAAGACAACAGCAACTTGGGAAAACGTCACTGGCATGGAAGTTACAATAACTTTGGAAAGAAATAGCACTCTGCTAATTATGTTCAGCACTGAAGCTACCATTTCAGTGGCAACCGCTTCCATCCAGTGGCGGGCTCGAGTCAATACAACAGATGCTAATCCAGGTGTGATCTGGCTGCAACCACCATTTACAACTGCTATAAAGTGGGCTCCACTTTCCTACAATTTCTATCAACCAAGCGTTAGTGCAGGACAATACACGGTTTACATACAATGGTCAGTGCCATTGGGCGGCACAGCTTGGGTGAATAAACGCACTTTGTTCGTCATAGCCTTGCCAGAATGACCGCTGAGACTTCCATTATACAACTCTAAACCATCCTCTTTTCTTCTTAACACTAAACATGGATATCAATCAAGATGAAGTAAACCGTGCGCGCGATACATGAGGGAGGAAGAGGAAGGAGAGGGAAGTGGACGGAGATAAGGAAGGATCTGAATTCAAAAGTAACATAAAACCAGTGACAACTGTAGCACACGTGCGCGCGTCTTTTTTTCAATCTTTACTTTGCGAAAATCAAATCTCTTTCCAGACACGGGTATATCAAGAGTGATTCACATGAAGGCCACTGCTGTAGCATATCCTATACAGGGTTTGATCAAATATCATGGACTGAAAAAGTCGAAGAAGCGAATTCCCTATCACGACAGCATCTCAGTTTGCATACAAGCCTTAAGCACTACAACATCAGTTGAAGCTTCTGATTCTTTCAGAAAAAACACAATTACAATTAACGGAGAGGAAAAAGAAGGAAGGGACAAGGAAAGAATAGAAATAGTTCTCAACGAGCTGAAGAAACTGGCTGGGTTTTCTGACAATTTTAAAGTAATTTCGGAGAACAGTCTTAAAATTGGAAAAGGTTTAGGGTTCTCAGCCTCAGGTTTTGCCGCTTTAGGTATAGCCGCTTGTAAGGCACTAAACCTTAACCTTGATCTAGTTACGCTTTCAGAGACTGTACGCTTGGGAGCTGGTTCTGCAACGAGAAGCCTTGCAGGATGCTTCGCCATATGGTATGCAGACAAGAATGGAAGGTCCTATGCGGAGCAACTGGATGCGCCTCAAATTGATGACTTCTCGATGGTGATTGTGCCTGTTCCTTCCAATGTGAAAACTGACGAAGCCCACGCTGAGGTTCTTAGCTCTCCCCTCTTCAAGGCACGACTAAGAAACGTTGGTGACATGTTGAAAACAATGAAGAAAGCCATAAAAAACGGAGACGTTGCTACCATAGGAAAACTTGCCGAAGAAGACACATTGAACCTGCACGCGATTACAATGACTGGTAGATCGCGTATGGTGCTGTGGGAACCAGACACCTTGCGTGTTATAAAAGAGGTTTTTCAGATGAGAAAGGAAGGAATCTTAGCATGGTACTCTATTGACACAGGACCATCGGTTTTCATCAACACATACAAGAAAAATGCGGAGCTTATAGCTAAGAGACTTCGCAAGGTAGGATTTGAGAACGCCATTATCAGTGGAGTGGGCGGAAAACCATTTCTGACAGAGAAGCATCTTTTTTGACAGCTTCTTGAAACGTATGAACGCTCTAGGCAGAGTTTAAACAGTCTGAGAAAGATGAACAAATAGTTTAAGGTAATCTTCTAGGTGTCTCGTTATCAAGAAGTTCTTTCTCACATGTTCCCTACCTTTCTCACCCATCTTCGTAGCCGTTTCTGGATGTTTCAATAGGTAAATCGTTTTTTCCGTAGCTTCTTCTATATTGTTTATGAGAAATCCAGTTGCGCCGTTAATAATCTGAAGGGGAATTCCGCCAACATTAGCGCCTATCACTGGAACTCCTTTCCACAAGGCTTCTGAGATTGTGAGCCCGAAGCCTTCTCGCAGAGACTTTTGGAGAACCACGTTGGAGGCTCTTTGAAAAGCATTCACTTCGATGTCATGAACCCCCACTAGATCAGTTAACAGATGTATATCATAGTCCACTCCCGCGTAGCGAGCGGTCTTCTCAAAGTAAGTCCACCCTTCAGGGTCATCTAAAGCCATGCTTCCAATCAAGAGAAGCTGAACATCAGGGATTCTCTTTTTAACGCGCCTAAACACGTCGATGACGCCAAGGGGGTCTTTCCAAGGGTCGAACCGTGAAACCTGTGTTATGATAGGCTTTTCAGGGTCTACGCCGTACTTGTTTAGAATCGAGAGAATCACGGCTTCTGACAAAGACTTGTTCTTATCGCTTAACGGGTCTATAGAAGGCGGGATTACGACAACTTCCTTAGGCTTCAGAGAACTGCTGACAAATCGCTTCATGGTGAAGATGGTAGCGTCATATAGTCTTATGAAAGGAGCTAAGAACATCAAATATTCTTGGTTGGGTTGGGACAAGTCTATGTGACATCGCCAAATCCACTTTCCCACTCGTTTTCGGTAATACTTGATCATGGCAAGAGGTTGTGGATCATGGATAACCACATGGTCATAGTCTAATTCCATTTGACTTGCATTGGCCATGTTTTGTTGAAGATAAGTGTTCCTTAGTTCTTCAGTTAACGGCGTCTTCGATCCTTGAAGGGCATTGTGAATGGTTTTTGTGACCTTAAAGAATTCGCTGTGGCCTTCAATTACCTTCCACTGAGCCTTGAGCCCAACATCCTGCATTAACGGAATGAGTCTATGCAAAATTTCGGATACACCACCTCCAAAAGACGTTGAATTTACGTGACCCACTGAACTCCCAGAGATTTTCTCAGCCAAACTTTGTATGTATTCTACCCGCTCTTCTCCTACAGTGCTTTTGTACTGGTCAAGGGAAAGCTTTCTCACAGAAACCGTGTTCTTGTCCATTCTGGTTCACACTGGTTCAGAACGTCCTTTCTCAAAATTAAATTTTATCTCTTAGGCTATCCTGACAAAAAAGGTTCTCAAAACTCTTTTAGGGTTGAAACGTAACTCTAATATTCCAGAAAATTCTTCGTGTTGATAGCCTTGGCAAAGGTTCTGCTTAAGAACGTGACAAAACGCTTTGGCGAGGTCATAGCTGTAAACAGGCTTAGTCTAACAGCCAAAGACAAAGAATTTCTTGTTTTGTTGGGTCCTTCGGGCTGCGGAAAAACTACTGCACTGCGATGTATAGCTGGACTGGAAACTCCTGAAGAAGGTGAGATCTACATTGGAGATAGACTTGTAAACGACTTGAGCCCTAAAGACAGAAACATAGC
>CAYFZT010000131.1:0-4436 GCA_964347555.1 uncultured Candidatus Bathyarchaeia archaeon | reverse complement strand
TGGATGGAATCGGTGTAAAAATAGCTAGAGAAGCCTACGACTACGCCATGCATGCCGGAAGAAAGACAATAAAGGCAGAAGACATCGAAATCGCAGCGAGAAAAGTAATGAGTAGATAAGCGCTTCTTATTCCTTTTTTTCAAATCAAAGTTTCATTAAGTAAATTATAGAAGATACTTCCATAAGCAACAAATAGTGCGTTTACAACAATGCAGAGGGAGAGAGAAAGGAGACGCGTCTCCTCTTGTTTCTAAAATCATACATATGGATAGGATTAAAAGCAGTTTTGTTGATCCTTTAGTTGGGGCTCACTTTAGAGCAAGTTGCCAAGAGGATATTTTATTTTCGGAATATTCTGTGATTCGAAGCGCTACTTTTAGGTGTTTTGTTGCTTCTGTTATAGATGAATGTTATAGAGTAACCTTAGCGAGGATTTTGAGATTGGCGAACGGTTCCCCTAAAAGTTCACGAAGACGTCGTGACAGCTTGTCGATAATGGCTGAGATCTTAGAAGTAGCCAGAGAAGGCGCCCTTAAGACTCAAATTATGTATAAAGCGAATTTGAGTTTTGTTCAAGTAAATGAATATTTATCCCTCCTTTTGAGCTTGAAGCTTCTAAATGTTTCTAAAACCCCTAGGAGAACCGTCTATAAAACAACCGCTAAAGGTCACCAATATCTTCAAAGCTATAAAGAAATTAAACAATTGCTGAAGCAAGGAAGAAAAGGAAATAACAAAAAAGAAGCTGACTCACTTTATTTAGTTAAACGGGGAACACGAGTGATACTGCTTTAATAACCGCCTGATACTTTTTTAAAAAAAATGTTCCTCGATGAATATTTGAAGTAGATAAAGATAGAATTAGGGTATTTCCTTCGGTTTCACTAGTTCTATTCTTCTTTTGCCTCTGGTAAGGGATGAAACGTGGATTTTGCCTTCGATTTCCATTTTCATTAGTGTTTGGTTGAGTGTTCGGAATCCAACTTCTTCGTGAGTCTCCTTTAGAAGGTTGAACAGTTCAATGTCTGTCGTTGGTCCCTTGTTTTCTAATAGCTCGATTATCACCATGTGAAGAGGATGAGGTTTCCATGTTTTAATCGACAATTCGATTCCTCAAAAACTATGAAATGGGGGTTGTAGGTTTCTTCACTCGTCTTATTGACTTCATGAAGCCTTTATACCAAGCTTCCATTTCAGGCGAAATCGTTGGTCCAATCTTCTCCAAGGCTTTTTGAAAATCGGCGAGCGTAACTTCTTTAGATTGAATGTTTTGTCTCAAAGCGTTTAAAGCTGCTTCTCGACAGACAGCGTCAATGTCTGCTCCAGAATAACTCTTCGTCTTGTTGGCTAGTGCTTCTAGGTCAACATCTTTAGTTAGAGGAATCTCTTTAGTGTAGATTTTGAAAATCTCCAGCCTAGCTTTCTCGTCGGGTTCTGGCACATAAATTAAACGGTCAAATCTTCCAGGTCGCAAGACGGCAGGGTCAACGATGTCAGGGCGGTTAGTTGCGGCGATAATCACAACGTCTTCAAGGGTAATTAAACCATCCATCTCAGTTAGAAGTTGACTGATAACCCGCTCAGTTACGCCGCTGTCTGCGTAACCCATCCCCCGTCGGGGTACAAGGGAATCAAACTCGTCGAAGAAGATCACTGCTGGTGAAGCCATCCTTGCCTTTCTGAAAACTTCTCTTATGGCTTTCTCTGACTCACCAACCCATTTTGAGAAGACTTCTGGGCCTTTGATGCTGACGAAGTTAGCTTCGCTTTCAGTAGCCACTGCTCTGGCCAGTAGGGTTTTGCCGCAGCCAGGTGGTCCAAACAGTAAGATTCCTTTTGGGGGGCGGATGCCCATCCGTTTGAAAAGTTCTGGGTTCTTAAGGGGCCATTCAACGGCTTCTCTTAAATCTTCCTTAACTTCTTCCAGACCGCCGATTTGGTCCCAGTGAACTGCTGGCACTTCGATGTAAACTTCTCTCATTGCAGTAGGTGTGATTTCTCTGAAGGCGTTTAGGAAGTCTTCCATGCGTATCTCCATTTTTTCCAAAACACTTGGTGGAATTCTTTCCTCCTCCAAGTTGATTTCTGGGAGATATCGTCTTAATGCTTTCATGGCTGTCTCTCTTGCGAGTGCTGAGAGGTCAGCTCCTGTGTATCCGTGAGACATTTCTGCAAGCTTTTTCAGGTCAACATCTTTAGCTAAGGGCATTCCTCTCGTGTGAATTAGCAGGATTTCAACTCTTCCTTGCTTGTCAGGAACTCCGATTTCGATTTCTCGGTCAAATCTTCCAGGTCGTCGCAGAGCAGGGTCAAGGGCGCTTGGTCGGTTAGTTGCACCTATAACGATGACGTTGCCTCTTCCACTTAGCCCATCCATCAAGGCAAGAAGTTGAGCAACCACACGCCTTTCAACTTCGCCTGTAACTTCTTCCCGCTTCGGAGCAATGGCGTCAAGTTCATCGATAAAGATTATGCTAGGCGAGTTTTGCTGAGCCTGCTGAAAGATTTCCCGTAATCGCGCCTCAGATTCGCCGTAAAACTTACTCATAATTTCTGGTCCATTTATTGAGAAGAAGTTAGCCTCCGACTCGTTTGCCACGGCTCTGGCCAGTAGGGTTTTGCCGCAGCCAGGTGGACCGTGAAGTAAAACTCCTTTTGGAGGCTCTATTCCTAGTCTCTGAAAGATTTCTGGGTGGCGTAGTGGTAGCTCAACCATTTCTCGAATGCGTTGAATCTCCTCACGTAGTCCACCTATGTCTTCATATGTGGTGCGAGGCATGCCCTTGGCTTCTGGGACTGGTTCTTTCAAAATCTGCAGGTTAGTGTCGTAGGTGATGCGGACGATGCCGTGGGGTCGGGTTTTGGTCACGATAAACGGTATAGCGTGGCCAAGCATCATTACTAGGGTTGTGTCGCCTTCGACAAAGGTGCGCTCCATGAGTCGGTTTTTAACAAAGTTGGTGAAGTCCTGGTCTACATTGAGTCGCGGGTGAATCCGTCGATTCTTATGATGCCGTGGTCTTGGTCTTCGGAGTAGGCGGGCCATGCGATGGCGGCTGTAGTTCTCTTCCCTACGATTTCTACAACGTCTCCAGCTGATATGCTGAGTTTCTGCATGGTTCGCTGGTCGATTCTTGCTATGCCTCTTCCAACATCTCGTTGTCGGGCGTCTCCAACTCTGAGCTGTACTTCACTCATAGGTTTCACTTCTCATTAGTTGCAAATGCGACTTATATTCGGAAGGTTTGATTTAATTTCTATTATATAAGCATAAACCCTTCTTAGGGAGACTATACTCGACGGACCATGACCATCTGAATCTGGCTAATTCCGTCAATCTTTTGAAGATCCCTTTCTATCTCTTCAAGACCGCCAGACCATTCTTCTGGAACAAGGATATGCGCAATCAAAGCGTTGAGTCCAAACGCAATGGGTTCTTCTGCGAATTTGTAAACTGAAGAGTAAGAAGGAAGGCTCTTTTCTATCTTCTGCTTAAGCATGTTAAAGTCAATGTCGGTGCCTGTTGGGAAAATCTTCATCGAAACTAACACCTTTGCCAACTTTTTTCCTCCTCTCTTTCAGGGTCCCTGAAAGCCACATTTTGGACAGCGGTAGGGTCTTCCAAATTTTCGGCATCTGCTACATCGCCAGATGACGATTTCCCCGCAGCTTGGACAAGGAAACTTTGTGGGTTCTGTGCTTGGCGCTATTATTCTGTGGCAGGATGTGCACACTGGCACTGCTACTGTTGCACTGGTTTTTTCAGCCATTTAGCTCCCTTCAAAGCAGTTTCGTTATAGAGATTCTGGCTTATATATACTATGTTAAACAGTGTTACTCTAACTTGCTATTTTAAACTGGGGTTGACATCCTATCGAAACTCATCAATTCTCCTACGATTTAAATGAATACTTCCAGTTCTACTCTTGCTGGTATTTCTTTATAAAGAACAAAAACCATAAATTGGCGTCTTTGATACTAAGAAGGACAATAAGGAGGGGCTAGATACGCCTTCACGTTTTAGCGTTTTCAAGGATGAAAGCAAACTTGACATCAACTACGTGCCGCCTCGCTTGCCTCATAGAGAAACCCAACTAGAACTCCTCAACCAGTTCTTCCAGTTCACTATTGAAAGTCCAGGAGAGATGACTCAACGCGTGCTCATTGTTGGCAGAATCGGATCTGGAAAAACCGTGCTTTCTCAGCATTTTGGATTGAACATAACTAAGGAAGCTCTAAAGAGGAATGTGAATCTACATTATGTCCACGTGAACTGCCGCGAATGTAAAGGAAGCTTCTTCATGGTACTTCAACGAGTTATCCTCAGATTTTATCCAAACTTCCCAAAGAGAGGATACTCGGCTGAAGAGCTTTTACAAGCTTTGATGCAGATTCTCGACGAAAAAAACGCCTATGTCATCTTGACACTAGATGAG
>CAYFZT010000130.1:0-4439 GCA_964347555.1 uncultured Candidatus Bathyarchaeia archaeon | reverse complement strand
GTCTCCATTCAGTTGTGATGTAGTTTGCGTTTAGCCACTCAGCTGCCTCCTCTGCGTTTCTTATTGTCGCGCTCAACGTGAGAAGCTGGGCATCGGGGTTGATCTGCATTAACCGTGCAAGCACAACTTCTAGTGTTGGCCCACGGTCTCTGTCGTTCAACAGATGGACTTCGTCGGCGACTATGAGGGAGATTTCATTCATCCATTTGGTTCTATGCCTTAACAGAGAATCTGCTTTCTCATTTGTTGAGACAATTATGTCGTAGCGTTCAAGCCAGTTGTCACTGCTATCGTAGTCGCCTGTGCTTATGCCAACTCTGACCTTTCTGCCGTCAGTCTTGTACAAAGTAGAGTATCTTTTGAACTCTTGATATTTTTCGCTGGCTAATGCTCGTAGAGGAGTCAAATAGAGAACCTTGCCGTTCGTTTCAAGTATGTTTTTGAGGGCGCAAAGTTCAGCGATAAGGGTTTTCCCAGACGCTGTTGGGCTAGCTAAGACAAGATTTTTTCCGTTTAAGGCGCCTGCACGTATAGCTTCTTCTTGAGGTGGATAAAGTTTCGTTATTCCCGATTTGACTATGATCTGTTTTGCGGCTTCTGGAACTGCCAGGTCTTCAATCTTCACTTTCAGCCCTTTTCTGTCATGTTTTCTTTAGATAGCCGTCTCTAGGCGAGTATACAGTGCCCTCTTTAATCAGTTGCCCCAAAAGACGCTCTGCCTCTGAGAGAGTAATATCAAAGTCTTTCTCAAGCTTTTCCAGAAGCGCAGACCTCTCAACCATGCCGGTTTCCCTTTCCATCTCAACTATTGCACCTAAAATGGCCTGCAACTTATCGCGAACGCTCTTCGACTTACCAGTCATGAGAATGTCAATGTCCACTTTACCAGAGGTTAAATCGATGCCAACTTCTTGAAGGGACCTTCGCATTATCGCAATCGCAGCCTCAGCATCTTCAGCGAGGATCTCTTTTCGACAAGCCACACGAGCTCTAGCTTCAGAGAGGCGCACCAATGCCTCAAGCTGACGCGGAGTTATTGCGATAGGTGAACCTTCGGTTTCGCTTGCTGCCCGCATGGTTAGATAAAAATCTCTAAGCCTTTTCAAAGAATCTTCGGTTAACACAGGCTTAATGTTCCTCGAATAACTTACGTATTTCCTCAAGATGTCTGCAGGTATAGGCTGCTCAATTGGAGCAGCGCCTCTGCGGTGAATGTTTAAGATGTGCTCCGACATCTTTGTATCTGCCTCCTTTTCTGGAACATCTCTCAGAACGAAGATAAGGTCAAATCTAGAAAGGATTGTGACAGGAAGAGCAATGTTTTCAGCAACTGTACGGTAAGGCTCATATCTGCCTAAGGCAGGATTGGCAGCGGCTAACATGGCGGTTCTCGCGTTGAGGGTTGCCACAATTCCTCCTTTAGCCACCGAAACCGTATGCTGCTCCATTGCTTCATGTATGGCTACTCTATCTTCAGGGCGCATCTTATCCATCTCGTCAATACAGGCTACACCTTTGTCAGCTAAGACGAGTGCTCCAGCTTCAAGGGTCATGCCTCCTCCACGTTCTCGCAAAACTGCGGCTGTAAGACCAGCGGCGGTAGTTCCTCTTCCAGAGGTATACAGACCTCTTGGGGCAATTTTCGCAACATATTGGAGTAGAGCTGACTTTGCTGTTCCCGGATCTCCTATCAAGAGCGTGTTCAGTTCGCCTCTGATATTGATGTCAGCTAACTGCTTTGGCACACCTCCAAACAGGAGGTACATGATAGCTTCCTTTATGTGTTCATAGCCGTAGATGGATGGCGCAATTGAGCGGATGACCTTGCGGTGAATCCAAGGGTCTTTTGCCAGCTCAACAATCTGTTTCTCCTCTTCTGGCGACGTGATTAAAGCTTCAGGCTCTTTGCTTAAGATGTCTATGTAATTGGCGTCGATGTGTAAGTTAAAAACGCGTAGTTTTCCAACCCTTGGAAGAGTCGGCGCCACAGCCCTTACAACGCCCACTGTTGCCACATGGTCACCGGGTCGTGCAACATCCACTATGTCTCTTCCAACCAGCTTAATGTTTAACGCACGTGGCAATTGCCCAGGCGGAAGATCTTCTGGGCGTTCTTGAATTCTAATCTGTTGAGAATCAACGAAGAGGGATTCTTCTTGCACGAAGTCAAAGAGGCCTTTCCTTTGGCACGCTGGATCGGAACATGTTAGGGGCGCTCTTAGAAACGACGTGGTTTGGTCAACATAAGTAACGTTTCCACAACGCCTACATTTGAAAGCGGCTCGTGTAACTAGTGGATTAACTGGTGTTGCACGTACGACGATGCCTTCAACCATAACAAGTTTTCCTAGGTGCAGAGACCCAAGCATCCGCAGGCGTATGGTCTCGGGCAGTCCTCGGAATCGAACTGTGACAACCTCCACTTCAGAGGCATAGACAGGCGCTTCTATCTGCAGTTGAGCTAGAGCAGCTTGATCGGCGTGTTCCAAGTATTCGTCAGGCGTCTTAACGAGACTTTCTGCTAAGTCGCGGTCTGCCAGCAGCAAATCTTCGAAGTCCACGATCACCGAGGTTTTCCCTGAGACAGCCATTTGAGAGATTCTTTGGCGATGCTTTTCAGACTTGAAGAGATCTAGGAAACGTTCTTGAGGGTCTAAAACAGCAGCTTCAGTCAACTCTCTTTCATCACCTTAAGTATTTTCAACTTCCACTCGTTAATAATTTCATATAACTGCTTGTAAAGTTCACGTTCTTCTTGCGCCAGATTGGCTAATGTTTGATTAGTTTGCGGAGGAGAAGAGGCTAGAGAAACAATCTTTCCTAGTCGGCAGTTAACGATGTCTCGGGAAAGCCTAATAGCCTTCTCATATTCTCTCATCTTCTCAGGGTTGCCTACGGCTTTGCGCTTTAGAAGGGTAAGATACCGTCTTAGTCTTGGATAGAAATCTTCTTCTAAAGGTGAAACTTGTCGAGTTCGCTGAATGCTTTCTTTCCACGAGATCTTGTGCAGCTTCACTGCATCTAGAAGCTCTTCTTCATTGAGCCTGGCGATGCCTGCGCGTATGAGTTCTTTTGCAATCCAGTATCCTACCTCATACTCTTTACCTTCATCGAAAGGTCCAACTTTCACGCCGACAAGTTGGATTTCTGGGCAATTTCTGTTTATTAAGATCCTAGTTGGTTTGTTTTCAAACATGAAGTCTATGTCTTTAATGGACATGGACAAGGTTGATGACAAATCTATCTCTCTCTAAAGCTTTCTAAGAAGAAGTTGCGGAATTAAGATATAAGTTTCTCAGTGGAAATAGAGGTGTTTAATTGCATTTGCGTCTTTGGTTAACTGACATCCATCGAGGCTTTTCATTTCCATATGTTCAATTCTATTTTAATGAACATGTACGACATAAACAGGAAAAAAACAGAAGAAAGGTTGAGTTTTGCGCGCATGTTCGCAAAACCTTTTAAAAGAGTTGAACGCGCGTCTTCTTAGGTTTTCTTAACTTAGCTTAAGATCTTCTCTACTTCTTCCTTATCCGCATCCATGACATGCTTGATCCCTGATATCCGTGCAGCTTCTGGAGTTAAGGCTGCAATATCATCCCTAGTGATTCGGTGAATTGCGAATTTTCTGGCACCACACATTAACTGTTTTAATCCTTGGGTTAATCTTTGATTGTAGGTGAAAAGGCCAATTGCACCAGTGGGTAGATCTTCAAATTTTTTCTTAAGCTTGTTCTTTAATCTACCTGCTTCAACAAAGATTGCCTCGACGGTGTTTCCATGCCTTGCATAGTAGATGGGAAGGTTTTCTTCCATAATTCTCTGACCTACGTTTTTACTTACCATAGCCGCAGTAAGTGGGGCTCTAGCCATACCTACCGCTTTGACGTAAGGGGCACCTAGGGCGAGAGCTTTGAAGATGTGGTCCTCCATAGTAATGCCTCCAGCGAAGGCTATGCTGGGCACGTATTCTCCTTTTTTCGCCAATGTATCTGCATATTGATACGTCAATGACCAGATCTCTACGCTTGGTATTCCCCACTCATTCATCATACGCCAAGGGCTCATCCCCGTTCCACCACCCGCACCATCAACAGTGAGTAGGTCAATTCCAGCCATCGACGAGAATTTGACAGCCCTTGCCACGTCTGCTGGTCTGTAGGCCCCTGTCTTCAGGAAAATGTACTTGGCACCTAAGCTTCTTAGCTCTCTTACTCTATTAACGAAGTCTTCTCTCGTAACCATACCAACTCTGGAGTGTCTTTCAAATTCTCTGAAGTGTTTTTTCTTGAATGCTTCAACAACGTCTGGATTGTCAGGATCTGGGAGAACTATGTATCCTCTTCTCTTTAGAAGCTGCGCTTTAGCTAGATCCTTGATTTTAACTTCGCCACCGATGTCCTTGGCGCCTTGACCCCATTTTAGTTCGACTGCGTCTA
>CAYFZT010000129.1:0-4605 GCA_964347555.1 uncultured Candidatus Bathyarchaeia archaeon | reverse complement strand
TGCAGATTCTCGACGAAAAAAATGCCTATGTCATCTTGACACTAGATGAGTTAGATGCACTTATCCGAATTGAAGGGTCCGATCCAATATACAATCTAACAAGAATTCAGGAAGAACGTCTAAAAACTGCTCAAAGACTCTCTATAATCGGTATTCTCCGAGAAATACGAAACTTGAACATGTTAGATCCCAGCACAAGAAGCACTCTTCAGCGCAACATCGTACATCTTGAAGAATACTTAAAGCCTCAGCTTCGCGACATTTTAGACGACCGTGTAGCATGGGCTTTCAAAGAAGAAACTGCTCTACCTCAGACACTGGACCTGATCGCTGAAACTGCAGCCTTGGAGGGAGGCGACGCCCGTTATGCAATTGAACTTCTATGGAGAGCCGGTAAATACGCTGACATGGAAAGAACGAAAGAGGTTCTGCCTGAACACGTGCGTAAAGCCGTCAGCAGCGTGTATCCGGTTGTGCGAAAAGACACAATCGCTGATTTGGGTTTGCATGAAAAACTGTTTCTCTTGGGAATTGCTAGACGTTTCAAGCTCTCAGATGCTGCGCACATATCTATTGGTGAAGCTGAAGAGTCTTATGCCATCGTTTGCGAGGAATATGGCACAGAGAGGCGTGGACATACTCAGCTGTGGAAATACGCCAGGGAGCTTTCTGCTCTAGACATAATTGACACTCAGCCTTCCAGTCTTGGGCGTCGAGGAACAACCACGCTTATCAGTTTGCCGAGAATATCTGCTTCAGAGTTAGAGCGAGAACTAAGCAAGGTTCTTCTGACAAAAGCCAAGTAGCACTTGGAGGCTTTATTCTGCCAATTGAAGACGTACTCTCCTCAAAAGGAAGAGTTAAAATCCTAAGAATTCTCGCAGACATCGGCGAATTGAACATATCAGAAATCGCACGGCGAGCTGGACTCAACTTTTCCACAACCAATCAGCATCTGAAAGTCTTAGAAGACCATCAACTGGTAACGCACAAGAAATTTGGAAGAATCCGCATCTACAGATACAACGAGGAGAATCCACGAGCTAGAATGATAAAACAGCTTATAGAACGCTGGGAAAAATAGCTACGCGAATACAAAAGCCTTAGGATTTTTAGAGTAAAACTATGCACTTGATGCTATACTATTTTCTCTCTTGATTCTTTTCCTAGATTAACTATCAAGTCCCGCGCGTTCTTCATATCTTCGAGATATACAAACTCGTCGACACCATGATAACGTGTGTCAGCTCGGATAGTGCCATAACATACCACAGGGATTCCATTCTTGGCAAAAAAGCTTCCATCGTTTCCTCCAAGTTCTCCAGCAAAGGGTAGACTGTGACCTATCGTTTTCTTGATGTTCTCGGAGACTGTCTGCACAAAAACCGACTCTCTCGGTGTATGGTATCCAGGAAGTTTGGTAGTTATTTCCAGTGATGCTTTACAACCAGTTTTCTCCACTGCCTTAAGAAAGAAGCCTCTTAACTCCTTCTCAGCCAGTTCCGGGGACTCTTCTGGAAGAAGCCTTCTGTCAAAGCGAACCTCACACGTGCCAGGTATCACATTTTCTTTCTCTCCTGCCTTAATCATCGTTACTGTGTGTCTCCCCCAAACGAACGGTCTCGGAGCTTCAGGCGGAGAATGCAGCACTGACTCTTTTTTCTCCACTGCGCTCTTGTAGGGTTCGAGGGCAGCAAGCAATTTAACTGCTTCATCGATGGCGTTTTTGGCTTTGAAAGGATATCCAGCATGTCCTTGTTTTCCCTCGACTGTTATTTTTCCCCAGATGATGCCGCTGGCTCCTAAGTAAAGTCTTTCAGGACCAGAATCAAGGATTAACGCCGCGTCACCCTTCAAACCATAGTCGCTCATCACGTAGTCTACGCCGTATCGTCCCCCGATTTCTTCGTCTACCCCTGCGACGAGTTTGAGGTTTATGTCTGATTTCTCTTTTCTCAGCAGTCGCAAGGCTCCGAACGCTGCCGCAATACCTGATTTATTGTCTGCGGCTCCTCTTCCGTAGGCTTTTCCGTCTTCAACCTTCAGCTTGAATGGGGGATATGTCCAGTTAGGTCCTGGTGGAACAATGTCGAAATGTGATTCGAGAAGGAGAGTTACATCTGAACCCGTGTCAATGCTTATAATGACATTTGGGCGAGAAAGCCCATCTTTTGCCCCTTCTTCTCCGTTTATTATCTCCGTATCCAGAGAGTTTCGTTTTGCTTCTTCTATGATCAGTGACGCACATCTGTCGTATTCTTTCTTTGAAACAGAATCAGTGTTGATTTCAACCATCTTTGAGAGGAGATTAATTTCGTATTCCAGCGAAGTCAAAGCACATCATCTTATGTCTTCTATTCTCTGCTTAGACTTATCTTTTTTAACGCAGATTCAGGAGAGGTTTGGATGAGGGAAAGCTAGAAGCTGAAGAGAGAGAAAGGAGTTTAGAAAACATACTCATTCGATAGAACTTCTAGCTTCCCCTCCCTATCCCCACAAATCATATTGTTTATCGCTCTTTATTTAAAAGCTTTTTGTCGAAATCTTCAAAATGCAGGAATTTCTTGCGGAAAAGAAAACATGAGAACCTCTAAAATGCTTGCAATTATGTCACTTGCGCATAATTTCTGCTAGTCTTTTGCGTTTCTCTTTGTAGTTATATGTCCATGACTTGTCCTTGAAAAATTCGTAGGATATGGTTTGACGCTTGAATGACTGAATGACTAGGTTGACATGAAAGAACTCAGTGATTAAGTTCTTTTTGACCAAACTGTTTAATGCGTTAATAAAACTTGGGAATTCTGTCTTCGGGTTGTAAGTATGCATTACCAGAGAGTTTTGCCCGATGATTTTTGTGTAATTTAAGATGAAAGGCTTGTTTGACAGAGTATTGCTAAACCTAGCAAGAGCCTCCCCGCTTTCGAAATGAACAATGAAGCTGCACATGTCTGAAACGAAAAGAGGATAGGGCAAGATTGCTATTTCATAATCCATTATCAGGCCCTCTTTCAAAATGTGCTTATAATATCTATATCGGACACCTTGCGGCGACATTTTAAGAATGTTAGCAGTTTCGGTGAACTCAACAAGAGCATTCTTCTCCAGCTCCTTTAAGAGAAGCAAATCAGTCTTGTCAACAACAACCTGATATTTCTTTGGCTCTTCAAGTCTCTTGGACAACTTTTCTGGAGCCTTCAAAACTTCTTCAATCCACTGATGCCAAGGAAAGCTCCATTCCTTATTCTTAAAATCAAACCAATCGAAGTTAGGTGGCACTTCGCAGAGGTTGGTTGTCCAATGAAATACATAACGAGACATTGCCCTCTGGCTAACTGCTTCTTTTAAGTAAGCTTCTAATTCATCCTTATTTTTGGCTGGAAAGGCGAACAGAGCGTAGATGCCATTGAATTTGCCGTAGCATCTTGTCACATACGTCCAGTAGCCAATGTTTTCAACAACTTTCCTCAGCTTTTCTTCAAGTCCCCCTGTTGTCTCTGCAATCAAGACAGCCTTCATCAAACCCAGCTTAGAATAGTCTAGGTTTGTTCGCACTTGAAGATATCCTTCCTTAATCAACTTCTTGATTCGAAAAGCAACAGTTGTTGCTGGAAGTTTCAAAGATCTAGCTAAGAACGACGTATTTCTCGGTCCGGTCTTACCAAGACCTGTCAGTATCCTAGCATTCATGGAATCCAATAACTTTAGGTATTGAAGCATCCATTCGAAATCTTCAAGACGACTCATTAGGGCGTCCTTCTCTAGATCTAGCTTTTCCTTGGGAGAACCGAACTAGTTGTTGTTTGAATGAGGTTTTGGATCTTCTATGGGATCTCCTAATCCGATTGAGCTTGGTTTTTCTTCTGGCAGGAAGTTATAGAACTGTTTGAAAATGTCTATTGGTTGAATCAGCAGGTCAAGTGTAGTTGCGGTGTAGCTAAAGAATGCGAAAATCATGAGACAGAGTAAAACAATATGTTGAGTTTTCATATTGCCTCACCCAAATAATATAACAGTGGTGGAAGAAAAATTTTTCTTTTTCACAATTATGATGATTTTAGTGAAGATTTTGAAAAACGTTTACTGAATTTAAATTCCTTGTTGTTATAGTTAGCATTATTAGTCTCTCGCTGGTTATGAATGTTGAGGAAATGGTTTGACATTTAAAGAATTTTTAAGGGCGTTGATGCAAACTAGAACGCCATATCTTTCCAAGCATTTTATTTATACGCTGATTGTTTCAGCCATTAGTATATTTGTCTCGCTAACTTACGGTGCAAGTCGAGGTAATCAAGTAAACATAGACGTAGCCAACCAAACATTAAGAGAAGTTACGACAATGGCTGAAGAAGCAACATGGGTTTCAATCTTTATTAACAATGTAAGCATAACCTTGCTGACTTTTCTGCCAATTCTAGGCGCGATATTGATGATTTATGTGCAATACAATACCGGATGGTACTTAGGTGCGCTGGCTAAAGCCCACGATATTGACTACATAATTGCTACTTCTCTCATCTTAACTAGTATAGTTGGTTTACTAGAATACTCTGCATACATAATTGCATTGGGCGAATCAATGCTTTTAGTTTATTCTGCTACTCAAAA
>CAYFZT010000128.1:0-4612 GCA_964347555.1 uncultured Candidatus Bathyarchaeia archaeon | reverse complement strand
TCTTCTCAACTTCAGGCTCAGAGGAGATTTCAGCGCCAGTCATGTTTGTTCCTTCAGGTATCATCGCTACTGGTTTAGCTTTCTTTGCAACTTCAATGAAATCTCTAGTCATTTCAGGCTTAGTGCCGTGTAACCTAAAGTCTCCAGTGTATGCCAGTGAGCCAGAAGATGTGTGGATGACAAATCCATAAGCCCCTGGTACAGAATGGTCAACATGAACAGGTTCGATCTCTACTGAACCTATTTGAATCTTGTTTCCAGTGCGGAAAGGTTTGAGCTTGACGCCTTTAACATTAAATTCTAAGGCGCTTATCCTTATTTTGCTTAGAGCTTCAAGTATGATTTTTGTGGTTTCGCCGCAACAGATTGGAATCGACTTCTTTAGAAAAGTTATGTAAGCCGTGTGGTCCATGTGCGAATGAGAAAGGAAAACAGCGTCAATCTCAGCTTCAGATTTTTCGCTTTCGTAAATGCCGCGTAACTTTGGCAGAAGACCCAGTTCTAACAAGCTCTGCTCACTTCTAGGGGAGAGAAAAGGCGAAGAATAAAACTGGCTTCTCAAAGCAAAGGGCATACCGAAATCAAGAAAGATTCTTGTGTCCCTGTCTTTAAGAAGAACCTTGTTGCCTCCAACTTCGTTGACTCCTCCATAAAAAGTGAGAACTGTTTTACCCGACATTTGCAGATGCCCCTTAACATTGTCTGCCTACATCGTTTATTTCATCTGTTTTAAATTCTCTTGTTCTTTACCGATCTTTTTGCAGAGGTTAGATACTGCCAAGATGACATGAGGTGGAGTGAAAATGCTGAACACTTTTGTGTACCGTGGAGAACTAGCTTTCTTGATTGTTTCTCTCTTGCCTTCAGCTTCTAGGTATCCTTTTATGAATTCTCTAGTGACGAGCTCGACAGCATCTACAGATGCGATTGGAGATGCGTAATGTCCCGAGTAATAAAGAAACTCTGCCACGTCCCAAGCTTGATTGCCGTCTCTCGATGCTTGTTCAAGATCAACGAAATAAGGTGTCCAATCCTTAGTGACTATAATATTCTCTGGTTTACAATCGCCTAAGGCTACTCCAAGCCTATGTGCCTCAGCAATTCTTCTTCCAACTGTCTTAATTAAGGCAATTTCTTCTGCAGATGTCTCCTTGCCGTTTAAGAGGCGCCAGACAATATTGGAAAGGTTCTCACCTTCAATAAAATCTCTGAAGATCAATCGCTCTTTCGGGCTGATGTATAAAACCCTTGGAACAGGCCACCCTTGACCGTGTAAGAACTGGCTGAGCGCATATTCTCGCTCTAGCCTCGACTGACCAGAAACAGCGAAGGATTTTGTACCCAAAGCCCAAAGCGCTAATGGAAACCATTTGAAGCCTAGCCAGTCTTTAAATTTCTTCACTACGACTTTGTGTTCCTCTTGGTTTTTGCGAAAACTGATCAGGTAGGCTGTGTTTAAGACTCCTCCCATTTCGCTGATTTGGATATTTGCCATTTCTCCGCTTTGAACGTTCTTTCTCACAAACTCTTCGATTGTAGTTTCGTCTAAAAAGGACACTGAGCCAAGAGGTGTTGGCATAAACAAGTATTTCTTTGGGTCTTCAAGTTGAAGCGTTAAGTTTTCGTTTCTGAAATTCTGATGATTTTTCGTGAAGATTTCTTCTTCACGCTGTAAAGGACTCATCATTTTTGGAAGAACACTGAGAATATGAGAAAATGTAGCTCTCTGTATAGACCGCAGAAAAGACGGAATTCGAATTTTTCTTCTTCTAATGGCGTTAATGAATTTACGCCTGATTTTCACGTGACCATAAGAAAAATCGATCCATTCTTCTTCGGATAATTCCATGAGAGCCTGCGAGAAACCTTGCATCATAAGTTTGACATTTCTCTCCTTTACATCGTCTCTTAACATGTTTAAGAAACGAAAGGTTATCGCGGGGAAAAGCTTGGATCTCTGCATTATGGTTTCGTAAAGAAAGTATTCTGGCTTAATGATCAACTCGTGGGAGGATTCAGGAAAGCCCAAAACAATGTTCTCAAGAAGTTCCCAGATTATTCTCTTTTTTAGAAGTACTTCTTGACGCCAAAGGTAATCCTTATTGTGTACTGGCTCGTATGGAGTCAGAATTTTGTCTGTAACGAACTCGCCGAGCCATCCCTGTTTAACATCTTTTTCAAAAGTCCCAGAATCCACGGTTAAAATCAATGCTTCAACATCATCTAATTTCTTCTTGTAACTTGATAGGCCTAGTCTAAATCGGCGAAGCACAAGTAACGCGTCTACATTGGCTTTCTCTTGGCTGTATCCGCAGACTTGGGCACCGTAAAGGCAAACTGCGACCATATATGCATTATGAGAGGCAGCAATACGCGTGCAAGCATCTAACAAATCGTCTTCCAAGTTCTTGTCCTTTAACAAAGAGGTCATATCTCTATTTTCCAACTTCTCTATGTTTAGTAGAAACTATCTTCTTAAAAGCATCGTGCTCACCAGAAACGTGCTTAAAGAAAATTTTCTGTGAGTTTCTACAGAAAACATCAAAGCATGGCGATATCCTGTCATTGTAGCATTCTTCTCGATCAAGACAACATCTGTTCCACCTGCACAAACACCCGCTCCAGAATAGCAAGTAGAAACAACACACCCAACTCTCCATTTTTTCTACGATACTTAGTAAAGTCTGAATAGCGGTTTTTATTTTATGAAAAGTTTAAAAACTATTTTTCGTGAATTTTCTCGTTATTTTCCAGTATGTCCGTAATGCTCTTAATGCCCTTGCAGCTTTATCAGGCAGGTTGTAAACAGGTATATTGGTGTCTCTTAAAACTGCGTGAACAAGCGTGAAGTCCTCTCCCCCTGCTGGAACGTCAACTACTGGTTTCTTCGGATACTTCTTGACTGTTTCTGCGATGGCGTAAGCGTCTTCTGGTTTGAAATAGCATGATTTCAGCATGTTTATCACCATGACGCCGTCAACATTGGAGTCGAGTAGGACTTTGTCTAAAACGTAGGAGTACCTTTCTGCTTGGGCATCAGCGATTAGATCTATTGGGTTTATCGCTTCAACGCCAGGATACCGATGTTCAATTTCCTGCTTAGTCTTTTCTGACAGAGCAGCTAGTTTCAGTTCGCTTCTGACTATGGCATCTGCCGCAAGTATTGCTGGTCCACCTACGTTGCTGACGATTGCGATGTTGTCTCCCCGTAGGGGAGGTTGTTTGGACAACGCCATTGCTGCATCGAGGAGTTCTTCCATGTCGTTAACACGGATGATTCCAGCCTTTTTGAGGGCTGCATTGAATATGATGTCTGATCCTGCTATTGAGGCTGTATGGGAAAGGGCTCTTCGGGCTGCTTCTTTGGTTGCTCCGCCTTTCAGAGTTAAGATTGGTTTATGCTTGACGATTCTGTTTGCTGTTTCTATGAATTCTCTTCCTTTCTCGATTCCTTCCATGTAGAGGCATATCACTTTGGTGTCTGAGTCTTCGGCAAAGTATCGTAGCAGATCCACATCATCCACATCGATTTTGTCTCCCATAAAAGCGAATTTAGCCACACCGATTCCGTAGTGACATACCCAGTCGAGAAGATAGGCGCCTACTCCTCCACTCTGCGAAATCACAGATATGTCACCCCTAGACGGCATAACATCGCGCTCAAAAGTTGTGTTCAACCCGTTAGCTGTGTTTATAACGCCCATGATAGTGTTAGGACCTAAAATCCGCATACCATATTCTTGTCTAAGACGCGATAATTTTTTGCGCTGGCGAGTTTTGAATCCGCCAGTTAACATCACTGCTGCTTTAACCCCATTTTTTGCGCAGTTTTCCGCTCGCTTTAAAGAAAGCTTTGGAGGAAGCATAATTGCAGCCAATTCTGGGGTTATCGGTAATTCTTCAAGAGTCTTGTGAGCTCTTTTTCCCTCAGTGTCCAAGATGTAAGTTTCTCCCTTGAAGAATCTAGTCATGTTGTGGATAACGCTTTCAAACATTTGAGGCGATGCCATCCCGACTTTTTCATGAATTTTGCTTGACCCTATGAGAACGACGCTTTTAGGCTCGAAAAGAGAGTTAACCTCCTGCATGATTAACCCTTTAATTTGCAACTTTGCTTTAAGATGGCAAATAGTAGCTAATTCTTTCTTATTAATACTTAATGAAGAAAACCTCTTGGGCTTCCAAATCTTTACGAGACAAAGGAGCAGCCAGATGTGTAGACAAATGAAAAGGCATGAAGATGTGCAACAGCTGTCAAAGTATTTTACACCAATTTTATAACGGCAGAAAGTATAACCATTACAATCTTCAGAAGGTGAAAACATATGGAAAAAGTTTGGAAGATTATGGAAAAGCATGGCGTGCCTGGAAGAGACCTTTACGATCTGCCCACATCCAAGAAGAGGTTTCCAGACAAATGCCACTACCGCATAGAGATTTCAGGAGTTGAACGTCCATCCACACTTGAAGCCCTAATTGACGAAATGGAAAAACGCGACGTGACAGTTCACAGATTGATCTCCATGGTCATGGGTGCAACACTCCTTTCAGACGATGAAATGGAACAATTCGCAAAAATGGCAAAAGACGCTAAACTTGAAGTAATTGTCAC
>CAYFZT010000127.1:0-4616 GCA_964347555.1 uncultured Candidatus Bathyarchaeia archaeon | reverse complement strand
TGCTAACACTTTAAACTGAGTTTGCATACGATTCCCTTTGTAGAACAGCCTTGCCTTACTTCATCAAGGACTCAATCTTGCCAACAAAACATAAACATTTTCATAGTTCACAGAACTAGAAAATTCCAGAAACCGAGCGAAAATAACCGAACTTTTTATGCTCAAGAAAGATACCCCTCCTTGCGTGTTTTTCTACTTGCTGAAAGCATAATTTTCCGTTATTTTTAATGGTTGTCAAAGGGGCTTTCCAAGGCATCTAAGGATTCTTTACCGCTTTTCTTGAGCGACAGCCTTCGAAACTGTCAGATTTTAAATTATTATGCCATTTTCAACAGCAGCATTCAATCTAGAATGTTAATTTTTGCAGTAAACATGTTATTTGTAGCATCCTATAACATGGGAAGATCTTTCGTACAGGTTATGGTGGAGAAAATATGTTTAGAATGATGCTCCAGTTTGGCTTTAGCGGAACTACATAGAAAAAATGGAGGGAAAAAAGTTCTTTTCTTTAGATTAAGCCTAGTTTCTTGCCCCCTTCCTTAAATGCTTCAACGGCTTTATCCAACTGTTCCTTCGTGTGTTTAGAACACAGCTGAGTTCGAATTCTTGCCTTATCGCGTGCCACCATAGGGTAGACAATTGGAAGCGCAAAGATTCTCCTCTTCCAGATGAAATTCGCAAGGTCTTTCGCTTTTTTGCTTTCACCGCACATAACTGGCACAATTGGCGTTTCACTGTTGCCTGTATCAAAGCCAAGATCTTGCATCGCCTTTATGAAGTACTCTCGGTTTTCCCAAACTTTTTTCACATGTTGAGGCTCAGACTCTAAGACATCGATTGCTGCAATGCAAGCAGCAGCCACACCAGGAGGCATCGCTCCGCTGAGTAGCCAAGTCCTAGATTTGTTATAGGCAAAGTTTCGAAGGTCTTCACCACCTGTAATGTGTCCTCCTATGACTCCGAAAGCCTTTGAAAAAGTTCCCATTTCAACATGCACCTCATCTCGGCTGAGATTGAATTGACTGACAATGCCACGTCCCCCTTCTCCGAGTACACCTTCTCCATGAGCATCGTCCACATAAACGCCAGTCCCATGCTGTTTAGCAATCTTAGCAATTCCAGATAGAGGAGCTAGGTCACCATCCATGCTGAAGACGCCATCGGTGAGAATCCAAATGTGCTCATAAGGAGGCTTATGCTTCTCTGCTTCTTCCATGACACGGGCGAGGTCCTCAACATCTTTGTGTTTGAAGATGGCGCGGTCTGCGTGGCTGAGGCGCACTCCGTCGATAATAGAGCCATGGTTCAACTCGTCGGAAACGAAGAGGTCTCCTCTACCGCAGAGTTGGGGAACAAGACCTTCGTTGGCCATAAAGCCCGTTTGATAAGTCAACGAGGCTGGAGCCTTTTTGAATTTTGCAAGACGACGATCTAACTCCTCATGAACTGTCATGTTGCCAGAAATTGAACGGTCACTGCCAGCTCCTGCACCGTATTTTTTTGTTTCTTCAATCATGGCTTTTACAAGTTTTGGATGAGTTGCCAAGTTGAGGTAGTTGTTAGCGCAAAGCATGATGACTTCTTTGCCGTCTACAGTGCAGACGGGTTCATTGGCGCTTTGGAGTTCCTTAAGTTCCCAGTTCAGATTTTCACGGACTAGGCGCCGGTATTCTTCGCCCATATATCTTGTCGGATGCCTTTTAACTGTCATATGCAAATCACCTTACGTATAGCCTTACATTGTTTTCATTATTCTTAACATGTTTCTCTTAACTTTTTCACCATTTCGGCTCAAGCATGACTTTACCTGCTTTCTTAGTTTTGATCAAATCAATGCCTTTTGCCAGGTCTCGCATGGGCAACCTATGAGTTACTATCCAGCTCATCTTCTGTCTAAAAAGAGGATTCTCAAGTAACCCTTTCACTTGATACCATGTTTGAAAAATTCTTCGTCCAGTTATGCCATAAACAGTTGCTGCCCTAAAGATTAAAGCATCGTTCAAGTCCAGTTCAATGGGTCTTTCAAAAATTCCCAAGAGAGAAACGCGGCCTCCATACGTGAGAATTTCAAAAGCCTGTTGTATGGCAGCTGCGGCTCCGGACATCTCCAGGACAACATCGACACCTTTGCCATCTGTTGAATCTTGTATAATTTTGACAATGTTTTCGCCTTCTTTTTGGGCGCTAAGAATCATGTCTGCACCCATCTTCTCTGCAAGATCCATGCGAACCTTGTTAAAGCCACCTGCAGTGGCAATTATTCTAGCTGCGCCAAGCTCTTTCAGAATCGCTATTGCCATTAATCCTATTGGTCCACATCCCAAGACTGCAACATCTTTTCCAGCGATGTCTTCAACATTGTCTTTAGGCAAAACAGCATGCACAGCATTTCCAAGCGGCTCCTGAATAGACGCGATCGCTGGATCCAGCTTTGGATCGTTTTTCCATGCGTTTCTCTCTGGCAAAATGAAATATTCGGCGAAAACGCCGTCTGTGTCAACGCCTAGGATTCTTAGGTTCTGACAGATGTGCATGCGGTCTGTTCTGCACTGATAGCAGGTGCCGTCTACAATGTGTGTTTCTGCAGAAATCATGTCGCCTTCGTGTAGGCTTGTAACATTACGGCCAAGTTCAACAACTTCACCGGCAACTTCATGACCAAAAATCAGTGGAAATTTTTTTATGCGGTTTTGTGCCCATGGGTTCCAGTCCCATATGTGGATGTCTGTTCCGCAGATGGAGGCTGCTTTAACCTTAACGAGAACTTCATTTTCTCCAGCCTTCGGGGCTTCTAACGTGGAAATTTTAGCCCCAGGTTTCGGTTGATTCTTAACAATTGCATACATGCTAACTCAACCTTGAGTTTCGCACCTAACGCGTGAAGCTTAAAGAATAGCAACTTATCAGTCTCTTACTTATAAGTTAGTGTTTGGCTGTGTGCGTGGAGTTATTCCGTTGGTGAGTAGAAAGTCTGAAATCGGTTTCATACTTTTGGTGAGCAGTATTTATAGTTACTTTTTTGTTGTCGCAGTTTTTACGCCTTTCGTCGGCGAGTCGTCGGATTTCTGGACAACCATGTCTTATTTTGAGTTGTATGCGATGCGTTCTCTGCCTACCATTGGGTTGGCAATTACAGGTTTAGCATACTACATTGCCGGGAGAGAACAGCTTATGAAGCGCTCAAACGAGCACCTAATCACAACAGCCCTGTTGCTGATATTCGGTTCACTTCTCGTTGGTTTTGGCTTTTTCTTTTTTTTGGGTGGGATTTCTGCCGCCCGATATCAGGTTGCTAAGGTTGGCGAGTATACTGGAATAACTTTCACAGACCAACTTATTGAGAGATCTCCATTTCTTTTTAATGGCTTCACTATGGATCACATCTGGAATCGTGTTGCTAATTGACATTCGGAAAAGTCCAGTTTTTGGAAACCAAAAATGACAAGAAAACTGCAGATTAAAAAGGCGAGCAGTTGTTTATTAAACACTTGCCTATAAAGACATCGTGCAGGCTCCTCAGGTGAAATCTAGCTTGAAAATGGGCTTCATCGTTAACCCAATTGCAGGTATGGGCGGAAGAGTTGGACTAAAAGGAACAAATGGAGTTTACAAAGAAGCCCTCGCTAGAGGAGCAGAGCCTATAGCACCAAAAAAAGCCAAAGAATTTCTCGCCAAACTGAAAGAACTGCAACTTAAAACTTCGATTAAAATCTTAACCTTTCCAGATCCCATGGGTGAAAAGGAAGTAAGAGCTACAGGGTTGACAGCTCATATCTTGCCCATGTCTCTTAAGCCTGAAACTACAGCAGAAGACACCAAGCGGGCTGTTAGGCTTTTGGTGAAATCTAAGGTTGATCTTATAGTTTTTGTTGGCGGAGACGGCACAGCCAGAGACATATTAGATGCTCTGCGAGAAGTAAACAACGTGCTTGTTTTGGGGGTTCCTTCAGGTGTTAAAATGTATAGTGGCATATTTGCCGCAAGCCCGTTAGATGCCGCTGAAGTTGTTCAAGCATTCATAGAAAAGACCACTGAAACAATGGACTATGAAATCATGGATGTTGATGAAACTGCAGTTCGACAAGATCGACTTTCTGTGAATCTTCACGGTTTTCTTAAAGGTCCATTCGTGCCAATGCGCCTAGTAGGCAGCAAACAGGTAAGCCCAGAAACGCTTGATGAACATGAAAATCAGATGGCGACTGCACGTTTCATTGTAGAAAACATGGACCCAAAAGCCACATATATTCTAGGTCCAGGCACAACGATCAAATGTATTGTAGATCTGCTAGGCGTAGAGAAAACCT
This sequence comes from uncultured Candidatus Bathyarchaeia archaeon, assembly GCA_964347555.1. Classification (GTDB taxonomy): domain Archaea; phylum Thermoproteota; class Bathyarchaeia; order Bathyarchaeales; family Bathyarchaeaceae. The sequence goes on along the minus strand of CAYFZT010000127.1, from coordinate 309 downwards.
TGCTAGGCGTTGATATTTACCGAGATAACAAAGTGATCAAAGATGTGAACGAGCAGAGACTACTTCGAGAGATCAAGGATTGGCAAAACGTTTGGATCATACTGTCGCCCATCGGTCGGCAAGGTATGCTGCTTGGAAGAGGAAACCAGCAGGTAAGCCCGGAAATTATTAGGCGCATTGGAAAAGAGAAGATTATAGTTGCAGCCACAAGAAGCAAGATTCAAGGAATTGAAGGAAACATTCTGCGAGTGGACACAGGAGACCCAGAAGTCGACAACATGCTCAGAGGCTACATCAGAGTTGTCACAG
>CAYFZT010000126.1:0-4637 GCA_964347555.1 uncultured Candidatus Bathyarchaeia archaeon | reverse complement strand
GGCCGGGATTTGAACCCGGGTCTCCGGCTCGAAAGGCCGGAATACTTGGTTCACGTTAACGTGTTTAACCGGGCTATACTACCGGAGCAACATGCAGAATTATCTGGTCTATCGTTTTAACTTTTCTACACGTTGTCAAGAAAAGCTTAATTTAAGCTTTGATAATCAAATCATGCGGGCCCGTAGCTCAGCCAGGATAGAGCTTAAGTGGCTTAACAACAGCGTTCAAAGCACCGGGCTTTTAAAGTTTGGTGAAGACACCCGGGGGTCACGGGTTCAATTCCCGTCGGGCCCGCCAAACTTCTATCTTCAGGAGAAGGTCAGGATCTTGCGTTGCTTATCCAGGAATCTATCTCTTCAATTGTTGGTTTCTCTTCTTCTGAGACTTTTCCCTTTTCAACATAAGCCTTGAGGATGCCGTTCATCTTTCTACCAAGTTCAATTGGATCTTGTTCAGCGAGACTTCTTCTGGTTGTGATGTCGAGATTCTCAAGTAAGGCTATGTCTTTTTCTTTTATGCCAGGTACCATCAAGAGTTGGGCTCTCGTCTGCAACTTCTCAACTTTCCTTGCAGAAGCACTTGTTTTATCAACAATTATCTGAGGGTCCGCTAAGATCAGCTCGCCAACACTTGTTATTCCTATTCCCTTCATCTCGTTTGCGAGACGTGTCCCTATTCCCTTTACCTTCTTTATTTCGCTTCGACTTGTTAGCTTAGGTTCCGGTGGGGTCAACTCTTCTTCCAGCTTTTCCAGATTGGATTTGAAGTTCGCAATCTGTTTATTCTGCTTCGTAAAGGCTGTCGTATTCTTTTTGTTTGTCCTCTCAACCTTTCGAACATTGTCACTCATCTTTTTCAGTTGCCGCGTCATTTCTTCTTTGAAATCAGCTAATTTCTTGTCAAACTTTTCAAACATTTCCTTACGGATTTTCTTCATGTCTGCTCCTTGCTGATTGAATCCTTCTAGGAAACCTTTTCGAACATCACCTAAGCCTGCGTCAATAATCATCAACCTTGTTTTCATCTTTTCTAGAGCTTCCTGGTTATTCTGTAAACTGTCTATTTTTTCTCTGACGTTTTCAAGCAGGTTTGGATCTGGCAGATTGCTTATCATGTTGCTTACCGTCATCCCTAGGAAAACAAATGTTGCAAGTATGGAGATCCATAGATAAGTGGCTACAGACAGATCTCCGATTAAGTTGCTGATTAGGTAAGGCTGGATACTGCTCTCTGGTCCAAACTGCGCCCACAAAACTACCGCGTTGACAGCGTTCAATCCAGCTAGAAAAGCAAAGAATGCCAGTATTACTAAGGTTGCTCCTTTCAAAGGCGCGTCACCATTAATGTTGTCGAAAGAGACAGCAAAAGTAATTTTGGCTCTTTCTGTTTTTATCAGTTGAGAAGAGACAATCCGAATTTAGAATTCGTATTCTGTTGTCTAAGCTTGAATAGTTTTACAGTCGATCTGAACCAGATTCAGTTTTTGACTCCGATATGGAAAAAAGGAAAGCAAGAAACTGTATTTTAGGTTCATAATGTTTTAATTGTTTCACACAGCAAGTTAATTTTGAATACACAAGAGAGTGGTAAATTAATGACTATTCCAATTTACAGACCTTATGTCTTCCTAAGATGCAAAAATTGTGGCAGAAAGACAGATCACGTATTGGTTAGCATCCTTTACATCTCTGAGAAGGGAGAGATTGAGGAAACCTATGAGTGTCAAGAGTGCGGAGAAACCAAGAAAATTTACGAATTAGACTCTATGGCACACATTCATAGTTCAGTAGAGCAATAAAAATCAAAACCTAAAACAGGTTCCAAAAATGATAGCACTCCTTGTCTGGATTGTTGCACTATTCGCTGCGGTTTCAGCAGCGTACTTGCTGAAGGTTATAGACTCAATTGTCCACAGTCAGCTTTACCTGTTCGGTCTCCGTTTCAGTCCTGAATGGGCTAACCCCTATTGGACGGTTTCCAAAATAAGTCTGGCTCTGCTAGGGTTGATAGCAGCAGTCGCTTCCATTAACATAATTTATCTCGTCTGGAACAGACTTAAAGGGCCAAGAATGGCAAAGGTAGCCCAAAAAACCCGAGAAGAAGCGAAAGAGGAAGCAACACAGCCACGTGCTGCTGTTCCTTCACTGTTTCAGTGCACCTCTTGTGGACGTAGCATCTCACATCCACTGAGGATGCTGGACTTCCATTCGCAGAGACCAAAGATGATTAATATCTGTCCTTTCTGTAATGCGACAGTAGTTCCAGTAAGTTACGTCTATAGTAGGGAAGAGATTCCACCTTCAGAAGAAGAGGAAAAAGAAGAAGAAGAAATTAAGAAGAGAATCAAGAAAAGTTTTGGCGCCTAATTCCTTTGTGAAAACTTCAGTTTTTGATGTTTTCAATGATATCAACGGCTCTTTCTAAGCCGTTAAACTTGCAGGAATAGTTACTTAGTTTTTCAACATTGCGCCTGTAATTTTTTCGATTTTCTTCAATTTCCCTTATGGCTGATTCTAGCTGTTTGGAATCTTCAATAAAAATTGAACATTGCATATCTTGCATTTTTCTTGCGTTTCCCATCTGCTCTGGCTGCGTCGGCATACATATACTAGGTTTTCCATGTTTTATCACTTCGAAGCATGTTCCGTGGCTACCGCTGAAAATTATCATTTTTGCGTCTTTCATGAATTGGTTCCTCTGTTTTTCGGTTAGCCAGCCATATATTTGGCAGTTTCCAGATGTCGTGACTGACTTTTTGTCTGGGCTGCCTAGGCTGACAATGCTTCGGGTATCTAGAGATGAAAGTAAGGGAATCAGAATCCTTGCTAATCTAGCTCTCGTGCCAAAAGGTCCACTTATAGGTGCAAATATATGTTCTTCTGAACCTTTTTGTCGGATCATGTCGAAGAAGCTGCCAACCAGTTCTATCTTGTTTTTGATTTGGATGTCGGCTATATTTCCTAGATTATACTCACAAATTGTGTATTTTGGGTTGTCGGGCACTATTATCTTAGTACACCTTCTCACGTAGGTTTCTGTGAATCTTTCGCCTGGAGTTAGCAAGGTTGGGAAATGAAAGCTTGGGCGAATGACATTTGTAACGAAAATTGAAGGAATGTTCCATCTGCTGGCTAATCTTAAAGCCAAGATGTCGCCATCCGCAATTATCAAGTCGGGTCTAACTTCGTGAATATGTTTTCTCATGTCATAATATCGTTGAACAGTTTCTAGAGAGCTCGGATTTTTCAGTTTCAACCTTTTGCTTTCATAATTGTATCGAGGAAGCGGAAAAAATATGTTTAGAACCGAGGCTGAAGGTATAACTCCATAAGAATTTTCATACCAAGTTATGGGTGTGCAAGGGTAAACGTTTTTAAATTCTCGTTTTAACAGCAGATAGGCTTTTCCACCAGAAAAGAAAAAAAGTTCATGCCCCCTTTTCATTAATTTTTTTCCGAGCCTCCTTATTCTTGATACGTGTCCAAAGCCGAGCTCAGAGCAGCTGAGAAACAGTCGCATAAGATAGGAAGACATGCATGGATTTATTTATTAATTGTCTTTCGTTTAGGTAAGTGTTTTCAGCTCAGCGGACATGGATCTGTTGGAATCTTCTTCTGAAAAAATTTTCAGACTGTTCCACGTTTGCTTCATCTTGCTTGAAATTCTGTTCTTCTGTAGACTATGACTGATAGAAGGTTGTTATCTCAGTTTCAAAGCATGTATAGTCTTCAATATGGGATACTTTCCAGACAGATGGGCGCTCACTAACTCTATGCAGTTGACTGAGAGTTCCCCAAACTCAGTCTCTCTCAGTTCTTCAAGATAACTAATCAACCGAGAGAATTCTTGATTGTTCTGGAACTGTGCTATGCTGATGTGAGGTAAAAGGTTTGGATAGTCGAATTTCTTCTTTTTCTGTATCTCAGGTACTGCTTGCAGTTCTTTGTTTAACTCTCCAATTTTGCCCTCATCATGAACCTCTGCTACGACAACTTCTGAGAAGATGTTAAGTTTAGGAAGGAGCACGTTGAACCTTTGAAACCCTTGTAACACTTCCTTTGCTTGACTGACTATTCTTGGTAAGTTCCCCATCAGAATATCATCTTCATATATTGCTGATTCCACAGGGAATCCACATCCTTTCACAGTTATATGCAAGTAATCTTTTGGGAATGGGTCAACACAAGGAATAGCTGATAGCTTGTCCTGAATCTCGTTTATTTTCTGAATTACCTTGCCGTCTCTGATTCTTATCTGAAAAGTCATATACTGATTTCTTCCCCTAGCCAAAGCGTTGTCTACCCAGTCGTTTGTGGTCTTCGGTTGGACTCTGTTCCTCTGTCTCCAGACGTCAGCAAACCTGTCTTCAACCCTTTTCTCAGGCACCCGTCATCACCATAAGTGATGTTATGTTACTCTTTGCCCTTGTCCTATTCAGTTTTTTTGACTTGTGGAAGAAACTATCTATTGTGATTTCAGTATCTTCCTGAAGAATATCTCTCCTATTCCTCCCTCATTACAGCCAGCAATGATTCCACATTCCTTAAATCCTACAGCTCTGTGCCATGCTTGAGATTATATTGCAGTTGCTTCTGCAGAACTATACAAGAGTGCCTGTCCATCACATGTAAAGACC
>CAYFZT010000125.1:4013-4644 GCA_964347555.1 uncultured Candidatus Bathyarchaeia archaeon | reverse complement strand
TTTCTCAACGGCAGATTCACCTATGATCTCGGTTACTTCATGCTTGGCTAAATGTGTCACATTTCCTTTCGAAAGCAGCTCTTCAAGGTTTTGCTGTTGAAATTTTGTGGGTTCAGCGCCTGATAACAAGTATATTTTGTCAACCAAGCCAGACAGATAGAGACCTTCGGCTATAGTCTCTTCATCGTTTCCAATTAAGGCAACATCTTTTCCTTTGAAGAAACTTCCGTCACATATTGCGCAGTAGGAGACTCCTCTACCTAGGAGTTCGGTTGCTCCTGGAATTCGCAGTTGCTTCCTCTGAACTCCCATGGCTAATAGAACATTTTTCGTATGGTATTCTCTTTCTATCGTCCTCAGGATTTTGGGTTCTCCATGCAACTCAAAGTCTGCAACTCTGGCAGGATAGACTATTTTTACGCCAACAGTCTCAGCATGTTTTACTAGTTGTTGAGCAAGTTCCCTTCCGCTGGTTGAGGAGAAACCAGGATAATTCTCTATGAGTCTTATGGCGCTGAGTTTTTCACAAGGCTTTTCTGCCTCCAAAACTAGGCTTTTCAAGTTAGCTCTTGCAAGATATATAGCTGCTGCGATTCCTGCTGGGCCAGCGCCAACAACCAGTGCATCGTAG
>CAYFZT010000125.1:0-4003 GCA_964347555.1 uncultured Candidatus Bathyarchaeia archaeon | reverse complement strand
AGAAAGGAGTACTTTTCTACAAGAACTACCTCGGCCCCGTTTCTGGCCGCAGCTACGGCTACACCAAATCCAGCTGGACCGCCGCCAACAACCAGTGCATCGTAGGTTTCTCCAGACTTTTCAGGTGAAGAAGAAGCAACATGCAAGCTCAACAGTATCCCACATCTTGTTTAATATGGTTAGATTTTTAAGTCTTCGTAAAACCTAACAGATGACGGTGTCAATGTTTGGGTTTAATCCCTGGAGAATACAGACAACATTTGAAAGAAGAGTTTGAAGCAAAGCTGAAAGATGAAGTTCGCCTCGTTGTGTTTACCAAAGAAAAAGAATGCCCCCATTGTGAGGAGATGAAAACCCTCTCCCATGAAATTGCTGAAATCTCCAACATGATTAAAGTGGAAACCCACGGCTTTGCAAAGGACAGCAAGAAATCCAGAGAATACGGAGTTGACAAGTCTCCAGCCATTGCCGTGATTGGAAAGAAGGACTTCGGAATAAGATATTACGGCGTACCTCTGGGATACGAGTTCACATCTCTCATCAACAGCATTATCAACGTTTCAAAGGGAACAACAAACCTCGCCGAAGAAACAAAAGAGAAGCTGAAATCAATCAGCAAACCTGTGCGTATCCAAGTTTTTGTGACTCTGACGTGTCCCTACTGTCCAACAGCAGCTGGCTTAGCATACAAATTTGCGTTAGAAAACGACCTCGTGCAGGCCGATGTTGTAGATGTAGACGAGTTTCCCTATCTTGGACAGAAATACAGCATTATGGGTGTGCCTAAAACCATCATAAACGAAAAGATAGAGATTGTGGGTGCAGTTCCCGAGGCTCAACTCCTTGCCCACATATTAAAAGCCTGAAGACCCAACAAAGAAGAAAAATAAAAAACCTTTATCTACAACCTTTTAAGTTTTTCATTTCTCTACTCAATCGTTAGGTGAATTAAAAATGAGTAAACAAGCCTTAAATGAAATTGTACCAGGCGTTTTTTGGGTTGGAGCCTCAGACTGGCACAGCAGACTTTTCGACTGCTTAATCAGCCTGCCCTACGGAACCTCCTACAACGCCTATCTTGTAGTCGGAAAAGACAAAACAGCCCTGATCGATACAGTTTGGAATCCCTTCGCAGATACACTTCTTTCCAAGATCAAGAAGATCGTGAAGCCTGAAAAAATAGATTACTTGGTGATGAATCACGCTGAGCCGGATCATTCTGGCTCTATACCTGAAGTGTTGTCTGCTGCAAAAAACGCCAAGTTGGTTGCAATGAAAAGGGGAATTGGCATGGCTAAAGTTTACTATGATGTGCCAGACGAGCGCATATTTGAGGTTAAAGAAGGTGACACTATTGACTTAGGCGGTAAAACCCTGAGGTTTCTTGAGGCTCCTTGGCTTCACTGGCCAGAGACAATTTTTACATTTCTGGTTGAAGATGGTGTTCTGTTTCCATGCGACTTTTTCGGAGCTCACCTTGCTATAAGCCGCATTTTTGATGATGAAGTTGGAGACTTTCTCTTGTCCGAGGCTAAACGTTATTATGCAGATATTATGATGCCGTTTCCTGTCTTTGTGCAGAGAGCATTGGACAAGATTAAAGACTTGGAGATTAAGGTGATTGCGCCAAGCCACGGTGTTATGTACAGAAATCCGAAGCGCATTCTCGATGCCTACGAGATGTGGGCTCGAGGTCCCTTAAAACAGAAGGCAGTGATCCTCTATGTTTCCATGTGGCGAAGCACAGAAGCCTTGGAAAAAGCCATTGAAGAAACGCTTTCTGCAGAAGGCATAGAAACCGTGCCCTACAATCTAGTTGTTTCAGACCTGTCACATCTTTCCCGAGACCTAGTAGACGCAAGCGCAATCGTCATCGGATCACCCACCTATCTTAACGGACCTCACCCCTTAGCCCTGTTAGCAACCGAATTTGTACGAGGACAGAAACCGAGAGCAAAACGGGTTGCAGTCTTCGGTTCATACGGTTGGGGCGGAGGAGCCGTCAGCTACATTGAAGATCGCCTAAAACAGTCGGGCTTCCAAATCATAGAAACTTTAGAGTGTAGAGGACCACCCAGAGAAGCAGAGTTGGAAAAAGCCAGAAACCTTGGCAGACTTATTGCTAAAAATATTAAACAAGAAACAAGCGCACGATAATGACTAGATGAATAGATCTTTTTCTCTCGCTCTTATCAATTCCTTTGCTTTGGCTTCTTCTGATTTCGGATAGGGATATCCTCTGATGATGGCTGCAGGTATTCCCTCGTTTGTTTGTCCAATGACTAGTTCGGCTGCAGACGAAAGTTCATCAGCTATTGCTGTTTGTTTCACTCTCAACATATATCCGAAAAGGTCGGTTTCGCCTATTCTGGGTCTTATAGGCTTGATGCCTGCAACTCCGATGGCTATGTTGATTTCACCTTCACGTAGTGGGCGTCCATGAGTATCGGAGACAATAACAGCCACGTCTCTTCCAGTCAATTTTTTTATTCCTCGCCGAATAACCCTGGCTGAACGGTCGGGATCCTTAGGCAAAAGTGCCACAGTCTGTTCACCTGGCACGTTAGATTTGTCAACACCTGCGTTAGCGCAAACAAATCCATGCCAAGTTTCACAGATTAAATGCTTGTCAGCCATCCGTACAATGCTCTTAGACTCTCTTAAAACGGTCTCCACAAGAGCAGGATCTTTCTCAGTCAGCTTAGCAACGTTTTTTGCGAATTCTGATGGCGTTACTTCATCGAGATTGACAACGTTTCCTTCAGCTCGGGAAACTATCACATGGGTGAAAATTACGATGTCTCCATCTTCAATGGGAGTGCCTTGATCTTCTGCAGCTTTGCAGACAAGTTTGGCAAGGTCGTCTCCGCTTTTAATTATTGGTAAACCTTTTATTCCAATAATTTTCACTTCGTTCATATACAAGGTCTCCAGCAGAGTTAAAGTCAATACTTCAGGTGTTTATCTTTTTGTTCGGTTTATACACTTTTGGGATAAGTGCCTCTGCCTTTTTAAGATCATTCAGTGTGTTGATATTAAAGAAGGTCAGGAGGTTCGAGTCTATTCTTTGCAAAACTATTGTTGAGACGTATCGTATGTCTCGAAGGTAACCTATCATAGAACGCATGTCCAATTTTCCTTCATCTATAGCTTTTTTTGCTGCGGCAATTGCAGATTTCGTGTCGTAAGCGGCTTGAAGAGGTTCAATCCAACCGTTGGGCCACCGTGGAATAGCTGCATTTTTTCCTTTGCAGGTGTCGAGGAGTAAGGTAGCTATTTGGCTGGATAGGAAAGGGGTATCGCATGAAAGCAGAAGGGAGTATCCGAATTGCACGGTTTCAAAGCCTGTTAAAGCTCCAACCAATGGACCTTGTCCTTTATATTTATCAACAATCACGTCAGCCATATGCTCGAACAAGGATGAAAAGGCGTCTTTTTGTGTCTTTGAACCTACTACGATTACTTTTTTGTCCACAATGTCAGCAATCTTTTCAAGGACATATCTTGCAAGAGGCTTGCCCTTGAGCTTTACTAATCCTTTGTCTTCTCCAAAGCGCTTTGAAAAGCCTCCGGCGAGAATTATGCCAGCGTGCATATATGCAAATACGCAGTCGAGTTCTTAAAAAACATGTTCTAGTTGTTGTTTACCCTTACAAACAGAGGCGATGCATTGAGACTTTTTTGAGTATCAATAACCTTAATAATTGAAAGTTGAAATTTTAAACTCCAAAAGAGAGAGGAATAAAACATGTCTCACACAATCTGCCATTTAGAAATTCCCACAACTGATGTCAAAAAGTCTGGAGAATTCTACAAGAAGCTATTCGACTGGAAAATCGACTACAGTTGGGGCGAAGACTACGCAACTTTCAGCCCAGGTGAAGAACAATTGGGTGGAGGACTAGACAGAAAAGACAAGATCAAGCCAGGCAACATAATTATCTACATCTTGGTTGACGACATCAACGCAGCCCTTGCGAAGGCTGAGAGGCTTGGAGCCAAA
>CAYFZT010000124.1:0-4714 GCA_964347555.1 uncultured Candidatus Bathyarchaeia archaeon | reverse complement strand
CGTATAACGTGTTCAGCCTTTTCCGCGAAGGCTTCACTGTGAGTTACAGCGATTATCTGTTCAATTGCCTTAAGACGAGAAATAGCCTCAGCTAGACGATCTATGGAGCCGTCTTCCCTGCCCAAGCTCTCTGTAGGTTCATCTAAAAATAGGATATAAAGTCCATGCCCTGTTCTCGACTGCATGATAAGTTGTCCCAGTCCCAGCCGGTAAGCGAAGGCGAGCAAGGTTCGTTCACCGCCTGAAATGTAATCTGTGTCTCGTTCGTAACCCTCTTCGCCTTGAACAATAGGTGTATAGCTTTCATCGATCTTAGCCAAGAGTGTGGGTCCAGCGGCTCCAACTAGGTCGTCTAAAACTTGCTGAACCGTTCTTTGTAGATAAGCGACGAATTCGCTTCTCAGTCTGGGCTGAATGCTTCGGTAGGCATCTCGAATTCCGTTGACAACTTCAAGCAGATTTTCAATCTTTTTCATGCGTTCCATTTTTTGTTGGGCATTGTCTAAGCGTTGTTTAAGTTCTTCAATTCTGGTTGAAATATCGCGTTTTCGATTTTCTTTCAGTTCTAGGTTATTCTTTAGCTCTGAGAATTGGTTGAAGGCTTCTCTCTCAAGTTTTCGTGCTAATTCTAGTTGCGTGAGGTCGAATTTTGAGATTTCAGTGCGAATAACTTTAAGTTGTTCTCGAAACTCTTTTTCTTGTTGTTGTTTCTCGTCGAATTCCACTGAAAGATTATCCAAAGTCTGCTGTTCTTCGGAGATTCTATTCTTTATATCAGAGATTTTTGGCGTAACGGTTTGTAAGCTTAAAACTACCTGGCTAACAACGTTGCGCAGATTTTCTAGTTCGTCCAAGTTCGTCTGTAACTCAGTTATGCGCTTTTCTCGCTCAGAGTTTTCTTGCGTCAGTCTTTCCATTAAGCCTGTTTTGTAGTCTTCATTGAGCGATTGCAGACACAGAGGACATTTGCTCTCGGCTTTGAGGCGGGAGATTCTTCGTTGATTGTTGGATGTTTCCTTTTTAGTAGCTTCTTGTTCGCCTCCTACGTTTCGTGTTTGTTCTTCTAATGTTGAAAGGTATTTTCTCAGTTGGTCGGTTGTCTGCTCAGGTTTCAGCCCCAGCTTCTGAAGGACTTCGCGATTAGATTTTTCTTGGGTTTCTAAGGTTTTAAGTTGCTCTGTAATATTGTTGAGAAACGTGCCTTTTCTTTCGATCTCGTTGGCCAGGTTGCCGCAGATGTCTTCTATGTTTGTGATGTGCGTTTGTAACGCGGCTTCTTTCCTTTGCAGTTCATCAGTTTGCTTCTTTAACTCTTCTAGACTTTGAAGCTTGCCTGTGGCTTCGTTAAGCGTTGTTTCTGCTTTGGCAAGGTTCTTCTTTAGATCTCCAAGTTCACCTTCGATTGATGAGAATTCCTCAACCGACTTGTGGTATTCAGCTTCAAGTTTGTCAATTCCAAGTACGTCAAGGTCCCGCTCGAAGATTTTCTTTTCGACTTCGAATTCCTTTTTGACTCCAAGCATATTGCTCCATGCAACTTCATAGTCGGAAAGCCCGAAAAGTTCATCTAGCCTTTTTTGGCGCTCTCTTGGTCTCATATTCAGTAGCTCTTTCAACTGTTCCTGTCTAACCCAAACAATTTCTCGGAAGATGTCTTTGTCTAATCCCGTGATGGCTTGTAACTGTTCTTCGACTGCTCCGCTTTTGATGCTGGCGATCAGTTTTTTGCCTTCGTAGAGTTTAAGTTGTTCTGTATCTTGGCTGATGCTTTTGCCTCGTCTCTTTAACGCTCGCGTAAGCGTGTAGGTTTTGCCAACATGCGTAAACTGTAGAGTCACTTTGCATGAGTCTTTTCCCTCTCTGAGGAGATACTCGAAGCTTCTGCCAATTGGATCGCCGAAAAGGGCGAAGTCCATAGCATAGAGCACACTGGACTTTCCGCATCCCACACCGCCCACGAGACAGTTGAAGCCGCTGCCAAACTGAATCATTGAATTTACGTGGGAGCGAATGTTTTCCAGCTCAACATTTTTAATCCTCATGCAAGAAAGCCTCCAAGTTGTCTCGCACCTTGTCTTCGTCTTTTATCACTAATGGTTCGAGGATGTTGACTGCCAACCGTGAGATTTTTTCAGCTTCCTTCCGACTGTAGCGTTCACTGAAAATTTGGAGGAAATATTCGAAAGCCTTCGTTTTCAAGTCTTTTAATTCACCTTCGAATATGGACCGAATGATCTCCTCCGAAACTTCTTTTTCCCTTAGGCGCGAAAGAGGACGAACAAGCAACGCTTTTTCCGCAGCGTTTCTGATCTGTGTGATGTCAACCTCTGAACGATTAGCTTCAGCTGGCAGAACTCCTTTTAACACAGGTACGATGATCGCGCCTTCTTCATCTGCTTCCTTTACGAGTTGCACTGTTTTTTCAGTGATTTTGGCTGGAAGAACATTGTTGAAGTCACGTTCTAAAATGACGAAACTCCTGGGGCTCTGAAGCGCAATTCGTTTAAGCTTCGGAATACCTTTAGCATTAACTTCTACATGGTAGAAGCCCTTTTCGATTCCAGCATCTTCATAGCTTACTGTTTCGGTGCAACCACTATAAGCGAGTAAACCGTCCTTAAACTTGCCAGTCGAAGGCTTGTGAACGTGACCCCCAGCAAAGTAGTTGAAGCCTTCTGGAATCAGCTCCGGCGAAGCTTCAGCTTCCACATAAGGCGGCGTAACGCTTGGAAGGTCTAGAGCCATGTGAAAAACGAAAACATTGAACAGTGACGGATCTGGCGAAGGCTTCTGCTGCTCTAGAAAGAGAGGCAACTGCTCATCTGTTCGACGTCTGGTTCGGAAGTTGGGCACTCCATAAACATAGCACTTTTCGTTGCGCCAACAAGCGCCCTCATGTCGTGGCAAGTAATAGAGCAAGCCTGCGCTGTCTAGGGGATTTAAAATGGTGCCGGTAACTACGTTAGGTGCCGCATCGTGGCTGCCGTCCACAGCGAGCACTGTAATGCCTGCTTCTCTTAGCCTTCGAAAGTTGGTGATTGTTGCCTCTAGAGTGACATTTGAGGGTCTGGCGTGGTGGAATAAGTCTCCTGCGACAATCATGAAGTCTGGTTTTAACTCGAGGGTTTTGTCCACAACCTCTTTGAAAGCGTTGTCGAAGTCTTGGCGTCTCACATCCAAGTTATACTGTGCATAACCCAGATGCAGGTCTGCTACGTGAACAAAACTGAAGGGCCTCACTGTAGCGTTCTCCTTTTCTCTCTAACTATTTGGTGCATTGCCTTTTAAATATGAGAGCATAGTGAAAGTATTGCGGATTCAGAAGGCTAAGACTTTGAGTCGAGAATACCCTACGCGTCCTATTGTAGGTGTGGGCGCGCTCATCATTGAAAAGGGAAGGCTCCTCCTCATCAAAAGAGCATCCAAGCCGGGGCAAGGCAGATGGAGCATACCCGGAGGACTTGTAGAATTGGGCGAACGAGTTCAAGAAGCAGTTGCCCGAGAAGTGAAAGAAGAATGCGGCTTGGACATAGAAGTGACAAGACTCATGGACGTATTCGACAGCATCACACCAGACGAGAAAGGACGCATTCAATATCAATTTGTCGTCGTTAACTTTCTCGCTAACATTAAGAATGGAATCCTAAAGAACGCAGACGATGTGCTCGAAGCCAGATGGGTCCCAATAGATGAAGTGGAAAAATACAACCTTACAAATTCGTTCCGAGAATTTTTCCAGAAACATTACGAAAAGTTGAAGCAACTTACTTCTGCTGTATAGTATTTGCAAACCTGAGAATTATCTTCGTTTAGTTGAAGAATAATCTGGTCTGTCCCATTGTTTGAACATCTAAAGCACGCACTTTCACAACTATTGGGAAATTCTTTACAATCCCGCCTAAAAGAAGACAATACCGAGGCGGCAAATCTCGCGCTATAGACTTAACAGTTTCCGAATCCACCTTAGCCGCGCGGCTCACACTTTCCAAGTCATGCTCATTAATGAAGTTGAAGAGAAAAACGTTGTCGGCTTGGCGATAAATATTTTCTCGTATGGTGTCAGGCTGGTTAGTAACGAAAGTTGTGAAGACGCCGAAATGTCTCATGCGAGTGACAATGTCTTCCCAATAGGTTTCCCGCAGATAAAGATGTGCCTCTTCAGCGAAGAGAAAAACTGCCTTTAATCTCCAGCTGGTAAGCATTTCCACAAGCTTTCCAAGCAAATATTCAACTACGATTTGGCGGTCTACAAATGATGTGTCTCGGAGATTAACAACGAGGGCACCGCCAGTTTGGATCTTTTGGAAGCAATCTTCAAGCGTCATTGCCTCAGAAGGATTGTCGGTGAAGAAACCTGAGTTGACCAAAGTATAGTAGCGTGAAAACAAGGCGTCTTTCACATGATGATTGCATTGCCAGTTTCTTATTGCTTCACCGAGTTCATGCAAGCTCAGCTTTGCGTGTTCTTCGAGAAAACGCCATATGCGACGAAATTCTCTGGCTGATGTGCCTGGCAGGTTGAGCGCGTGAATAAGAATATTGAGCATTACACGCAGTTTTACCTGTGATAGCATGACTTTGAAGTTGCTGGCTGGTGTAAGCACATGTATCTTCGTGCAGTGTTGGTTTCTTTTACCATCTGAAGTGTAGCCTAAATGGGCGTATTCACCGTTAAGGTCTAACACAACAACGGGAGCGCCATAGTCGATTAGAT
>CAYFZT010000123.1:0-4808 GCA_964347555.1 uncultured Candidatus Bathyarchaeia archaeon | reverse complement strand
ATGGTACCGACTTTTTAGGAAAAGGAGTATATAACTATTGTCGCGTGTATACGCCGACGACTCTACTGTTTCCTGCTTACTGTCGAGACATCAGATTTTGTAATATTACTCATGGATTGCAAGGTTGCTTATTGCACGAGAATTAGTCTTTAACTTCTTCAATCGCTTATTAGACACCCGATTACTCTTCATTTTCACTTCTGCGGCCATGTTCATCTGCGAGAGAGGGCCACCAAGCCACCTATGACGACCATTAAACCTATCAATATCAGGATACCTGGCCAAAACCAATCGAAAAACCATAGAATCGCGAGGCCAATAATGAACACACCAAGAGATATAGCCCCCCAAAAGCCTCCTCCAGAGCCAGGCGGACCGAAACAAGCCTCACTTTCCTTGGCATACGTTGTCCGAGGCTTTTTCTCTGCACCTACAGGAGTCCCACATTTAGGACAAAACTTTACGTTCTCTTTCAATTCGGCGCCGCATTTCTTACAGAAAGGCAACCATCCGCCTCCATCATTCAGTTTTCCTGTTATAGGAACCCTAATTCTGTAACGCTTTTTAAGGATTGCCATGCAACAAAGATAAATACAACTAAAAATAAATCAGAGGCAAGCATCTCTATAAGGATGATTTGAAGTGTCAACTGGTTTTGAAAAACTAAGAAACGACACTCAACTTCAAAATCATTGGCTAAGAAGATTCGTTGCTATGGTCATTGACGCCATAATAACGGGAATTGTAGGTTGGATATTGTCTTTTCCATTTTGGATAACAGGGATGTTCTGGAGCTTTGCGTCCCTCTTTGTCTGGGGGATCATCTGGTTCATCTACGCCTCTCTTACCGAGTCTTCTCTAGGATGGACCCTGGGCAAACAAGTGATCAACCTTAAGGTAAGGACTGTTGACGGGAGAATTCCAACAATTGACGTAGCGTTGATACGAAACGTCAGCAAAATCTTCTTTTTGCTTTACCTTCTAGACGTAATTGTTGGCTTAGCAACACCTGGAGACCCAACCCAAAAATACACCGACCGCATCGCTGGCACAATCGTAGTTTCAGTGCCTCCCCCAACTGCAACAAGCATAACTACCACACCAAGCTTCACCACCATACCTTAGGAGCTTAACTGGAAGCCTTTTTTAAGCTACCTCCTAACCTTACATAGGAGACGGGATAATATCCACGAGACAACTATTCATGAGGTCAAGAAGGCGATACTCAATTTTCAACACGCTGAAAGAATCAAGTCAGAACTCATCATAGCTCTAAAGCTTCTAGAAAGAATAAACACGTTAAGCGGCGATGAACTCACTGGCGCTTCCAAACTTTATTCATACTTCCTAGAGGCTCTAGAAGGAGAGATAAACATCGCTCACAATGTTTCTGGACTGCAAGAGTTCGAGAAAGCCAGCAGAAAAGTGGGAGAAGCCGCAGATAAGGCTCACTATTTCCAATACGAAGAAGCTCTGACCCTTCTTTCCGAGGCCATATCTTTGATAACAACCAGCGGTCAAAAAGCTGTTGAAATTCTGCAGAAGAAAGGCTTGCTATAAAAAAGAACCAAAAATAAAGAGGCTTCCATCAATGATCTTGCGACTAAAACGTCAACACGTTAATTTGCTGAGAGAAGAAGCAAAAAAGGTACATCCCATTGAAGCCTGCGCCATCCTTTTCGGAAACCTTACCCCAGATGAAGCCGTTGTGAAGAAGGTGGTGGTGGCGCCAAACAAGTTACAGTCCACTGTTAGATTTGAAATAAACCCAGAAACCTTTGTCAAAGCTTTAAACGAAGCAGACAAGGAAGAACTAGAATTCATAGGGTTGTTTCATTCCCATCCAACTCCGGCTGCACCTTCGCAAATTGACCGCAAATACATGAAACTCTGGGGCAACGCCCTCTGGCTCATCTTATCTTCAACAAGCGGCAACCTAGCCGCGTATGAGATGACAAATAGCAAGGTTAAAGAGATAAACATAAGAATTGAATAACAGACCTTTCAGAAGATGAGCACATGACAGTCACAATTAAAGACGTTACAGAATCTAATCTAAAAGACATCCCAGACACATGCAGTTCCTGCATCTACTGGAGCTTTCCAGAAGAATTTGAAAAAACGAAGTCAGAGCTTTCAGAAAGGAAACAAGAACTTACAGATAAGAAGCAAAGGTGGATACTCAAAACTCTAAAGGAGTTCGGAGGCTGCGGCAAAATTCTTTACTTCAACAAGATACCTGTAGGATATGCCGAGTATGGTCCATCAAACCGTTTTCCACAAGTCAACGAGTACAAGTCTCAGCCAATCGGAAAGATAGAAGACGGCGTTGTTTTCTTGTCATGTCTCTATATTGCGGACAAGAACCTTAGAGGAGAAGGCCTAGGTGAGAAGCTTCTAGGCTCGGTTATAGCTGAACTGAAACGGCGAAGATTTGAAGCTGTGGAAACTTTTGCTCGAAAGGATTCTCCAGAAAACCCCTCTGGACCAGTTGAGCTCTATTTAAAAAAAGGTTTCTACATAAAGAATGAGGCCAACCCAGAATTCCCAATAGTGAGATTAAACTTGAAAGCCTTAATCGAGTAAACATAGGTATGCTTCTCTGAAATCAGGTTGAGTAGTAGTCAAACAAGACGAGGAGCACGCCTTGACATGCACCGATTAAAATGATAGAGATATTCTTGAGCGTAACCTACAAACTTGCCGAAATACTTTCTCCCGAACAAACTGATTCTGCTGTATTCTCCAAGAGTAAGCGACTTTTTACCTAAAACTTTCTTCACAAAAGACGACTCAAAATGGTCGGCGTAATATTCCATAACAATACGTCTCATCCAAACGTCAATTGGAAAAGCCTCTAACCTGTCAAGAGCAAAAAGCAGAACGCAATCTGCCACCTTAGGTCCGACACCAGGCAGTTTCATTAATTCACTCTTTGCTTCCTCGTAGCTTAGCCCCCTCAAGGCTTCCAAGTTGAATTCCCCTTTTCTAACTTTACGGGAAACCTCCAAAATTCGCGCCGCTCGAAACCCCAGCTTACAGGCTTTCAGCTCTTCAACACTTGCGTTAGCTAAATCGCGAGGCTCTGGAAACGTGTAAAAGTCTCTTCCATCAAACAATAGTTTCTTTCCGAATCTTTTTGATATGTTTAGAATCATGTCTTCGATTGCTGGAATGTTCTTGTAAGTGGCGCAAAGGTATGAGATTAAGCAATCCCAGGGTTCTTGTCTCAATAAGCGTAGACCTTTAAAGTTTTTAACAGCTGCTTCAATGTGCTTATCCTTCACGATATGGGAATAAATTTGTGGCAGGCTGTCATCTAAACGGAAATAGCTTTCAAAGAATTTTGAATTCAGCCGTTCAGGGTGTGTTTGAAATTCTAGTGTGTCTTCGTTTTGTCTGGCTTTTACAACGTTTTGACGAACAACGCCGTACCACCACTCGCCGGTTTTCTTCCACCGAAAGGCTTGTCCACACTGTAATGTAAAGTCTAAACTGAAGGGAGTGTTCGACAAGTCTAAGCGAATCTCCACGGCTTTCCCTTCTTTTTTCTATGGATGGGCGCAGTTATGTTCAAGTATACATTTGTTTGCGTCTAGTATCCTTTTATGGTGCAGTGTTTCTTAATGTATTCCTCCAACTTGTCTCCTAACTTTTGCTTCAGCAGATCCATTCGGATTTTTAGATATTCATCTCTAAGGATATCGAAGTGGAAGCCACCCCATTTTCGTCCATTCACAAAAGCACTATGCCTAAATACTCCGCCTTTTTTGAAGCCACATGCTTCCAAAGCTTTATGGGCGCGATGGTTGTATTCCACGCTCCAAGCTTCACAGCGTTCCACATTAAATTGGTTAAAGGACATCTCTAGCAAAGCCACGGTGATCTGTTGACCTAAGCCTTTTCCCCATAGTTTCTTCTTGCCAATGTATGTTCCGATTTCTGCGGTCTTCACATTGCCCCAGTCTTCCCGTCGCAGGCGAGCAATTCCAATTGCCTCTTTTGAATCGATGAGTTCAACTATGAATCGCAGCTCTTTCTCATCTTTCATCCACTCTTCATACTGCTTTTCCAGCTGAGCCATGTTCACAAAGTTCATCGGCTTACTTCGCGAATACATTATGAGCTCAAAATCGTTTTCCCATTCATGCAACAGTTTCAAGTCTTCCTTTTCCACAGGTCTAAACCGTATGTCTCCAAATTCAAACATGCACGTTCACCATGCAGGTCTACAAAGCTTTACACAATGCTACTATTAACTTTTAATCAAATGCGAAAAATCATTTATGTCGCAGTTAAAGAGAACCCTAACTTAGTCATTAGAACCATGAAAAGTTTTGTAGGAAAGGATTGCTCCTTCTTTCTTCGCCAATAATAGACGTAGGACCGTGACCAGGATAAACTTTCAAATAATCAGGCAGGGTCATCAGTTTTTTCAGAGAGTCTTTAATTTCCTCTAAGGAACCTCCAGGCAAATCGAATCTTCCAATAGAACCCGCAAACAAGGTGTCTCCAGTGAAAACTGCGTCTTTGCCTATTAGGGATATGCTGCCTGGACTGTGACCTGGCGTATGAAGAACACGAAGCACGTTTTCTCCAACCTGTACCGTGTCTCCATCATGAAGTGTCCTGTCAGCGAATGGCCCCCTCAGCATAGTTGCGTCATCCTCATGAATTAGAATCGGTGCGCCTGTTGTTTCCTTAAAAATCTTGTTGCCTCCAGTGTGATCGGGATGCCCATGCGTATTGACAATGTATTTGATTTTGAAACCGTTAGATTCGATTTCTTTTAGAATTTTCTTTGCTTC
>CAYFZT010000122.1:0-4823 GCA_964347555.1 uncultured Candidatus Bathyarchaeia archaeon | reverse complement strand
GCATTAGAACACGTGCGCATTTTATACGACTCAACTGTTAGAAACTCAGTGGGCGACATAATTCAATTTAGGTATGGAGAAGATGGGGTTGATCCAGCCAAAAGCGATCATGGAAAAGCAGTTAATGTCAGCCGAATAGTGGAGCAGATAAGAATAACAGCTAAGAAAGGCAAACCCGCGCCAAAAGTATACATAAAGAAACGCGTTGAAAAAGTTAAGGATCAACTAACACCCCTTCTCGTTGAGGAGCTAATAAATGAACTAGGCAAGGCTGGATTAACACGGACAAGCGTAGATCAAGCGGTTGAATTAACGATAGAAAACTATAAGCGAGCATCAGTTGAACCAGGGGAAGCGGTTGGAATAGTTGCAGCCCAGTCAATGGGTGAGCCAGGCACCCAAATGACTCTGAGAACATTTCACTATGCAGGTGTTAGGGAGCAGAACGTTACCTTAGGTCTGCCTAGGCTCATCGAGATAGTAGACGCAAGGAGAATGCCTTCTACACCGATTATGTCCATTTACCTCGACAAGAAGCATCGTGCAAGCAAACAGAAAGCAACCGAAGTAGCAAGAGAAATCATCTGCACAACTTTAGAAGATGTCACTAAGGCTCTCTATGTCGACCCGGAACTTGACGAAGTTGTAATTCAACTCGACTCAACCATGATGGAAGATCGTGGAGTAACCCTTGGACATCTTGAAAAAGCTCTGCATCTACCTAACACTACTCTCCGAGTAGAAAAGAACAAGCTTTACCTAAAACCGAAAAAGATTACCTCTAAAAAATTGCTTGACAAGGTGTCAGCCCATTTAATTAAGGGTGTGCCAAGCATTCGACGAGTCTTGGTGACGGAAGAAAGAGGAGAATGGGTCATACGAACAGATGGCTCTAACCTGCCAAGAGCCCTTGAGATTACAGGTATAGATCCTACCAGAACAGTTGCTAACAACATTCACGAGGTTGCTAAGACATTAGGAATAGAGGCAGCGAGAAACGTGATCATAAAAGAGGCGGTTGGAGTCCTTGAAGAACAAGGCTTAGATGTAGACATCCGCCATGTAATGCTTGCTTCAGACATAATGACTGCAACAGGTGAAGTACGCCAAATAGGTAGACATGGAATCAGCGGCGAAAAAGCCAGCGTCTTAGCTAGAGCAGCCTTCGAAATTACTGTTCCAAACATTGTGGAAGCCTCCATTAGAGGCGAAAGCGACCCCCTAAAAGGCGTAACTGAAAACGTAATTGTGGGGCAGTCAATACCCATAGGTACAGGTCTCGTAGACCTCTATATGTCGGCACCTCACAAGGTGAAAATCAAGTGATAGACGTAAACAAAGCCATCGCAACAACCGTGAAGACTGGCAAGGTGTTATTTGGTGCCAACAATGCGGTTAAAAGTGTCAGAACTGGGAGAACGAAGCTTATCCTCTTGGCGGCAAACTGTCCCAAGCAGGTTCGGCAAGAAATCGAATACTACAGCAAGCTTTCATCCATTCCAGTAGTTATTTATAATGGAACAAGTATAGACTTAGGTGCTGCGTGCGGAAAACCTTTCATGGTTTCAGCATTAACAGTGCGAGACCCAGGTGATTCCGACATCTTGAAGCTCTCGAAAACAAAGAAGTCAACAACAGTATCGGATGCAACGGAGGAAGCTGATGCATAGCGGAATAAAGCTTACAAGTCGCGAGATGCGGTATATCGCGTTATTTGAAAGCATAACTAGCGCCAATGTTAAGGATTGCGTCATTGATGACGAGCTTAACCGAATTATCTTCATCGTAAAAGAAGGCGACATTGGAGCAGCCATAGGCAAGGGTGGAAAGAACATCCGCTTGCTGGAAAGAATGACTGGCAAAAGGCATGAGATTATTGAGCATTCTGAGAAGCCAGTTCAGTTCATTAAAAACGCTTTGAAACCTGCCCGAGTGAACGAGGTTCGCATCACAGAGCGTCCTAACGGGAGAACGATTGCAGTGGTTTCAGTTAATCCCAGAGATAAGGGCGTAGCTATAGGCAAGAATGGAAGAAATGCAGAGCGCATACGGTTTTTGGCTAAAAGATACTTCCAAATACAAAACGTGAGCATAACATAATTTACGCGCGCACGTTTAAGAAGTGAAGTAGAACAAATCGGGGTTCTTCTCTAGATACTCTACATATAAATCTATTAGTTCCCTCAGCTTTACTAGCCTCAGAGTGGCTTCACCAACCCTTATGGTTTTCATTATTCCTCGTTCGATACATGGCTGCGTTAGCTTGGCAAAATCTGGATACGGACCAATATCCCATTCCCATTCCTTTTCTGGATATTTTTCAACAAACCATTTCGGCGATGTGATCTTATTCAGAATGCGATCAGGAAGCCGTACATGTTTCTCTGCAAGATGCATAGCTGTGCAACGGTCTAAGCCAACGCCGATAAGAAGAATGTAGCCACCCAGCTCGAGCAGTCTGTGCCAACCTTCAGACAATACCTCTGCTTTTGGACCTGAAGCAGCTATTGAAAGGCTTGGATGAAGCCCACGAATAACCCCCTTTCTTTTCCTAAAAGTCTCAGGAATTATCCCGGTCGTAACAGGGGTCTTTTCAGGGTCATAAGGTAAAATCTTGAATAACCAAGAGATGCCTATAGCGATCATCTCTGGCGTTCTCTTGTCTTTAGATAAGTTTGCTGAGTGCGTTGACATCACTATGTTTCCTTGCTCTCCAACGGTTTCCAGTAATGCATCTATCACTGTGTCAGCGCCACCTTCTACATAACCGAAGCTGCTCAGAGAGCTATGAACGCCAACGGTATCGCCTTTTTTCAAGCCAAGCCTTATCAAACCAGCCTTGATATCCTCTTTCGTTACACGAGGCTTGATCTTTTCATGTGCATCCATTCAAGGGACCCCAATCTGGGATTCAATGTGACTATTTATTAATAAACGATGTGAGACCAGCGCGTACTAGAAACTCTCGCGCGACAGTTTGTGTGTTGAATCTTTGAAACTGTTTCATGAGAATTAAAATATGTTTCTTGCTCCAGAAGGTTTCTCATCAAATGAATAATGCAACTCAAGAAGCAAACTGTATCAATATCGAAGCATTTTGTTTAACACATCTACAACTCTGTTTAGCGCTTATGGCACAAAAAGATGACTATACAAAGCTCTAAATACACAGTTTTGCTGCAATCTCCTAGTTTAGGTGTTCTTCTGCTATCCAAGCTAACATTAGAAACTAACAAACCACTGCAAGAGCATATAGTATTATGGAGAAAGTAAGAACTTGAGTCTTTTTCCTGAGCTTGAACGACTTCGTCTGCAAAAGATAAATCTGGAAGATGAGTTGCGATTCCTTTGTGAAAGAGAAAAAGCTCTAGAAGAAATAGTGAAGACTCTTGAAGAAAAACTTAAAGCCCAAGAGCTAGCGCGTCCAGTGTTTCAGCAGACACCTTTGACATGGAATGTTTCACCAGAAAAATTCCTTGAACTATACCGCAAATAAGCATTCATGCATTTTGCCTTTTGCGTGTACAACCAAGTCAATGCTTCTGTGAAGCTTGATAAGCCTGTATATGCTTCCTTCTTTTAGATTTTATATTGCTGTTGGTTGCAGGGATCTTTCCACCGGCATTTTGCTTGATCCTGGAGCGCAGACTTGAAATCGCATGGTTTTTCATAAGTGCAGTTTGGCAGTTTGGATTTTTTGTTTGACATGACGGCTTGCTTATGCCAGAAAGTTTAATATGGATTATGAATTTCGAATTCAGTTTGAAAATCCATGTTTATAAATAGAGTGTGCTTGCGTATGATAATACATAGTTCTTGTGTTTCTTAGATTCTGTTAATCTCTTTATTGTTGTGTAGTTGTCTGTTTTCAAGTTGATGTTCGCGTTAATATAGCCATACTGGGATCTCGTTTTCAGTTGTTCCAAGAGCACGATTCAATTCCATGAAGTACTTGAGTACTGATCTACCTCTTTCAGTGATGGCATAAACAACCTTTGTTGTCCTTCTCTTCTGCAAAGTCTGCTCTTCAATGAGGTTCTGCTGGGCTAAAAACTGCAAGCTTTGTTTCAGGACGCTACAGTTTACGTTTGCTTTATACATGACATGAGTTAGCTTTAATGGTCCATTGCGAGCCAAAACTTTAAGGATGTCAACATACGTTTCCAATTTTGACCTACGCACGTTAACTACCTCCACAATCTTGGGCACACGTAATGTAAAAGACACGATGCTTCATTTTGTTAATGCTCAAAAATCAACCTTCCTGATAGCGGTGCCTACGTAATTCCCACAACTATCCCTAAAAGATTTGCCAAGTATTAGAGCTATACCAAACTAATATGTCAACGGACAACCGGAGAATTGGGTTAACAAGATCTTTGCGTAAAAAGAGAAAATCAGACATAGTAGGGCATTGAGAATTGCAGCCGAAGTGGCAAAAATAGACAAAATATACGAAAAATCTAACTAAGACATGAGCTTCACAGAACTTCTGCAAAACAGTTGAGCTCTATGGACAGAATAAACACTGTCCTTTTCTTTCCTGCTCGGCAATCCATGCTTCAATTCCAATTTCTCTCATTCTTTTTGAGTTTTCGATAGCTCTTTTGTGATGAGACACACCGTCTGAACTAAATTTGCTAACTGTTGTGCATGGAAATTCCTCGCATTGAAAGCAGTGTAGAAGCTTTCTCTTTCCAGCGCAGAGCATCATCTTGCAATCAGAGCTCCAGTGAACGTCAAGTGAGCCTCTGCATCCCTCGCACCTTACCTGTTCGGGTTTAACCGTTTCGTTGCGTTCTTTCTTAAACCACTCTACTATT
>CAYFZT010000121.1:0-4895 GCA_964347555.1 uncultured Candidatus Bathyarchaeia archaeon | reverse complement strand
TGGGCGTCGAGCCATGGCGACCCACCGCCGCCTAACAAAATTACGTAAAATAACTGCCAGTGTATCACCCTATCAGCAGTTACATGAAACAGAGGGATATGAGACCTATCTTTTCTACACGAAAAGCCTGTTCATGATTTCCAAATGGTCTAAGTATTCGTTTCCCTTCTCAGTTGTTCGATACACGGTTATAGTTTGTCCGTTCCGCTTGGTTGTCGTGTTCTCTAGAAAGCCCTTATCGACAAGGAGTGCCAAGTACTCTTGGATTTGGGAATAGCTCAGCTTCGCCCTATACATGATGTGAGTCTTTATCTTGCCTCCCCTAGCCGTCTTCAGTATCTCAGCAACTATGTCGTGGCGGTCTCTCCGTCTATTCACAGCTCCCATGCTGTCCGCTCCTTCCTCTCTCTCCACTAATAATACAAGAACACCGACACCTATTACTGTTGAGGAGAAATCTTCTAGAAAACTAATCAGTCAGAAAAGCTCAAAAAAGGCTCCTTTTCACTAGATACCGAGTTTTCGCAGCATTTGACAAGGCTTGCAGATTTCGCCGACTGAGGGCTCCCCGCACTCTTTGCAGTCTTGCAGCTCAGCCTCCTCTGCCACCATCTCTAAGGCAGGTCTGATCCTTTCTGCAGATTTGAGCAGGGCAAATTTTATTCCAGCATGCTTCTCTTCCATTCTGTTAAGCATGACCCGTATATCATTTCTTAAAGCAGTGAGCGCATATGGACAAGGTACACCTTGAAACTCCATTTTCTTCAGAAAAGCGTAAAGTGCAACCTCCTTCTCTGGCACTTCACACAGGGGCTTGATGCGCTGCACAAATTTGGGATGAGTTTCTGTAATTACTGGCTTCACTCTCGCTATTCTTAAAGCATCCCCGTGGAGAATATTCAAAAGTATAGTTTGAGTTTCATCGTCCAAATTGTGCGCAGTTGCCAGTTTGTCAACACCAGCCTTTCGAGCAGCAAGATTGAGAGCTCTTCGCCTGAGAACGCCACAATAGGCGCATGGGGTCAGTCCTTCGACGCCTTTTCTTCTTTTTAATGTTGCCTTCACGATTTCGTCTAATGAATAACCACACAACTCCGCAAACGACGTGACCGTATGTTGGATTCCAAGTTTTCTGCAGTTAGCAACTGCAAACTTTAAGGCTTCATTTCTATAGCCTTTAATTCCTTCGTCAACAGTAACTGCGCAAAGACTCGCTTTTGGAAAGGATTTCTCAATTCTCGACATCATGTGCAGCAGGGTAACGCTGTCCTTTCCTCCAGAAACTGCAACCATAATCTTGTCCTCTGGCTCAAGCATTTCATACTTAGCAATGGTTCGCCTAACCTTGTCTTCAATCGACCTACAGAAACATCGTGCGCAAAGTTTCTCTCCTGAGTAAGGACGCATGAAGACTGCTTCTCTGCGTTTACAAAGGGTACAAGGGGCGGCAGCCATGATGCTTCTTCCTAGAATGGAATCAAACCATATCTCACAAAACTAAGAATCATGTTACCTGCCAGCAGTGCTAGGAACAAGACGTTTAATATCTTGCGAAGTTTTTGCTTCCGTTTTCCCATTAGTTTCTCTAAAGGATAGTAGAGAAATCTTTCGCCGTCAAAGGGATAGAGGGGAAACATGTTGAAGACTGCCACACTTAAACTTAAGAGGTGAGTCCAAAACAGAGTCCAAAACAGATGAACTCCCATGTACTGGTCAAGCCCTAACCTGTTTGGACTGTAATTTGAAATCTGAAAAACCCCAATTATTGCCCGACTCTTGTTTTCCTCCGCTGGGTCAGTTATAATATTTCTTGTTACATTCTGGTTGCCGTGGAGAACGGTTAAAGTCAAGTTTTCACCTGGATTCACTCTAGCCATGTAGTCATAGAAATCATCGATGGTGAACATAGTTTGATTGTTTATGGCTAATATAACATCCCAGTTCTGAAAACCAGCCTGATCCATTGGGCCACCTGACACAACTTCATGAATCAGAACTCCGGCAGGAGGAGCAAAGATGCCGCTAAGTAACAGAAACGCGAGCAAGGCTGTTACCAAGTTTGTGGAAGAACCCGCAGCCAACATACGAATTCGGGAAAGAACAGAAGTCTTCTCAAACTCTTCTTCATCTGGCTCTACGAAGGCTCCGAAGAATATTCCTAAAGCCATAAAACCTGTCGACAATACTGGAATCTCCTCAAGTCGAGCTATAATTCCATGCGCTAACTCGTGGGTTAACATAACCACAACCACTGCGACAAAGAAGTAAGGCAACCAGTACAATCGGATGGTTATAACTGGCACCACTGGGAAAATCGGGGCAGCCACACCAATGGGATAAAAGAATTTCAGCAGATTATCTAACAGAAAATAGACGCTGAAGACCAAGAGTCCAACACCGAAAGCTATGCTAATGTTTGACAAAACCAGCCAAAGCTTCCGCCTTTTCTTAGCCCAGCTGTCTAAGGTCCTGTTTAGAGCTTTCGATTTATACATGAGATACAGAGGTTTAACGTCTAATCCATGCTTTTCCAACCGAACAATGCGGCTTAAAGCATAGAGAGCAATCCAAAAAATGCCAACGCCGAGTAGAAAAGTTAATTCCGGAGAGAGCATCATCGCCTTATTTTCCTCTACGCTTCTTAGGAAAGAAAACAAAAATAATACTTATGCTTTGCCGAAAAGGGCTTGCTGTTTTTGCGGTTTAACCGAGAATAACGAAAACATAAGAGAAGGAACATAATAGCAGAATGTTGGTGGTAGTAAATCCATGTCTCACCAAATTGTTTTCATGACGACCGCAACAAAAGAAGAAGCAGAAAACATAACGCGAAAACTCTTAGACCAGAAACTGATAGCATGCGCAAACATAGTGGGACCAGTTACATCCTTATTCTGGTGGAAAGAAAAGATTAGCCAAGAAAAGGAATTCTTGGTGTTAATGAAAACACACTCCGACATTTTCGATAAGTTAGCTGCAATAATAAAGCAGATGCACAGTTATGAAGTGCCAGAAATCATTGCAGTCCCAATCGCAAAAGGCGAACAAACCTACTTAAAATGGTTAAATGGCACTCTTCAAAAAGGAGAATGACGATGGCTAAAAAACCCTCAAAGCGTCTGGAATACCGAGAAATCAGCTATGATGAGGAACATTGGAAACTGCTTAGAAAACTGCGAAACAAGACAATTGAAATCATGGAGTGCTTACAGAAGCATAATACCGCTTCCGTTGTGCATGGAAGTATAACACGAGGAGATGTCACTGCCAAAAGCGACATAGACGTTTTCGTGGCAAGCCCACCATCCTCATTTTTGATAGAAAATGCCTTGGAAAACTGTAGATTCCCAATTAACCGACGGCTTGTCGTACAAGCAACGCCTTCTTACGCGATGAAAGGATACATCATGATAGATGAACAACGCTGCGTTTCTTTTCCGCTCATGAAGCTTCGTTCTGTAGAGAGAGACTTCTACAAGTTTGGAGGCAAAGCAGATCTCACTGTTCTCAAAAACAACCTGCGAATAAAAGGAGTTGACAAACGTCTCATGCTGATAGAGCCAACACCAACAGGACATAAAGAAAGTTCAATTGTTGGCAGACAGCAAGCAGTTGCCAGCCTCTTAGGCGTTTCAGTAGAAACCGTCCTTGACAGAGTTCACACCCTGCTACGCCGCGACAAAGTAGGCAGAACAGGAGTCTTCATCGAAAAAGAACTCTCAGCAGACGAAACCTTCGAAATGGTCCTAAAACATCTTGCAGATCAGAATCCAGCAGTGCGCCGACGCCTCAAACTCTTTGGAAAATGAATGGTTCACGCTGATGCGTTAATTTAACTGGCTCAGCTTACTGGAAAACGAAGAAGCGCTGCGATGCCGCCGAGTGCCTGCAGTTTTGCTCCAGCCTCGTGTTCTGCGCTTATGATGACTAGTTGTCCACGTTTTTCTTCTACCTGTCTCATGATGTTTTCTAAAGCTATTCTCTTTTCGTCGCTTGTTTCCCGGAGAGCAACATCAACTACTAGGAGCCTTTCTACTGCACCGTAATGAGTAGCTCTCGCAACTTCCTCGAATCCATAAGTTGCATCTTGTGTTCCTTTACCTATGCGCATGAGTAGCTCTTCAACCAACCTTGTCTCTTCCGCTATTCGAACATGCTTCAACGTTTTAGTTAAAACTCCAGAGCGCAACGCCTCTTGAACGCCAGAGAGACCTGCACTGTTTACGCCTTTCACGTCAACTATGCTTTCACCGATTTCCGACGCCATGTTTCGAACGTATTTCACGAAGCCATTCTTTACGAAGCCAGGTCCAATTATTGCGATGGCTGGTTTTTGAAGGCTTATCCATGTTTCACGCAATGACTGCAGAGCAGACTTGAAAAAGCCTCTCATGGCTTCTGCTCGCTTTTCGACTTCTAGTTTTCCAGGAAGCCTTGTTCGTTCTTCTGCTTTAACGTCTATGCCGTATTGCCTCAAGACCGCTACACAGTATTCTTCGTCGTCTATTGACAACACAATTATCGGCGGGGTTTCTGGCTGACTGGCTTTCTTCAGTCTTTCAATCTGGTGTTTTTGCCATTCTGTTTTCGCGATTGTGAGGGGTTTGTCGACCATTATATTTAACGTGTGGTGGGCTCCTCTGGCGCTGATTTTTTCAGGAACCTGTGTGACTACTCCGTGGATTCTCAGGCGATTTAGGATTCTGTCCCAGTAGATCTTTTCAACTTTTACGCCGAGGAAAACTGAGATGCGTTTTCCTTGTTTTGGTCTGGCGTATTCCTCCTCTATCTTTACTTCTCTTGTAGTTTGGGCGTAAACTTGGTCTCCTTGGTAGATTATGTTGTATAGGTGCCAGAGATCGTCTAGGCTTTGGGGCACAACCTTAACGATGCCC
>CAYFZT010000120.1:0-4947 GCA_964347555.1 uncultured Candidatus Bathyarchaeia archaeon | reverse complement strand
GGCAAAGAACACTACTTCTGCTGTGAACACCACGCTGACGAATTCGAAAGAAGACACAAAACCCAAAAATAGAAGAGTTATAGCTTCATTTTCGAGCCTCGATAAGAACGATTTTTTCAAACATAACTTTTTTCTCAGCAAGTATCTTAGATCTTAGTCTTGCTTCCTTCGATTTGTGCAATGTTTTGTTAACGTTAGACAGAGAAGATTGCACCATCAGGATTCTGCCGTTTTCGTTTAGGTGCTGAGGCGATTCCGTGATGAAGCGGTCGATGAGTTTCCTCCCTGTGGGTCCACCCGCCCAAGCCCGTCCTATCCATGTTTTTTCTTCATCTGGCTCAGATGGCAAGTAGGGGGGATTAAAGAGAATGAGGCTGAAAAGCTCAGTTTCTTTCATTGGTTGGAAAAGGTCGCCTAGTAATATATGCATCCTTCTTTCAACCTTGTTAATTTTTGCATTTCTTTTGGCACAGCAGACTGCGTAGGGATTCAGATCTGTGGCTACAACCTCTTTGGCCTGCTTTGCCGCAAGAATCCCTAGTATGCCACAGCCTGTGCAAAGGTCTAGGACAACATCTTTCTTGTTAACCAAGAGATTCTCTGCTAGAAGAAATGTGTCTTCTGCTGGCTCGTAAACATCCTTTGAGACAAAGAAGGTGTAGTCTTTGAAAAACACTTTCTTACTCGATGATTGCATCAGTTAAGACTCCAAAGTCTTCGGGCGCCAGTTCTCGCACTCGTTTCTCGCTATAAGGCAAGGAATCAGCTGTCTCTACGAGTTTGGCTTTTGAAACTCCAAACTTTAACAAAAACGGTGCAATGGCATTTCGCACCTTCTTATTTCGTTGAGTAAAAAGTGTTTGAACCAGCTCGAAAAAGGCTTGCTTATCTTGGACAGTGAAAGGAGGTGGCTTCGGTTTCAACCTAACAATGTTAGAGTCTACGTCAGGTAGAGGATAAAACATGCTTCGGGGTACATGATCTAATAGTTCCACATCAGCTCGATAGTATGTCGTAACGGTTAATCTTCCATAGTCTTTGCTTCCCACGGGGGCCACAAGTCTCTCAGCGAATTCCTTCTGAAAAGTGAGAACAGCAGAGTCAAACTCTCTTTCTAGAAGCCAAAAAAGAATCGGAGATGAGATGTAGAATGGTGGGTTGGAAACAACTTTGTTAAAGGATGGAAGCGACACCTTAAGGACATCTCCTTCAATTAACCTTACATTCTCTAAATCCGACAGTTCTGTTCTCAAGATCGTTGCCAACCGAGGATCAACTTCAACAGCTATAACCCGTCTGCATCTTTCGGAAAGAAGCCTTGTAAGAAAGCCCAGTCCAGCGCCCATCTCCAAGACGACATCAGTATCATTAACTGCAGCGTGAGAAATCATAAGCCTCAGCAAGCCCTCATCTATCATGAAGCTTTGTCCAAAACGCTTCTTTGGAAAAATTTTGTGAACACGCAGAAGACGCTTTGTCTTTTTTAATAAGCTCATTCCCTCAGATTCCATTATATCTGCACTTAAACGTCTATGTAACTTGTGAAAACAGAAGTTTGAAACGTTTCATTGCGCTCGTGTGAACAAGCGGTATTTACTTTCGCCAGACAACTCTTCCAAAATTCTTTTCGCTATAAGTTTCGCGGGATTTGGAATGTTGGCTCTCTGCTGCAAATCATCAAAGTTTTTGAAGATATCCCTCTCTCTTTCGTTGATAATTTGCCACATGTATTTCTTGCCTATACCTGGAATCAACTCTAAGGCGTGCATTCTAGGAGTTATAGCTTGAGCCGTATTGAAAAAGTTGACGAACCATTTTTCTCGG
This sequence comes from uncultured Candidatus Bathyarchaeia archaeon, assembly GCA_964347555.1. Taxonomy (GTDB): domain Archaea; phylum Thermoproteota; class Bathyarchaeia; order Bathyarchaeales; family Bathyarchaeaceae. Next base: position 3,123 of record CAYFZT010000120.1, on the reverse strand, counting down.
TTAAGCACAATCTTTTCGAGAACCCCGGGTAGTTCCATCTTAGCAGCAGAAGTCAGTTCTTCATAGTTTATTCGCCCAAGAATGTAGGTAACTTTGTCTCGAGAATCTTTTCCAACGTACACGTGTTCATAAGGCTTTATAAAAACGCTTTCTTTAACAACAGCTTCCAAAAGGGTAAAAAATTCTTCTCCAACCACTTGGACAAGGGCGCCAGCTCTATAACCCGGTCTGGTGCCAGGTCTACCGCGGGGTAAAAAATCTAGCACGTAGGCGTATTCTTCGTATCTTTTTTCCATTCTTTCTTCGCCCAACACTAACATTAACTGATAACTTCATCTCTATTACGGGAAAGCCTTTATTCTTTTTTCCTATACTCGTCTAAAAGGCTTAAGATCCCCTGCAACTTCGAAGTTTCAACTATCTTGCGTCCACCAGCTAAAAAAACGCGAATCTCTTCAATGCTTTCAGGCATACAGTTTACCAGTTGCACTGCCTCTTTCTTTTCTAACTCGAACTTTTCTATGAGAATCTTTATGAGCGTTTCAGCTTTCTGCGGGTCGATTCGAGAAAATTTAGAAGCATAATCGAGGGATCTTCTCTGCAGCTGGTCGAGTCTTTCTTCGCCAATTGACTCTAACATTTTCTTGACTTGAGACACAGTCAGAACATGCTCTTTTAGGGGCTTTGGAGGCACTGCTTTCAGCTCCTAATGTGTGGTTCTAAATGTTCTGGACGCACAATTATCTGTTTTGTTGCATCTCCTTGGGTTACATTCACTATGTAGGCTTGCCCTCTCTTTTTGACGATGACTCCTGTTCTGCCATGATATCTTCGGTGAGGCATGCCTTTGTGGATACCTGAGTCGATCTTCACGACTACTTTCTCTCCGGAACTGTACTCTCGAAGAATTTTGCGCAGTCCAGTTTTTCCTTTTTCTCTCTGCTTTTTCTTCAGAAGGGAGCGAGTTTTTGCACGGTAACCTTTAGATTTTCTCATTCAAGTCCTCTCTTTCCGTTTCGTTATTACATTTAGAACATCTAATTCTAGAGGTTTGGCTCCTACATTTAGGATTTCTGCTACGCTTGGTTTTGTTCGCCCTTCGTCCCCGGTTATTAGTTCCTTTATGTAGAGCCCTCCTTGACATTGAATTTGCATTTCAATTTTGTCTGGCTTCAACCTCTTAACCTTTGCCTTATATATGTACTTTTCCCGAACTAAATCGGTTCTCCTGTGAAGCACTCGCTGGGGTGTTTGCTGACGAATAGCAGTGTTTGCAAGCGTCTCAGCTAGTTCTGCAAGTCTTTCTTTTGAAATGGGCTTGTCAAGGTTTACGATAACCTTATACAGTTTTTGTGCAGACTCAGTTTTCTTCAGTCTTCTCACCGTGTCTTTTGTGGTAAATCGAAGGTTTGAAACCTCAACTTTGCCTTTTGCTTGCTCATTGGCTATTTGCCCTAGGTTTGTCAGGTCAAAGAATCTTTTCTTTGGTTTTTTAACTTCTATAACGAAGGGTCTTCCGCGTCCCAGCATTCTGGCGTCTATGTCTTCTCTTCCCGCTCCATGAAAGGCTATGGCTTCTCCCTCGGAGATTTCTAGGGTGGGTTCTCCGATGATTTCTTCAACCGATTCGGGGTACATTTTGCCTGTCCAGTTGCATTTTGCACAACCTGTTCCTCTGCATTTCGAGCACAGCCATTTGGATTGAGGTATTCCTCGGATCAGTTTTCGGTATCTTCCAGCAATAAAGAGTGGATTAACCTGAAGTCGAACTTGCCTTGAAAAAGGCTCTACAATGACGACGATATCTGGTCTTTTGTAGTCAACGGTCTTCTGGGTTAGCTCAGAGATTTCTTTACCAATCTCTCGGCTAAACTCGTTTCGCATGTTCTCGCCGTGTTTCACCTCAAATTCAGCCTTAAACTCGTCTTCTCTTTCTTCTGTTTCCGTTGACAGCTCGATGCCTACGAGGAAAGATGAAAACTCGTAGTTGTCCAGTTCTTTTAGAGCTAAATCGACTAATTCGTGGACTGAGTTGAAGCGTTCTTCACAAAGATAGCATTGCTGCATTTTGCCCTGTGTCTTTCTCATTTTTTTTAGGATGTCAGTTGCCATGTCGAAAGAGCCTTTGACTGCTAATGTTTTGAGAAGCTTGATTCCAGATTTTTGTTTAGAAAGGGCTAGTTGGTGACCTTTCATTGTTAAGAGAAGCTTAAGAGTTTCTCCCCTTCTTTTGTTGTCAAGTCCGTAACCAAGTAAAGCGAATTGTCTCCCTAGGCATTTGTCGCAGAGAGGATGTTTCTCTAACATTTTTTGCGCCTTTTCAAGGATTTCCATCAACAATTGCTCCTTTCTTGCTTGTTCAGCAAAAATGGCTAAAGTTAATGCTGGATCGCTGTCATCCAGTGGGTAGTTTCTTTCCGAAGAAAGGAAGCGTCTTCTTTCTTCGCAGAGTTTTCATCATTTTCTTCATCATAGAATACTGTTTTAAGAGTTCTTTAACTTCCTTTTCTGCGGTGCCCGAACCTCTTGCGACGCGCTTTATTCTTGACGAAGTGAATATTTTGGGGTCGTCTCTCTCTTCTGGTGTCATAGACTCGATAATGACTCGCCATTTTTTGAGGCGGTCTTCAGCTAGGTCCATTGTCTCGTCTGGAATGTTATAGGACATGCCAGGTATCATTTTTAAGATGCGCTTAAAGGGTCCCATGGTTTTCATGGCTTCGATTTGCTCGTACATGTCGGTTAAGGTGAACCTCCCAGTTAGAAAGGCTTTCATCTTCTTCTCCGGAACCTTAACTTCTGCTTCACGGACTTTTTCGATGAGGCTCTGTAGGTCACCCATTCCGAGGAGTCGGCCAACGAAGCGCTCTGGAACGAAAGGTTCAATATCTCCGATCTTTTCACCTGTGCCAATGAACTTTATTGGAGCACCTGTCGCCGCGACTGCTGAAAGGGCTCCTCCTCCTCGGGCTGAGCCGTCGAGCTTTGTCACAAGTATTGAGCCGATGGGTGTGGCTGCGTTGAAAGCTTTAGCTTGGATTGCGGCTTGCTGACCTATTGTTCCGTCTACTACGAGGACTATTTCGCTTGGGTTGATTGTTTTTTGCGGTGTTTTGTTTTCTT
>CAYFZT010000119.1:0-4978 GCA_964347555.1 uncultured Candidatus Bathyarchaeia archaeon | reverse complement strand
CAAAAAGCTAAGTTTACTTCATCGAAGTAGAGTGGACATAATCGCAAATATTCTACAGGCATCCGACGAAGGCGCAAAGAAGACCCACATAATGTACAAATGCAATTTGAGTTTCAGACAGCTCCACGCATACCTAGACCTCCTCATAGACAGAAAACTCTTGAGAAAAATAACCCCGAAAAGCCGCCGCCAAGAACTTTATGAAGCTACGCCTAAAGGGAGAGCGTTTCTCCAAGCCTACAAAAATATCAAGGCACTTCTTGCAAGTTAACCCGTTTTCAGTCCTTCTCCCTTTTCTATGTACTTAATTTTCTTTAGAAAGTCAACAACTGACACTGTAAGTCTTACCTGTCTATTTGCTTTATCTACCTCTGCAAAATCGTATTCAGCAAGAAAATTCGTGATTATTTCAAGCTTGAACTCGTGGAGGCCAGACTTGTTTGCGATCTGGGTTACGCTATGCCACTTCCCGTCCTCAAGCAACTTGAAGATAGCGTTAACCTTCTCCAAGATTTGAATCCTCTTGATAGAAAGTAAATACTACCTAATAGAATAAATGATTTCTGAGGAAACATTTCAGAAAAGGTTTCTAGAACAAATCCCTCTTTTTTTCATTTGCTGTCCTTGAAGTTAACACTAGGTATCACCGATCGCCGACCGCTTATTCTGGACCGACAGTATAACCGGTCGATACGTCAGTCAGTCTGTTTCTGACGGAGAGCATGACGTTGACTAAAAGAGCATTCTTTTCACGATGTAGCGAAAATCAACGAGGATTGGTATTGCGAATATCACAAGGTAAGTTATGTGGGGGATGACTAGTTCTTTTGGAACGGGGAGAGGAAAATTAAACATTATGGGAAGTATAACGGCGAAGATTGGTATGAATAGAAGCAGGTTTGATGGATGGTGTTGAAAAAGGGTTGAAATGTCCTTTGTTTTGAGCGTAATTGTTAGAAACGTGAGGAAGAGAACCCATTCAAGGATGACATTTGTTAGACTCGCTATTTGAACTATTGGACTGTACCATTGAGGAGATAAAGGCCAAAGTAGTTGTATGTCGCCACCTCCATCAAGATAGTCACCAATAATGGAATGCTGAGCAAACGCCACGAAGTATGGTGTAGCGCTTTTTCCATGAATTGTTAAAGCTAAGAAGAAGAACATTAGGGAAATTGTTATGGAATGAGTGATTCCTCGATGTTGCAGTCCAGGAATTAGCAAGTCGATGTCAGGCAACATGGAGAAAAGGAAAAGCAAGGGAATATTCACATCTACTTTTAGAAGTTTTGACATCGCTTTTCCTGTTAGGTATCCTAAGGCAATGTGACCTATAGCAAACATTTAGTGGGCCTTCAATTTTTGCTAACTACATGCTTGTTGAAGCAACTGCTATGGACTTACTTATCTACTTTGCATATCTGTAGTACTTATGTAAAAGTCGTCAATCCTATATGTAAGCATTCTCCAATTATAGATCAGTGAGATTCATGCTTTCGTTGGAGTTGTCTGCCATCGATGTTAGCTTGGCAATTGCGATTTTCATTCTTATTCTTCTTTATATGAAGCAGAACGCGAATCAACCATCCAAACAGCAGTTATCTCCCAAGGTTCAGAGAACTCTGAATGAACCAGAAATTGGAAGTATAACTTCAAAGGAGAAACACGCCTCTAGACGGTCTGAAGAAGAATCTCAAGAATGTACCTACTATTTTGGCTATCTTAAAACGGATATACGCGTTAGAAATAAGGAAATTAAATCAAAGCCTTTTTTGATGACCTAAAATTGGAAACCTTTGGAAGCGTCCAAGTACTTGGATTCGGTTGGAACGACGAAGGCGAAATTCTTTATCCTGACGAGGTTGTTCCGATGGTACTTACGTTGTAGATGTCTTTTCAGACAGAGGGAATAGAGAACTCTTGGCTTTTAACATAATTACAGTGTGGAACGAGGGGCAACAACTTGCTGTAGTTTCTGTATGAGTGTTAAACGCATAAACGATAATATTTATTAAGTCTCAATACATGCTATATCATTGGTGTGTAAAGTGGAAAGATACGACGCTATTGTCGCAAAAGCCGCTTTAGCACTTATCATATATGTGCTATCGCTTAGCATGTTGGGTTATGTTATGTCTTCGATGCAAACGAATCAGACTATCTCGAATGTTGGTTCAGTAAAAGCTGTTGGTTTGGGGATCTACTGGGATGAAGCTCATACTAATGCAGTTTCTTCGATAAATTGGGGCTTACTTGAGCCAGGGTCGAGTGAGAATGTTGCAGTCTATATGCGGAACGAAGGCAACACGACAGCCACGTTATCTATGGCAACTTCTAGCTGGAATCCATCTGACGCTTCTGATTATATGACTCTCACCTGGAACTATGATGAACAACCTATTGCAGCGGGTGATACAATTCAGGTGACCTTTATTCTTTCAGTCTCTTCTAGCATAGAAGGTATAACAAGCTTCAGCTTCGACATCACTGTAACGGCAAGTGAATGAAACGCCATAAGAGCTCTTCTTTTCGAAGAAAAAAACTCAGCGAGAACGGGTTACGTTCAAGCAGGTGCCCTAGCACCCCACCGATTGTGTTCGCGTTGATGTAACCCGAAAAATAGCCTGCAGTTGATATCGCCGGTCGCCGGTTTTGGGTACCGGCAGAATAACCAGTCGATATGAATGCTTTTGCTCGTTTACTGTCCGTTGATCAAAACTAGCGCGGTTTCCCTACTGCTTGTTTCCTCTTGAAGGCAAACAGAGCCAACGCCGACAGCATCGCTACAGCTGCTCCTATTGTTCCAATGGGTATTTCAGGCACTGCATTAAAAGATTCTGCTTTGATCTTTATGACGTCTTCTAACCCTGCTCTATCGTTTCCTTCGCTGTCTTGAAAAAAGGCTTGAATTCCCCAGTCGCCCATTTCATCGGGAATGCGAGTCGCTTGGGCATAACGAATAGGGGTCCATGTGCCGTTGTTCCACTGTCCCATAGTGCCGTTTGTCCATACTAGAACAACGTCTTCCCACGCGACAGAATCGTCAGGTCTATGCCATCTGAAGGTCACTTGCAACACTCTACTGTCAAGAGTTCCAGCGGTCGCGGTCACGGGGATGCCAAGGGGAACGTCAATTCCGTGGTAGTTTGTCTTTATGGCGTAACCTGTTCCCAGGGTTTGCCATGGCGCATAAACAACATTGACAAAGAGGAGTAATGCGCTCAACAGCGCAATCGTTAATGAAATGTTATGCTTCAACTCTATCAACTTTGTTAACGTCTTCGTTAGATATAAGGTGTAGTGGTGTTATCTTATGGAAAACTGCTTCAGTTGTTCTGTTGGATCGATGGTCGTTCGGTTGTGTGTATATGCTTGCCTTGATTATGTTTTTGAATATCTTAAGGCCGTCTCGAAGCGGGTTTAAGTGGGAGTGACCATCTTTTCGTTTTTCGCAGGTTATTGGTTTCTCTTGCGTCAGATAACCATTTTTTAGAGTTTTCACTGTTAATTCTGTTTCGATCTCATAGCCCTTTGAGGTTATTTCAATTTCTTGTATGATCTTCTTTTTGAACGCTCTGAAACCTGTTTGGCTGTCTGTGATGCGTTTTCTCGTTAAAAGAAAAATTAAGAAGTTAAAGAAGTGATTGCCGATAATGTGGAGTCTTTTGACTGAATCTTTCTCTCGGTTGCCGAGGAATCTTGACCCAGCTACAATGTCGGCGCCGTTTAGTAGTGGCTTTAACAATATAGGTATTTCTTCTGGTTTGTGAGAACCGTCAGCATCCATTGTTATGATCATGTTGCCTACTGCATTTCGGAATCCTCTTCGGAGGGCATATCCCTTTCCCGTATTTGTTCCGTTGGCTAGTATAGTGGCTTTTTGTCTCTCAGCCAAGAGTCTTGTTCCATCCGAAGAGCCGTCATCTACTAAAATGATCTCGTACGGCATTCCAAGGGTTTCCATTGTTTTGTGAGTGCGAAACAGTATTTTCTCGATGGTTTTTTCTTCGTTGTATGCTGGAATTACTACTGAGACCACAGGGAAGGTCATGCGCTTGTTTCCTTGTGTTTTAATAAATTTAATGGAAGGAGTTCCCTAAATTCTGGTATGTAACAAAGAAGGACATGTTACAGAGGATATTTCTAGAAGTTTTTTTGCAAACTCAGCAAGTCTTTCATCAAAATGGTTCAATTATAGGTTTTAATGCGGAATGGCCACTCGCAATAGAACCGAGACCATAAATGCGGCTCCCAGGACCAGTGCTGCCAGTCTCAATCGTGTCTTTTCCAGGACAAAGTCTCCAAAGTGGTCTGAGTAGGGTACTAAGAGTTCTGAGGTTATGAGCAGAATGATTGCCATGATCGCTATCCAGAGGCTTATGTCCCAGATGGAGAGGGGAAAATTCACTTTTTCAGGCTTCCAGAGTTTGGTACCATACTTCAATAGTTTGGGATTCCGAAGAAATCAAATCTTTGACAGTAGTTACTGCGCCTGTTGTTTTAGCTAGAGCGCAAGCAATGGCGCTTGTCAGTGGACAACCTATCGAGTGAATGCTTTTGATGCCTTGTTCATCTGTGTAGAGGTCTCCGTAGACTGAGCCAATTATTCTGACATGGATAAGATCTCTTTCAGAGTTTATTTCGAATTCTTTAGCTAGCTCTAATGATAGTCGGTAAAACCTTGTAAAGTTCGTTGAGGTTGATTTGTGTAAATTCAGTTTTGAGTTCTTTCTCAAAAAGGCTGACAAGTCCATAACCTGGCGGTGCTATGCATATTCCTTTTGGATTCTTTAGTAGGAACTGCTTTCTCGCTATTTCTTCTATGGTTGGCATAGTGGCGACATCTTCAGCTGGGATAAAAACTATCATTTCTTTTAGTCCTTTCAGATATTCTGGTAGGTAAGCTTCTTTTGGGTACGGTGGAATATAGATTGGTTTTCCCTTGTAGTTTAGGTCTTGTATTATTCTGTCTATTGTT
>CAYFZT010000118.1:4638-5049 GCA_964347555.1 uncultured Candidatus Bathyarchaeia archaeon | reverse complement strand
TGGCTTGAGGACAATCAAGAACCTGAAAGAGATTTTTTCTGAAATTTACTGACATTTGTTCCACAAGTCATAAAAACTGAAGCAGAAGAAAATATGTGGGGGCAGCTAGTTGAAGGAGATGTTACACCTGTCTGGGTGGAAAGCAAAGACAACGTGGGCTGGTATTTTCGTAATAATAGTAGTAGTGGCACTAGCTATTTTTCTCACTTTGCAAGCAGTTATAACGATGGAGCAGGCATATGTGATATTGGGAGTGACAGTTGCCATAGTTCTTCTGGCTTTGATGCGATCCCGTTCTAGCCAGCCACTATGAGCCTTTATGGAAGAAACCGAATATTCTGGACCATTCAAAGGGGAAATATGAGTATCAAGCAAGATGCAGCTATTCATCCTCAGTTTATTAATTCTAAG
>CAYFZT010000118.1:3451-4628 GCA_964347555.1 uncultured Candidatus Bathyarchaeia archaeon | reverse complement strand
AGAATTTTCTTATCCTTAAATTATTAACCCACACACATGCATGCGCGTAAGGCTTTTATTTAAAGAGTTTACAAATCTTTGCGACGAGGTCTTTTGGCATGAGTCTAGAATCGAATAAAACATTGGGTGGCATAGGAGCTATTTTGGTTGCAATTGGTTCCTTCTTTCCTATCTTAAGTCTTGTTGGCATAATCCTTGTGCTGGTAGCCATGAACCGTTTAGCGGAACACTATAATGAGCCAAGAATATTTGAAAACGCGCTTTATGGTTTTGTTTTCGGCCTAATAGGCATTGCAGCCGCCATAGTTGTATTTTTTATGGGTATATTCACGGGAGCTTTTTTCGCTCTTCCCTTGATTATCATTGTAGCTCTGGTTGTTATGTTCGTATTCTTCTTGCTTCAAGCTATATACTACAGAAATTCATTCAGTATCCTTTCAGAGAAGTCTGGAGAGAATATGTTCAATACCGCTGGATTGCTATTGCTCATAGGGGCTGTCTTGACAATAATCTTAGTGGGCCTAGTGCTGTTGCTTGTTGCTTGGATACTAGCCGCGGTGGGATTCTTCTCGATTAAAACGCCGACAACTCAACCACCTGCGACAGTACATCCATCTCCGCCGGCGCCTCCTCCACCTCCATCAGCGAAACCATCAGAACCCGCAGTTCCTGTTTCCGTTTCTGTGGAAAAGATGTATTGCAGGTACTGTGGAACCGAGAATATGACTGATGCAGTGTTTTGTGTGAAATGTGGCAAGAAAATAGCATGAGAATAGGCAGCCACTTCACAAGTTAGACTATCCGCAGGATGAAGTAAACATCTTCAGGAGTAGCGCTTTTATACAAGTTGTCAGCAAAGAATCAATATATTTTAAATAGCATTGACTGCGCGCGCGCGTTGAATGTATATGGCTAATGTCATAGATGTAAATGCAGATGATTGGGAAAAGAAGGTTCTGCAGTCCAACACCTTAGTTGTAGTTGACTTTTGGCATGATCGATGTATGTGGTGCACTAGGCTGGATCCAATCTACTGTGAAGTTGCTGAAGAATACAAGGACAAAGTGAAATTTGCCAGATTAAATGTGCTAGCAAGCCATGAAAATCAAAATGTCGCCGTCAAATACGGAATTATGGGCACTCCTACATTGACCTTCTTTTGTGAGGGGAGACCCGC
>CAYFZT010000118.1:1995-3389 GCA_964347555.1 uncultured Candidatus Bathyarchaeia archaeon | reverse complement strand
GTTGCAGGCTTCCAACCTAAAGAGCGCCTCAAACAACTAGTGGATGATGTGATCAGCAAACATCAAGAATGCATGGGAAAGAGCACAGAGTTCAAGCCTTAGTTGTCTATAACTCGCTTCTTTATTCAAACGTGGTTTTGAATAGGTTCAATAGGTTTATTCAGCTTTAGAAAACGTAAATAGGCAAAATAGAAAGAATAGCCATAACGGTGAAAAAATGCCCATTGTAGCCGTTGTGGGAAGCAGAAAATCTGGTAAAACCACCGCAGTTGAAGCATTAGTTAAGGGACTAACTGAAAAAGGCTACAAAGTTGCCACGGTGAAACATATTCCAGAGCCAGATTTCACCATAGACACCAAGGGAAAAGACACATGGAGACACATGAAAGCTGGCGCACTTATTACCTCAAGTGTAGCTGCAAACGAACTGGCGTTCATCAAAAAAGTGGACACAACGAATTATGGACTAGCTGAAATTGTCAACTACTACGAAGACGAAGTCGACATCATAATTCTTGAAGGCTTTAGAAACCTTGTCGCCCAAAATCCTCTTGTTCCAAAGGTTGTTTCAGTGAAAACCATGGCTGAAGCTAGAGAGACTTCCGCAATCTTCAAGCCCATTGTAGCCTTTGTGGGCGTTATTTCAACGAAGCCGAAGGAACCACACATTCCATACGTAGATACTCTGCAGAGTCCTGAGAAATTGGTGGAAACTGTGGAGAACAAGATTAAACCCATGATTATGAAGGAGAAGAAACTGAAAGCAGCGATCAGAATCTCAATTGAAGGAGAACACGTGCCATTAAACCTTTTTGTTCAAAAAATAATGCGAAACGTTTTACTCTCCATGGTTTCGACACTAAGGGATGTAACTCTCAAAGGAGACGAAAACATTTTCATTAAAATAAGAAATCCTTCAAAATAGGCAAACGCTACTTTTGGGGCTTGGGGAGATTGAAGAGAGAGAAAGGAGATTTGTTTTCACTCAAAAACGGTGTTTCTCCCCAAACCTTTCCAATAGTTGATAGGGTATTTTACCTAGGAAAAATGGAAGAGTATTTAGTTTTGTGCATTTGCGAATGTTCATGTGTAAACTTTTCTTCTTAAAGAGCCTTGAAAGCTTCAAACCATTTGTTGTAAGAAGCAATCATATCTAGTGTAACGCTTGGCCTCCTTGTTTCCAGTATATGTTTAAAGTCCTTCATGCCCATAGATCTAGGCTGAGCAAGCTTGTCTTTCGCCTTCCCAGACTCAAAAAACTCACCAATAACCTTGAGATGAACCGACTGCACACAGTCACGGATGTCACTTCCAGAGAATCCTTCAGATATCCTGCTTAGGCTGTAAAGGTCCATGTCCGGAGACAATTCTATGCTAGTAGTGAAAAGCTTGAA
>CAYFZT010000118.1:0-1925 GCA_964347555.1 uncultured Candidatus Bathyarchaeia archaeon | reverse complement strand
TCCCAAGGTTTGTTGGTTGCCCCAATCACGTAAACATGAATCTTTTTCCCCTTGTCAATTATGCCGTCCATTTCCTTCAAAAATTGGTTTCGAACCCGCACCTCTCCGCCAACTTCGTTTGTGTGCGTTCCAATGAGGGAATCTAACTCATCAATGAAAACAATTGCTGGACGACCATCATTCGCTATCTTTCTCGATGTTGCAAAAAGCTGAGCAACATTTCGTTCAGCTTCCCCAAGCCATTTAGACATTATTGACGCGGCATCTACTGAAATGAAAGAAGCGTCTATTTCTGTGGCAACCGCAGCAGCAAGCAAAGTTTTTCCGCAGCCAGGTGGACCAAAGAGTAGGATACCTCTTGGCCATCCCAACGGGAAAAGATCGGGTCTCTGAACAGGATAGACGATGGCTTCTTTAATGGCTTTTTTGGCTTGTTCTAAGCCTACGACTTGATCCCATTTCACGTTGGGTTTTTCTCTGAGCACAAGCTCTTCAAAGGTGTCTTTTTTCGTTTCTGAGGTTGTTGTTGCAGACTCGAAGGATCCAGTTTCTTCACTTTCTTCTTGAGGCTCTTCTGGAGCTGAAACTCCTTGAAGCATTCTTATTCTTTCTTGATAAGCCATGGCACGCTGAATGTACACTTTGTTTAGACCGTAATCGGGATATAACTGAGCAAGGTTAAGAAGGGCTTCGATAGCCTTCTGATACATTGTAATTGCCATGCCCTTGGCGCCTTGTTTGTCAAGGCGAACTGCTTCAAGGGCGTAGTTGGTTGCGGCCTTCTCTAATTCTTGAGAAGCGCTCGTTTCCAGCTCACCTCTGAATCTGTATCTTTCCTTTCGCACCTAGCTTTTCGAGAATTTTTAAAACTTCGTCATAGGGGATGTTTAGTTGAAGTGCACACTGTTTCACGTCGATCTCACCATTGCGGTTCTTTGCGTACTCAAATATGGTGTCTTCTAAGGAAGAGTTGGATTGAGTTGACATGGAAACGCCACGCAGTTCCATATCCTTGTAGCTGACATGCTTTTGAGTTTCTCCTTTTTCATCATGCTCCACGATCTCTGAGCATGAGACGGTTAAAGCAACCATCTGCTTCATTTTTTCAGGCTGTTTGCTGGGTTCTGCTTGTAGAAGGACGCGAGAAGATTGAGTTGGCACAGGCGGCTCAGGAAGCTGCTCACACAACTTTTCTTCTAAGAAGTCTGAAGCTTCTTTTAGTATCTCTAGTCCTGCCTCTGTCTTAACTGGTTCGGGCAGTGACATGTTTGAGTTCATTCTAGTCACCGCAAGCGTTTCATTAATGCTTTCATTAACCTTTTCCAGTTCCATGGCGACATCAGGGAGAACGTTGACGAGATTTTGAGTTAAGCCTCGAAGCGTCTTAAGCGTTGGTTTAAGCTCAGCGAAGATTTCGCTTACTTCTTTTATGGTTTCAAGTCTCAGAATAATGCGTTCAAGGGCAATTTGACACTGCATAACCATCTTGCGCAGTTTTCGAACTTGAGATAGTTCATTGGCGCAAATTGCTGCTCGCTCGTGCTGGTTTTTCCTCACATACAATGTGCAAGCTTCAAAAAGTGTGCGGTCTCTTCCTTGTAACCGAAAACTAACCTGCTCCAGCTTAAGCTTTTGAGTTTTAAGCTTCCGAATCGTCTGAAAGATTACAGTTCCGATTGGTGGAGGAGGCTTAAAAATCTTGAACAAGGACATGCCACCTCCACGTCTTCATTTTGATTTCTCTAGTTTCCGCCTTTTACATGAACTACAACGGGGGGTTCTGGAAGTGGCGAGTCCGTTTCTTGCGTTTCTTGAACTTCCTGTGTCTCAGATGGTTCTTTTGTTGCCGCTTCCTGTTGAGACGCTGCTGTAGAAGCGTCTCCTAGAAGCATGTTTGACAGTTGATTTTTGAGCGCTTCAAGATC
>CAYFZT010000117.1:0-5198 GCA_964347555.1 uncultured Candidatus Bathyarchaeia archaeon | reverse complement strand
GACAACCCTTGCAGCCTTAACTGTGAAATATTTAACGGAAAAAGGCGATGTAACCCTAGCCTTTGATATGGACCCAGATGCACATCTCTACAAGCTGTTAGGAATGCCGTTAACGAAGACAATAGGCAATATTGTCGATCACATTCATAAGGAGAAAAGACTTGAGTTAGAGCCCCAAAAACCCCCTGACGTGTCAGACGTTGAATACTTCCATTCCAAAGTGATGAGCAACGCCCTAATCGAAGGCGAAAAAACAGATCTGTTAACCTTGGGAAAGCCTACAAGCGACATCGACTGCTACTGCCCCGTCTTCTACTGGGCAGAACAAGCAATTTCCAAGATTCTCAAAAGCTACAAGATGCCTTACAAGCACATCGTTGTAGACTGCGATCCTGGAACCGAAATTTTTCCCAGAAGAGTACTTGACAGAATAGCCGATGAAAAAGGCATAGACTACATCTTCACGGTTCTTGACGGTTCAAGAATGAGCCTCGACACCGCCCAAGACATTGTAAAGGAGATACACAAGAAACATTCAAAATTTGGAAAAGTCTACGGAATTTGCAACCGTGTGGACGATTCGAAAAGTCAGCAACTAATTCGAGAAGTAGCTCAGAAACAATACGGATTAGAAGTAATCAGATTCATTCCTACAGACCAGAAGCTTGTTACTAGAAGCTTAATGAACCAAAGTATATTGGACATCAATGATTCCTCCGCTTATGAAGCCATGAGAGAAGCATTGAAATCTCTGCATGTACCACAGTAGAATCACTTTCTTAAGAGAAAATTAGGAAGCGCCAAAGTCATAAAGAATTGCGGCTATGAATTTTGTTCCCTTAATAAAGCCTTCCAGCGTTATGTTTTCGTTGGGTGCATGACCTCTAGATTCTGCATGGGCACATCCAACCGAAACCACCGGATAGCCCAGCCAGTCTTGAAACAGATGCATGGGTCCAGATCCAGCGCTAGTGGGATACACAACTGCCCTTTTGCCATACACGTTCTCCGCAGTTTTTATCACAGTCTTAACAAAACTATTGTCAATCGGGATTTTCACAGGCTCTGTCGAGTCTGTGTAGATCACTTCAATGTCGCCGAAACCATGCTCCCTCAGATGCTTCTTAAGTTTCTTGAGGATATCTTCGGATTTCTGACGGGGAACAAGGCGGAAGTCAAGTTTTGCCATTGCCTTGTTGGGTAGAACGGTCTTCGATCCTGTACCAGTGTATCCTGTTAGAAAGCCGTTGATGGTGCACGTGGGATTATATAGTAACGCTTTTTTAGCCTCTAATCCGGATGCGTTGTGAAGGAACTCTGTCAATTCCAAGTCCTTCTTTTCCTCTTTCTCCTCAAAGGGAATCTTCTCAACGTATTTCATCTCTTCGCTGGATGGAGGCTCAACATCATCGTAAAAGCCGTGAATCTGTATCTCATCTTTTTCATTTTTCAAGCAGTTCAGAGCCCACACCAGACGCCATGCAGGATTAGGGATCAAGGGAGCATTCGCAGAGTGTACGTCTCTAGCTGCTCCCTTTGCTCTTAACTCAACAGACAGAACACCCTTCAGCCCCAAGTATATCTCGGGACGTCCTTTACGGTCGGTTCCTCCAAACTCCCAGATGGCTGCGTCAGCCGCAAAGAGTTTTCTATGTTTCTTAATCACTGATGCCAAATGGGGGCTGCCGATCTCTTCTTCTCCTTCAACCATGAATTTTATGTTGACGGGAACATCGCCCGTGGTTTTCAAGAAAGCCTCAACAGCTTTTAATCTGGAAACAAAGTTTCCTTTGTTGTCAGAAACTCCCCTGCCATAGATTTTCTCGTCGCGTATTTCGCCACTGTATGGGTTGCAGATCCATTCTTCTAGGGGTTCAGGAGGCTGAACGTCGTAATGGTCATAGAAGAGAAGCGTCTTTTGCGAAGACTTTGACGAGATTTCTCCATATACTACTGGATTGCCTTGAGGTTCTGGAATCATTAAAGTGGAGAGCCCAACATCTTTCATCATCTTTCCTACGAGCTTCGCACACTCTTCAATTCCCTCTCTTCTTGCTGAAACGCTTGGTTGCTTAACAATCCTCACAAGATCGTTAACAAACCTTTGCCCGTTGGCGTCGATGTAGCTGTAAACTTTTTCTAATTCCATAAAGCTCTTTTTGAATTGTAACTATTAATGAATTTTGTGTTGGAAGCTATTTTTCAACCGCCATGCGATACCGGGATGAGAACTATCTGATCGCCTTCTTTGACTTTTGTCTCTAACCCGTTCAAAACGCTGATCTCTTTTCCATTTACAAGAATAAGCGCGTTTGGACGTGGGTCATTAAGCTCAGGGTCAATTATCATATGCTTGGACTTGGAAGGAAGGGACTCGGCTATCTTCTCTACAGCCTCGCGCACAGTGGGCCTTTCTAATTTGAGAGAAAAATTGTCTCTTCTACGGAACACTCTGTAAGCTCCCATTAGTCTGATGTTCACATTGACTGCCATTTTTATTCCTCGAATGTGTAGATGTCTTCTTCGTAGCGTCTACCCTCAAGGAGGCTTCCAGCTGAAATTTTCTTCAAACGTCGCTTCTGAAGTGTGCTCTTCAATTCTTTGTTTACTTCTTCCAGCGACTTTCCATTTTCCCCTAAGAGATGTAAGGGAATATTAAGGAAGAGCGGTCTTGCTGGAATGATATGTCTTGTTGCTTTGTATGTGAAGACTTTTCCTGAAAGCGCAGTTTCGATTATGGCTTCTTTAGAGAGTTTCGGGGTTAAAAGCACAGCGTCAATTTTATGCTCTCGCAATCTACGAAGTGCGCCAGTCTCTGTTTTATATCCTATCTCAAATCCAGCTTTCCGCAGAAACTTTTCAATTCGCTCAATAATGTCATAAGCTTCCTTATGGTTTCGGAAATCCGAATGAACTAAAAAAGTTTTGCTGCCGTTTTTAATCGCTGCAACAATCGGAGGCACTCCAATAATTGTCTCATCCAGTTTTTCAACCTCTTTAACGGTGCCAAAACGTTGAACTTGAATGTAAAGATTCTTTGGCTCCCCAGTTCTTTTTATTGTGCGATACCAACAGCCGACAGTTACAGCGGGGTTTTCATAGTCAACCAAGCAGACTGGAATCTTCTTGCAGTTTAGCTTTTTCAACGCAGCCACTCGGTGCATCCCATCTAAAACAACGAGGCTTTTTCTATCTACTATAATTGGGTGTTTAATCAGTCCATCTCGTTTGATTCTTGTCACAAGTCTGTTCAGAAGCTCTGGGATGATCTCCTCGTGAAGATGAAGGGAACTTATGTCAAGAATAACAACATAAAGGTTCAATTTTTCATGGGAAATAACGTAGGAGAAAGACAAAATTCCACCATGTTGGAGAGAATTAATCAGCTTTTTCGCTGGTGAAGAGCTTAACTATGTCAGAAGCTATTTGGATAATGTCGTCTGCCTCTTTGAAAGCTCCTTCTCTATCTGACTCTGATGTTTGAGCGACCCCTTGAACTGTTCGCTCAATTTCCACTAAACAACGCAGAACTGGATCCTTAACCGCCTGATTCTTAAGAATTGTCTGGCGTACAATCGCCTCTAGTGAAGAAGGATCGCCAAGACTGTAATAGATAGCGGCTTGAGCCTTTCGAATGGCTTCTAGAATTAAGCTTGAAGCCATATAGGGCGTTTTTTGGGCAGCAACCAGTTCTGCCTTGGCTTCTCTTAGATATCGTATAGCCCAGCCCCTTCTGTAATCGTTAATTAACGGCATCTAATCGTCTCCTGCGAGGAAACGACTAAAATGGTTATACTTCGGTCTCGTTTTCTTCAATAGCCTCTCCTTCTTCTGCGTTTTCTGAAGGCTGCGCAATCGCCACAAGACGAGTTACATAGCCAGCAATTCGGTTTCGAAGTTTAGTTGAAGAAAGAGTAGTTAGTTCCGCAACCAATTTTTTGTTACTCTCAAAATCTGTGGTGAATTGGTCTGGAAAGCGTTGAACAAGTTCTCTAGCTGTTCTTTTGACGTGTTCTGGTCGTACTTTACCCAAGCGTTCTTTCGGCCTCCAAACACAATGCCTCTTTAGCACTTCTTCGTTAACGAGTTATAGGTATCTATGTGGGTTTACTCGCCCCCTTTTAATGCTTACGCTTAAACCAAGTTAATACCAAACAGATCGGTGAAGTTCTGAATAACCTGTTTTGCCACGTCAGTTTCCTTAACTCCCTTAATCTCAGCTACGGCCTTTACAACCTGCGGAATAAAGGAAGGTGAGGTCATTTTACCATAGAAGGGTCCTCCAAAGCGTACAGGCCCATCAGTCTCAGTAAGCAAACTGCTCAACGGAACTGACTCTATGATTTCCCGAGTTTTCTTTGAATAGACCAATGGAGGACCCTCGGAGATGTAATATCCCTCTTCAACAATCTTAGGCAATAACTCTGCTGGACCGCTAAACCAGTGGAAGAGCACTTTCTCGATATTGAAGGAAGGTAAGATACTCAGTATTTTAGAGGCTGTTCCTCGAGAATGCACAGTCACAGGCAAAGACAGCTTTTCGGCTGCTTGGAGCATTTCGTTGAAAACCTTGATTTGGAAATTAACAGCCTGTCCTTTGTCGTAGGAAAAATCTAAGCCGGTCTCACCTATTGCTACAACTTTTTCACGGTGGCGTCCCTGCTTGAAGATTACATCTAGAGTTTGCTCCAATTCTTTGGAGGATAGACGCTGAGTGTTCCATGGGTGTATGCCTAAGGCAGCGTAAACTAAATTGGGATTCTGTTGGGCTATTTGAAGGGTAGATATGTTCGACTCATAGTTCATGGAATTTGAAACCAAAGCGACTACATGTGCTTTCTGGGCATCCTCAATAAGGGTTTCAACCTTGCCTCTGTATTCCATGTCTGAAAGATGAACATGTGCGTCAACAAATTTCATCGTTGCTACCAGCGTTCTCTAATCTGATAACTTTAATTTTATTGTTTTCTCCTTCAAACACAGAAATAGAGGATGAAAACTTGTTAATCTTTCCGTTAACGTTAAATATAGGCTCAAATGAAAAAAGAAGTTTGGAGATGGTTAGATGGCTGGAATAGAATTAGCTGTGGCGCCGATGCATAGAATCTGTAAGAAGGCTGGAGCCCACCGAGTAAGCGAGGCAGCAGCCAAAGAGTTGGCTAAGGTTCTAGACGAAATAGGTGTAAAGATAGGCAGAG
>CAYFZT010000116.1:0-5258 GCA_964347555.1 uncultured Candidatus Bathyarchaeia archaeon | reverse complement strand
GAGACTTCTCCCCAGCATCCGTCTGCTTCTGAACCAAATTAATGTTAATCACCTCTTCCTCAAGGTCAGGAAGCAAAACATCCACAATCTCAGGCTCCCGAATCTTCAACCCCTCAGCAAAAATCTCCTCAACCGAAGTAATATGACCATCCCGAACCATCTTCCCAAGCTTAGTCCGAGGCACCCAAGCCTCAAGCCTTTCCTCAACCCTTCTGCCTCCTCCACGAGAACCGCCTCTACCGCGTCTTCTACGACGACTCATTTCCCAACTTCACTCTCCTTCTTCTTAGACAAACTACGCTTTGACTTAGCCTCAGCTTTACTAACAACCTTTCCCTTTGTCTTTCTCTTCTTTTCAACCTTAGACTTAACTTCAGCCTTAACCTTAACCTCTTCCTTCTCCAGTTTTTTCTCTTTAAACGAGGAAACAACTTTCTCCCTCACAGAAACAAAATGCTCAACAAGCTCCTCAGGAGACAAACCCCTAGACAAAACCTCAGAAAAACGAGCCTTATAGACCTCGGGCGTAGACGCCAACCCCTTAGCATAAGCAGCAACATGCTGCCCCTGAATCCGATTCGCACTAGGCAAAACCTTCTCATCATGAGGCACCAAAACGCCAGCATCCAAAACACCCTTAAGCGCCCCAAAAATCTTCGCACCCTTAGTTGGCGACTGCAACCCAATATCAAAAACAGCCTCCTTCACACCCGACCCTAACGCCTTGTAACCACACAACAAACCAGTCAAATACGCAGCAGACAAGTTTGAACAGCTGCCTAACCAGCCAAATTTCTTAGCCAACTCCCGCGAATCAGCAGCCACAACAACCTTGTCACCAACAATCTCAGCCTTAACCATCTGCGCAATCACCCGCTTCAACGTGCAACGCACAACAAACCTAGGCAACCCAGATACAACAAGACCTTTACGAAGACGATAATTCGTTTTTCCCTCTCTGCGCCTACGAAAAACAACCCTATAACGAGGACCATACGCCATACTAACGCCTCCTCCAAAAACCATGAGCCTTAGCATAACGCTCCATCTCCGCAATAGAACTGAACACACCACTACCAGCCAACGTGTAAAGCCGACGATAACTGCTCTCCGTAATCGCCCGCTTAGCCTTCCACTCCCGCAGACGCCTACGCAAAGCCCGCACACGCTTCATCCAAGCGTCCTTTTTAGAAACCCTCGCCCGAGCTGACCCAGTCCTGCTGCCAGGACCCTTTCTCAAACCCTTCTTCTTTTTCTCATGCAAAACCCGAGCACGAACCCGACTTACACCCTTCTTCGGAAGAGCCTTAATCACACCCTCGTGAACCAACTTTCGAATCTCATCCCGCGTAATAGCTACCTCAACATCCTCGCTGTGCTCAGGATCTACCCAAACCCTGTTCACCCCAACCTTGAGAACTTCAGCAGCCAACCGACGCTGACTTTTGAGACTCATCTATTCCTTCTCCTCCCCTTCCTCTTCCTCAACCTCTTCGGCTGCTTCGGCTGCTTCTGCTTCAGCCGCCTCCGCTTCCTCTTCTTCCGACGGCTTCTCCACCTCTCGCGGATTAAGAATATGAACGCCTTTCTCTCTAGCCCGAGCAGTAATCTCAATACGCTTTCTGGCACCAACAGTGTGAGCAATCCGAACTGCCTGAGTTTCAGTATCCACCTTCTCTACATCGTCCACCGTGTGAATCAATACTTCGGCGTAACCAGAGGGATGAAGACCTCGTGCCAATTTAGGACTACGATAGCCAACCTCAACCGATTTAGGCCAACCCTTCTTTTTCCTGCGCATTCTGCTGTCTATACCAGCAGGTTTTCTCCAAACTTCACTCACCCGCTTGTAACGCCAGCTTTCCTGCCGCCTAAACTTCGGTTTCTTGCTCTTGAGGCGCTTGCGCAAAGCTAAGGCTTGCTCCTCTGCTGATTTCTCAACTTCTGGCTCCTTAGTGTTCATCAGACTTCCATCCCCTCAGAACGTTCATAAACGTAAATGCCGTCGAGAAAAACTCTTGGATCCTTTTTCTTAACCTTAGTTGCTTTTTCAATGTTAGCCGCTGTTTGACTCACGTCTTCAAGGTCAATTCCCTGTACAACAACATCATCGCCTTTAGCTTGAACTTTAGCATTCCCCATTATCCTTGCTTTACGAGAACTGCGCTCTCCAGTGAAGTTTTCAATCAGCACCCTGTTTTCCTTCACCTTCACAGAGATTGGAAAATGAGAAAAAACTATTTTCAACTTGTACGTGAAACCTTTTGTTACTCCGACAATCATGTTTTGAATGTGAGAACTTACCGTGCCTACAAGTGCAGCTTCAGTTTTGCGAGGCCAGTTCGCCCGAATCACAACTTCTTTTCCATCCAACTCAATCGTCACGGGTGTCTCTGAAAAGTTCCGGGTTATTGTACCCTTTTCTCCTTTAACAGTCACAACTCTTCCTTCTACCAGTACCTCAACACCGTCTGGAACTTCAATAGACTTGACTGCCTCGATAGCCCGCATCTCTAATGCTCCTAATAAATAAAAGCTAGAAGACGACCTCCAATCTTTTTCTCCCTTGCCTCCTTATGGGCAATCACTCCAGCGGGAGTTGAAATCACAAGAATACCAATGTTTCGAGCGGGAAGAAAACGCTTTTCCCATTCTTCAAATTTGTCGGCGCCAACAGGAAAACGAGGTCTTATGGCACCGCACTTGTTGATACGCCCGAAAAGTTGCACTTTGAACTTGCCTGAACGTCCGTCGTCGATGAACTCAAATTCTCCTATGTAACCGTTCAGCTGCATCACTCTTAGAACGCGTCCCAAAAGCTTTGAGGCAGGGGTTATTATGCAGTCTGGCTTGTTTCTCAGTTCGTTGTTCATTATAACCGTAAGCCCATTTGAAACCGTATCTGTGGTCAAGTCTTTCTCATCTCCTTCCTATTCATACTTTTTAAAGCCAAGCTGTTTAGCAACTTCTCTGAAACATTGACGACACAAGTTCAACCCATATCGGCGAATAATTGAACCATGAGAACCACAACGTCTGCAGGGCCTACTTCCTTTACCAAACTGGTAGACTTTCTTAGGTTTCTGTTTTACCATAAAAATTCACCATTTTACCTATGTAATTTCAACTCCAAATTCTTCCTTGATGAAGAGCACAGCTTCTTCTGGAGTTAGTTGATGCTGCGATCCCACATCTGATTTGGCGCGGTGTCTCTTTTTCACACGGTATCCAAGTCGGCAAAGAGAGACACAAACGTCAAAGCCATGGATCCCTAGCTCAGGCACGTATTTGGTTCCCGGCATTTCGATATGCTCCTTTATGCCTAAGGAAAAGTTGCCTAAGTTGTCAAAGCTTTCTTTTGAGATTTTGTTGTCTACTGCGTGCCATGTTTTTTTGAGGAACTCCCTTGCTTTGTCTTTTCGCAATGTTACTATACAGGATATTGGCTCGCCTTTTCTGATTCCAAAGTCACGTATGGTTTTTTTGGCTTTTCGTTTGCAGGGTTTTTGCCCTGTTAATTGCTCTAGAACTGTGGCTGCTTTTTCAAGGGCTTCCCCAGATTTTCCAACGGCCATGTTCACCGTTACTTTCTCAATTTTAGGTTTAAGCATTGGGTTGTCTTGCCACTTTTTGCGGATTTCTTCAACGGACATGTCAGTTAACCTCTGTAAGGGATATGTGAGGTTGTTTGTCGCCAATGATGAAGATGTAGTCCATGGTTGTTTGAAAACGATTTCCATCGCTGTCCTCAATTGTTACGAGGGTATCTCTTCTTTTTTGTTGAGGCCTCTTCTCGATGGCTGCGATTTTGCCAAATCTACCCATGTTTTTTCCATCGATTATTATAGCTGGTGCAGCTTCGGTGAACTTGAAGTGTCCTGTGATTTCTTGGTTTGAGAGGTTGATTTTTAACGTGTCGAGAGTTTCAAAAACGTCTTCTTCTGGTTTACCAGCGTCTTTCACACGAATGAGCAGGTTTCTGCCGTCGTGTAAGTTAAGTTGTATGTGTCCACCGTTGACTGTTGTTTTGTTTTCGATTCGGCAGAGTTTGAATTCAGCCTCTTCTTTTTTCGCGATTGAAAATGGGTTTAATCCTTTTTGAGAGGGCAAAATTCGATATGCTTTGTCTATATCATGTATTATGACATCCATTAGCCCTGTGGAGAAAAGATCTTCTTTTTGAACCTTGCCGTCAACCATGATTTTTCCTTGAGAAACTATTTTTTTAGCTTCTCGCCTTGTTTTTGCGAGTCCAAGTATATCACGTATAATAAGGGTGAGGGGTACATCCTTTGAAATTGGGTGGGGACCAGGTTTTGGTTTAACGGTGAACAAAGATTCCTTACGGTGGATGGGCCAGAATTTTGGTGCTGGTTTTCTTTTCAGATGCCTTCGTTGTCCTTTTCTGCCCATCTTTAGGTGCCTCCACTCTTCTTTGATGACTTAGTCTTGGCCTTAGCTGTAGTGTTCACCTTAGTTTTGCGTGCTTTTGTTTTTCTTTTTCTTCTCCTTTTTGGAGCTTGAGCCTTCTCCTCCTCAGGCTTCTCCTCTATCGGTTTCTCTTTTGCTTTCCGTTTTAGGACTTCTTTGCGCCATTTGTCATCTAGGTTAAGGTTGGTGATCATAACTTTAGAGGGATGAATTGGAACCTGTAAGGTTGAGCCGTCTACCTTTTCACGAGTTATCCCTTCAACAAAAATTCTATACTTTTGTCGGTCAACTCGCGAGACTTTACCTTCGAATCCTTTGCGGTCACCTCTCATGATTTTGACTGTGTCTCCAGCTCGCACTGGGAGGGAGCGGGTGTTGTATGAATCTCTTAGCTTTGAGGAAAGAGATGCCGAAAACTGCTTGTATCGTATATGCAGCGGGGCTTGAAACAGCCGTTTTCTTTGTTTTCTAGACTGGATCGTTTTCAAGGTTTCATCTCCTATATAATGATGCTTGCTGCGCTTGCTATTCTAGGCCATCGCTCCGCTGCCTCTTTTGCTACAGGACCTCGTATCTCTGAACCTCGCATCTCTCCTTCTGGAGTCATAATCACTGCACCGTTGTCTTCGAATTGGACCCATGTTCCGTCAGCGCGTCGATAAGGTTTTCTCTGTCGCACAATTACTGCTTGAAACATCTTCTTTCTCATGTCAGGAGTACCCTTTCTCACTGAAACTATCGCCATGTCACCAACTGCGGCGGAGGGTACTCGTCTCAATCGTCCTTTATATCCAAAGACTTGCACTAATCTGAGTTCTCTTGCACCT
>CAYFZT010000115.1:0-5304 GCA_964347555.1 uncultured Candidatus Bathyarchaeia archaeon | reverse complement strand
GCAACTGCTTCGTATGCAAAGAAGAACTTAATATAGATTCACATAAAAAAAGGGAAGTGCGGGAGACATCTCCACTTCTTTGTTAAATATACTTTTCTTTCGTTAGGAGGCGTTTCAGGGTTTTCGTGACTTTGCCAGGTTTTTCCGCCACCTGCACCCCTGCCTTCTCGAAGGCTTCGATCTTGCTTTTAGCTGTTCCTGTGCGTCCCATAACGATTGCACCTGCATGTCCCATTCTCTTTCCAGGTGGGGCGGTTCTTCCAGCTACATAAGCGACTACAGGTTTCTCATATTCTTCTGTTGCGATGTACTTTGCTGCCAACTCCTCCAAGTTGCCTCCAATCTCGCCGATTAAAGCAACAGTCTTCGTCTGTTCATCCTTCGCAAAATGTTTGAGAGCTTCTACAAAGCTTAAGCCTATAATGGGGTCACCTCCCAATCCCATGCAAGTTGACTGCCCCAAACCTGCAGAAGTGATTCCAGCAGCAATCTCGTAGGTTAATGTTCCGCTTCGTGAAGCTATTCCCACTATTCCAGGCTTGAAAACGTGAGCCGGCATTATTCCAAGTTTACACTCATTAGGCACGATTATCCCTGGCGTGTTGGGACCAATAACAACTGCACCTGACTCCTTTGCTTTCGCCATTATCTGTATGGCATCTCTAATGGGAATGTGCTCGGTTATGACCACAATTGTCTTAAGGTCAGCTTCCATGGCTTCAAAGGCTGCCTCAGCTGCAAAGGGGGCTGGAACAAAGATGATTGAGGCATTTACGTCGTGAATTTCTGCTGCCTCTTTAACCGTGTCATAGACTGGTACTCCGTGCATTTGTATTCCTCCTTTTCCAGGTGTGACTCCAGCCACTATACGGGTTCCATAGTCAAGCATGAGTCTTGTGTGAAAGCTGCCTTGGGTTCCCGTTATGCCCTGCACAACAGCACAAGTTTGTTTGTTGACAAAGATGCCCATCTACTTGTTTTCCTCCATCTTTGCGGTTTTCACGGTTTTTTCAGCAGCTTCTTCCATGCTGCTTAAGACATGGATTCCAGCCTTTGTGAGGATGTGTCTTCCTTCTTCTTCGTTCGTTCCAACAAGTCTTATTATAATGGGTTTAGCGAAGCCTATGCGCTTTCTGGCTTCTATAATACCTTTTGCTATTTCATCGCAACGGGTGATACCGCCCAAAATATTGATGAAGACTGCATTAACTCTGGGGTCGGATAAGACTATGTTGAGGGCTATAGCCATCTTCTCTGCTGAAGCTCCTCCGCCCACATCAAGGAAGTTGGCTGGTTTTCCACCGTACAATTGAATAGTGTCGAGTGTTGCCATCACTAAGCCAGCGCCGTTTCCTATTATGCCGATGTTTCCATCCATCTTAACATATGCTAGCCCGCTTTTTTGAGCCAGGAGTTCCTGCGGAGTCAGCTCAGTTTGCTCTTCACTAAATTGCTTTTTAAGTTCAAGGTGTCTGTAGAGCGCATTGTCGTCTATGATGATCCGTGTATCAGCAGCAACAAACTCTCGGTTAGGCTTCTCCAAAAGAGGATTCATTTCAGCCAGTTCCACATCGTAGTCCACAGCCAACCTGTAGAGCCTAGAAAAAGTGGAGGCTAAGCTTAACATCTGCTTTCCAACGTATCCAAGTTTCTTGGCAATCTGGCGTGCATGATGAAACTGAAATCCATAAACTGGGTTGATGAAAACCTTGACTATCTTCTCAGGCATCTTAACTGCAATCTCCTCAATCTCCATGCCGCCTTCAGAGGAAGCCACAGCCACGTAACAGCGTCGAGCACGATCCACAGTGATTCCAAAATACAATTCCTTCTGCCCAGAAACTTTTTCTTCCACTAAAACATTTGGAACTTTTACGCCTTTTATTTCGACGCCTAGAAGTTTCTTGGCAGCAAGTTCAGCTTCTTCGGAAGTTTCTGCGAAGAGAATCCCGCCAGCTTTTCCCCTACCAGCAACAAGAATTTGAGCTTTCACTGCGACTGGAACGTTGAATTTGGCGGTTATTTCTCTGGCTTGTGTCGCAGTGGCTGCGATCTCGCCTTTTGGGACGGGTATTCCGTACTGTGCAAAGATCTTTTTTGCTTCATATTCGTAGAGTTTCAACTTGCAGAGGCTCTCCTTCAAGGCTATTTCAAGGTTTGTATGGTCATGTAGGATTTTGTGTCTTGTATGCCATCTACTGCTGCCAGTTTCTTGAGGGCTTCATCAAGCTTTCCCTGCTCTACTACGAGGATCGCATCCATGTCGCCTGTCACTCTGAAGATTCGTTCAATGGGGAACTTCAACAATTGACTGTAGGCTTCTCCACGTCGCAAGGGAGAGACTTTAACAAAGACGAAGGCTGGGTTAGCTGAAATTCCGAGTATGTTTAGGCCCTTTTCAGTTACATCGATGAAGCCTCTTCCTGTGCGAATGTATCCGTTGTCCCGTAGCTTGCGCAGATGCACATTTAATGCTTGTCGGCTTATGTCAAGTTGCTTGGCTAGTTCACGCTGCTTAAGGTTAATAGTGTAAGTTGTGACTGGTTTGCCTTTGCTGTAAAGCATGCGAAGCAGCCTAAGCGGTTTCCCTGTCGGTATCTCCGTTGTCACCTTCATACACCGTTTATGTTTAGTTAGATTCTTGTTTACATAAGTAAAGTGATTTAACGTTTTTGTTATTATTCAAATTGGTGTCTACTGCAATACGTTTCGCAAAGCCTTATTCTCTCTTAAGGGTTGGCAACCTGACAATATGAATACTTACACCGATCGCTATTACAGACAGAACTATTTGAACAAGAAGAATTCTTAATACGAAAAAAGCTGAATAGCTGATGAAGATCCACAACAAAGCTAAAGTGAAAATCTTGGTCCTTAAGGAAATGCCTTTTCCTTCTTTATAGTTCTTTATGTAGCCTCCGAACCATTTATTGTTGAGCATCCAACGATGCATTCGCTCAGAGCCTTTATAATAGCATGCCGCAGAAAGCAAAAGAAAAGGTGTCGTTGGCAGTACTGGAAGAACTATCCCAGAGCATCCAAGTCCAAGAAAAATTGTTCCAGCTAGAACATACAATCCCTTTTGGAACTTACCGGATTCTCTCCCAGTAGAGCACGCAGAAGACATTTTCGATCTGCCATCAGGAATCTTCTCATAAATGTCTAATATGCTTTTCGACAGGTTATGTCTACTTCATCTTGACAATTTCAGTATCTATTTTCAATGAAACTAAGTAGATGTGGTATAGTTCACATATTGTTCTAAATGTTAGCAAACCCTAAACGAAGAATAAGCATAAAAAGAATCTCAAAAGAAGGAAGAGACTTGAAACCAGAGGAAATAGAGGCAATAACTGCCGCATTGCGTGAACTTGGTATGAGCTACGAGGAAGCAGTTAGATTAATGAGTGAAGTTACGGTTGATGCAAAGTCTCTGAGATCATTGTGGGGAAAGCCAGGCGCTGGCAGGCAGAAGGGCTCGCGTCTCATCAAGCTAGGTGTATCTTTGATAGCTTTTCCGATTCCAACTGTTGGAATAAAGAAGAGTTTAGGCGTTATGCTGATAGCTGCTGGCTTGGTTCAAGAGAGAATGAGGCATATGCACGTGACTGATGTCTATAACACCTTCCAAGACGTAAACAGAGAACTGCAGAAGCTGCATCAAGCAAAATGAAGTAAACACCAAATACTTTTCCATTACCTTTCTTTTCAGCTACGAGGAATTTACTATTTCAGCCTCAGCTCTCAGGTTTCAGCCTTTTCAGAATATGTGGGGAGACTTGAATTATTGATGCAACTAAAAATATTAAAAAAAAGCATATTAGAGAGTGAAATGAAATGATATTTAGAGAGGAAGCAATTAATGAAGAAAATCGTTGCTTTTGTTCTTCCATTGGTTCTTTTCAGTTTGATAAGCATCAGTATGGCTGAAACAACACCTGTTAAGGTTAAAAGAGTAAAGGATGTTTGCTTTGTTAGAGTGTGGGGAGACCATCAAACAAGATCTTTTTCGTTTCACTATGAAAATCTTTCTCCGGGTAGACAAGTCTTATATGCTGTATTCGTGCCAAAGTCGAAGTTAGGGATTTCTATACGAGTAGGAATAATTGAAGGTATGTCGCTAGATATTACATTGACAGGTGACTATGGAATGACCATGTATTTCCTCATAGAAGTTGATGGAGAAGAAATGCTTCAGGGTACAGTAGTAATTCCTCCCCTAAGAGTGAGAAGATGAGGGAATACTTCAGAAGTGAGTATATTCGACCAGTCCTCCGTTTTCTAATACGCATAATTATAGCCGTTGGAGTTATTTTGCTATTCAGTGTAATAGGTTTGTGGGTTTTCCTCTCCTCTAGAGGGCAAATGACTTTCCACAGTTTCATAGAACTCTTGACACTAATTCTTTTAGTGGAAGGATCAGTTATTGGTGCTGCCGGAGGCTTCATGTTTGTTGGATACAGCGAATACCGACTTTTTGGTCAGGCAGCGATTAATCCAATCATTGCTAGCGATCAGAGACAAAAGTGGAGAGAAAGACGCTTTTCCCAACAAAAACTGGGTCTTGCCATGTTAATTGCAGGTGTGCTACTCATCTTTCTAGGACTACTGGCAAGCTTCGCGACCTCTCTTTAGTTATTTTATATTGGAGGTTTGATTAGTTTCCTCTTCTTAAGAGATATTTTCATCCACTTGTTAAACTCTGGGCTTGGAGGCTCGATCTCAAAGAGCTTTTTCCTTCGGCATTCCAACAAGTTGTTCTGTTTTTTTGAAAATTCTGCGGCTGTAACTACCATGTTTCCAGCTCTTGCTGCCGAATCGAAGACTGGCTGGGAGAGTTGTCTCCATTTTTCATCTCGAAGAAGATGATGATCCAAGATTGTTAGCGAAACATTTTCTGCCAATTTTTCAAGACATTGCATGCCATGCTGCAGATCTTCTTGTTTAACTAATCCACTCAGATAGGTAGGGGGTCCGCCAATGATTATCAGATGGGGGTTTTGGGCTAAAATGAGTTTTAGGGTTGCGTTATCCATTGGACCTTGAACATCTGAAGTATACGATAACCGTTCATCCGCGTGCTTTATGGTAACCATTAAAAGCCAACCGAGCTGTGAATTCACGGATCCATGAAAAACAGGTTCAGAAAAATGCACTTTAGTTTTGCCGAACTCGAAAACTTTACCGTCCGCGTATCTTAGTTTTTTAGCATGGCTTCCTCCAGTCTTTGAGAACATCCAGCCACGGCGTCTCTGACTGAAATTGACTTTAGACCTGTAGCTTTTTGCTAGGACAATTTTTCCT
>CAYFZT010000114.1:4520-5371 GCA_964347555.1 uncultured Candidatus Bathyarchaeia archaeon | reverse complement strand
AAATCCTTTTTACTCTTTCCGATTTCTAATTCTCTCCCGCCATAAAGGCGCTTTCAGCTACAGTAATTTCATCACTTTTCAACATTTCTTCTCTCTGACCGTCTTTGTAAATGTCCATGGATTCTGTCTCTTTCTTTATTTTCTTCCTCATATAATCACTAAATCACAAATATACATGGTTCCATATAAGACATCTTTACGGCCTGATCGTTCTTCCTTCAGTTTCGTAAAATTGTATGCCCCATCGATAGAGACGTCTACTAAACACAAAGATTCTTGAACATAAAAGAGTTGCTTATGTTTGAGATTAACATAAATATGCGTTGAATGTAATAAAACGACTGAGATGGCATCCTTGTCGAGAAAATTCGGAATTTCTGAAGTGAACGTTGTGGAAACCGAGAAGACTGAACTGAAAAAACCCCGCGTCATCCTAGGTTTTGCAGGCGCGGGGTTAGTTGGAGGAATCGCGGTGACTCACATTATCGATCAACTAAAAATGAGAAAGATCGCGCATGTACGATCCAGGTACCTGCCACCTGCGGTGGTTTTCATGGAAGGCAAATTAAGACACCCATTCAGAGTATACTCTAACAAAGAAGGAAAACTGTGTGCAATTGTGTGCGAGATCCCGCTTCGCAGTGACGGGCTTTACCCCATCGCGTCCACTCTTCTCGATTGGGCTGAAGAGAAGGGTGCGACAGAATTGGTTGTTTTGGAAGGCGCGCCCGTTCGAGGTATTCCAAAAAAACGTGAAGCATTTTGTGCGGCAGAGCCTGAAAAGCGCAGAGAATGCGAAGAGAAAGGTGTAAGAATGATATCGGCTGGGATCATCCGTGGGATTGCTGGCA
>CAYFZT010000114.1:0-4482 GCA_964347555.1 uncultured Candidatus Bathyarchaeia archaeon | reverse complement strand
TTGAACAAAGCAGAAGAGATAAAACAAAATTTGAAGGATGTGGCTGAACGTCATCGAAGACTGAGAAAAGCGGAAGAAAAAAGAGGAGTTCCTGAAAAAATCTACGTTTAAACTTACGTGCAGGAGTTTTGCAATAGACTATTTAACTATCAATACCGGACACGTAGCCTAATCAGCAGCTCTATTACTAACGCTCCCTAGTAAGAATTCTTTGATGCCTACTAGTCCTCGACTTCCCATTAGTCTATAATGTAAAGAATTGGCTACTTTTAAACTTAAGATTACCTAAGGCGAGATCTGTCCAATGGATACAGAACGAGAGAACTTCGCGTATTTAAAGTTCCGTTAATGGAAATCGTATTCTTCGTAAAATACTTCCTGGCAAATTCAGGATCGTGTTCAGGTTCTTGGCTTCTTAGAATCTTTCTCTCAAGCCGGTCCAGAGCCACACGAAAGATTTGCTCCACTCCCCAACCTTCGCCAGAGCTGAAGAAAGAGCCTTTCCTTGTTCTCAGTTGAAGACGACAGTGAACAAGCTGATCTCCCTTGTAGTTTGTGCCATGACCTTTCATGTAGACGAAAAGAGTGCCGGCTTCTAAAGCTTCTTTATACCTACTTGCGAAGGATTCAAAATCGTCCATTATAAAGCCTCGCTGAATCTCCTCTATCTCCACATCTTTGACGGAA
Organism: uncultured Candidatus Bathyarchaeia archaeon; assembly: GCA_964347555.1. Lineage (GTDB taxonomy): Archaea > Thermoproteota > Bathyarchaeia > Bathyarchaeales > Bathyarchaeaceae. The sequence continues at coordinate 3,795 of CAYFZT010000114.1, read as the reverse complement.
AACTGCACGGTGAGCCTTCGTCTCACAATTTCCATTTGAGCTATTGTCTCAAGAAAATCTCTCTTAGTCAAGATGCCCACAGGTCTTCTTTTTCTGACAACCACTAACGAGGAAATGTCAAATTTGTGCATCTTTTTAGCAGCGTTCCTCCCCAACTATCTCACCACGCGTTTGGCGTTGTCTCGGTTGAAAGATATGCTCAATGATGTCATGGATGCTTATCACTCCAACAAGCTTCCCGTCACCTACCACAGGTGCGTGGGAGATGCCCTGATCTCTGGAGAGGCTTAGCACCGCTCCAACAGAGTCGTCTTTCTCAACGACAAAAGGTTTCTTAGTCATAATCTCTTCAACTCTGGCGTCACCCCATTTCTCAAGTACAGCTCCGTGAATAATGCCTTCGCCCGTAACAAATCCTAACAGCTTTTCTCCACTGTAAACGGGAAGCTACCTAATCTCACTCTCTATCATTAGCCTAGCCACCTTACTGAGAGAATCATGCAATGTAACGGTAGGCGCTACACGCATCAAAGTCTCCACTTTAGTCGTGGATGGATCAAGTCTTGATATTGTGATCCATCGCGCGCGCCCTTGTATTTGCCTTTGCTGTCCAACACAACCAAGACCGGTGGCATCTCTTCTTTGAACAGCGACAGACAATTCGAGAGCGTGTCGTCTTCAAGGACGCTCACAAAACCTTTTGAAAAGACATCTTTCACAGTACGCGAAACCATAACTCGACTCCTCTGCAAATCCTATTTTGAAAACCCAACTTAAACAAATTGTCTATAATTCTTTACAAGTGCATCTCAGCAATTCTACTATTTAGTTCCCAAAATTCTGCCGCCAGCCTTCTCTCAATGAGCTCTACCTCCTTCACTTTATCTCCCCTACAACTAAAACTCCAAAAAGCTCAATTAAACCAGTTCCTTTGGGCTGCCAACTTTAAAGAGCACTGGGCGCTGAAGTAATTGAGCTAAATTAATGTAATTTCTCAGAAACTTCCGTCCGTTTTCTGTTGTTTGGTATGTCACCGTTCCAGCTTTCTCTTCTCTCCGAATCAGCGCCCTTCTTCTAAGAAATTGCAAATAGCGCTTTAGTTGGCTATAGCTTAGGCTGCATTTGTACATAATATGTGTCTTCTTGGATGGATTTCGTGACTGCCTCAGAATATCGGCTATGATTTCAATTTTGCTCCGTCTCTTTCGTAAGGACGCTTCACTAACAGAGCTCACACTCATCCAATCCAGATTGCTGTTTCAAGTGCCTACAAGTGCCAACGTGCATCAACATCAAAATGCAGACGCATCATACTGTAGTAGTTGGCAGTTGAAGACTAGGCAACAATTACGTACACTTATTCTCTTGAAAATTTATAAACCTTCTTCGCCCGTTTAACCTAACGAGTCGGCTTATGGTTTACATTCCATTTTGTGATTTGCGTGTTTTCTGTTGTTAAATCGCCCCTTATCAATGCATGGTAAATGGTTAATATAAGAGGCATTTTAGTTTGAGTATTAGATTCACGCTTTAATGCTTAGACGAGGGAACATATACGACAAAAAAACTGAAGGAAAACCTACGGAAAATTCTTTCGTACTTGGCGTCTGAAGCTTTAAAGGCAAGAAAGATGGGGAGAATTGATAGAGCCAAAAGACTGACCTTTGCCTTCAAAATTCTGTCAGATGAGTATGAGAAAATCAGGCTACAAGATAAAGGTGAGAGTCAAGATCATCCAGCTAAGTGCAGCAAAAACGAAACTTAAATCAATCTCGTGGCAGATTTTTGCTCCTTACTCATTTTTAATTTAACGGTTTTTATTCCCTTACATTCGTGTTTTTCAGGAAGACGGTGAGTCCAACAGAACTGCTCGTCACAATATGCACAAGGTTTCGGAGGTAAACCCTCTATCTTTTTGCCACACTTTGAGCATCTAGTCATGGACTCACCATGGTAGGTAGGGAGTTTCGAGGGGAAAACTTAAACTTTACGTTTTTGTTTAGCAAAAATGCTAGGAATTTGTTTGGGTCGCTATTTCGACATTTCTGACGCGAACTCTTAAACGAAACAATTCAAGAACTGAGGCAAATGCGGTATAGATTCACTAAACGGTGTTTAGTCTAGACAGCATTAAAGTCCAGAGGCGTGACAAGTGAAAAGTTTATAAGTTGCTCCTTGTGTTGCGAAACTTGTTTAGCCGGACGGCTTTTGGCAAGACTCCGACCCGGTTAGGCGCTTCTATTCCGTGCTGGTACCTCAATATGAGGAACCTAAAGCATAAGTTGCGCGTTATTGAAATTTCGTGAAGACCAAAATGGTAATATGGGAGTGTTGGGATGTGGTGAAAACTGTTAGGAAGATTTGGCAAATAGTTACCCGTTTTAAGCGTCGATGCCGATCCAAGGGTTGGCGAGTGATTGAACGTGAGGATATAATTAAAAGGGATGAGGAGTTCCATAACATTTTATGGATTCGAAAGATCAATCCCTTCACTTTTAAGAGGATTGCTGAGGAAGAAACAAGCGCTATTCAAGAAGGTACGTCATACCGCTCGATTGTTGTGTCATACAACGCATGGATATGTGCAACCCAGATTTCTGAGTCATTGAAGCAGACTATTGCTGGGAGTCCTGAACTTCTAAAGAGGAATGCCGTATACGACCTAAGTAAAATCTGTACAAAAGAAGTGGCAGGGAAATTGAATAAGACGAGCAGTGAAGTCTTCCAAGATTTCGAAAGGTTCCTGAAAGATGAGTTACAATTCGAACTTAAACCTGTCTAAGTCACGCGTCTGTCAACCAAGCCCTAAGGGGTTCATAATTAGGCACCTTTAGGTACCTTTGAGGGGTTCTAATACACGTAAAAGCTCCATGGAGATCCCTAGTTGTGGGACTGAGGGAATTAGATTCAGGTAAAACAGCTGTTGCCAGGGCATTGCTATTATCTCTACGAGAGAGGGAGATGAAGGCCTGCGGCTTTAAGCCTAAGGCAGGCAACACCCTCTGGTACGACTACGACGTAGTCTACGAAGCCTTAAGCCAGAAAAGGCTCTATGGAAAGGATTCAAAGCTGTTAAAAGAAGCCTCAGGCACCAATCTTCCTGAAGAGCTCATAAGCCCCATCCATAGACTGTGGGCCACACCACCACATCACCTGAAGCAAGACCTTACGGCACTTCCCTACTTCATCGTTGACAGAGTTACTCTATGGACCGAGAAATCTAAAGAAATAGTGGTGTTTAATGACACCTTGCCGTTCAAGTATGGAAAGAAAAGGCTGGCGGCTAAGCTTTTAAAACCAGAAACAGAGATCGTACACATTAGGACTCTGAGACAGCTGAACAGGATCGTTGACACATACTACGATGAAGCTATCGAACTCGCCCACAGGAGAATAGCGGCAGAACACGACGCCTTGGTGTACGAGAGCTACGCGGACATAGCCCTCCCTTGGAAAGGCATTAGAGACCTAGATTTGGTTCTAGCAGTCAACCCTGGATATATTCAAGCATACGACCCAGACAAATACGTCTCAGCCTTGAAGCTGTCCACAAACCTGCTACAGGAGAAGAGGACGAGGAACGTGGTAAATTTGCTGAAGCCCGTTAGAACTGTAAGGGTACCTCCCTACAAGTCTGGAGAGATTATAAAGGGAATTAAGAGAAAAATGTATAGATTTATAGAAGCCTTGTGATGCGCACGCGCGTAGGCTTGGCGACTTTCATGCACAGGTTGATGAGGACCCCTATAAGAAGTTTAGTTGTTAAATGAACTTCTAATTTTAGAGTTTATAAAC
>CAYFZT010000113.1:3104-5380 GCA_964347555.1 uncultured Candidatus Bathyarchaeia archaeon | reverse complement strand
GTCGTTGTTGAAGTCGGCGTTTGCATCGTAGCCTAAAGGTCCGATTGGTGGACCTGGATACCAGTGGGCGTTGACTTTTCCTGCATCTAGTATGCTCACCGTTCTGTCGCCGTTAACATCTCCTGGAAATGTCAATAATAGGGCGCCGTTAATGCAGGTGTTGTCGTCTGTAGATACCTCACTTGGAAAAGGGGTGGCGTGTGCGCTAATTGTATAACTGCCTTTACCAACGCCTGTTGTGTTCCATTGGAAGGTGAAAATGGTGAAGTTTCCACTTGTGAGGGTGCCGTTAAGTGTTTCAATGGTGACTTCGTCTCCTAGGATTATTGTATCTTGATCTGCGTATACAGTGACATTGAAGTTTTCAGTGAAATCGCCTTGATTTGCTACGGTTACGTTGATGGACAGCGAGTCGCCTTGTCCTATCACAGTTTTTGAAGGTATAACGTTGGTTATGCCTATGTCATGAACAGGCACGGAAGGTGAAACACGCAGCATTGAAAGCGCTGCAACTTTGACGTGATCTTCAAGGTCGCCGATTTCAATCCAATTTAGTGTTTGAGCAGAAGTGGAGTTGTCGTATGACGTGTGAATCCATCCAGGTGTTCCAGTTGACCATTCTTCACTGTATAAAAGTGGGTAGGAAATAAGCAGAGCACTTGCTTCAATTGGAGTGGCGTCACCAATACCTGGATTCATTCCCCACCAATTCTGAAGGAAAAAGTTTGCCCAAGCTGGATCTCTGAAGGCCTCTTGATCTGATCCTCCGGGGTAGGTCATTGTAGCGCTCACGCCGAGGTCTGCGGCTGCTTGGAGCACAAGCTGGTCTAGGTCTAAGCCATTTGCTGGGTCGGTTTCTGAAACGTAGAAATCGTCACTGCCGATACAATCTAGATTAACAACGGCAACGATGTCTGCCATCTCAGCCTTATGTTGTTTGATGTAATTGATCGACCCAACCAAGCCCGCTTCTTCGCTTCCGAAGGCGATAAAGAGAATGCTATATTTCGGATGATATAGACCGTTTTTAACGGCCTCGGTCAAGACTCTGGCCAACTCGATGACTCCCGCTATACCTGCGCCATTGTCGCCGAAGCCCGGGGTAGTGACGCTGTCGTAGTGTCCGGAAACGATAACAAACTTATTCGGCTCCATATAGCCTGTCAGTTTTCCAATAACATTGTAGTGGGGTCCAGATTCAATGACCGATTCAATCTTGAAACTGGCGGAAACATTCACGCTGTTCTCTCTGTTTCTAATCCATAAACCTTCATCGTAGTCTACACCCCCAACTGGAATTTCCAGGTCCCAGTAGTATGGACCCCATGAGCTCATGGGGCGGCCGCCTGCTGAAAAGTACACCATTGGTGTGAATGACATCCAATCGTACCACCATGTGAGAACAATGGCAGCTGGAGGCTGTGCATACAGTTTGTCTTTGCAGGTTTCATGCCAAGCGTTGCTCCATCGAGTCTCTTGGCCGATTAATAGGATTTTGTCTGTGGTGTTGATAGCGTTCCATGCGTCTATGTCGATGGGGTTCAAGCCTATTTCTCCCCTATTAGCCGCTGGGGGCAGGGGTAAAACAACGAGGTCTTTGAATACTCCATCTTGAGGTGTGGGCCAACTGTAATGTGTGGATTGGAAGGAATTGATAATGACTTGATCATCAGTGGTGGCTGGATTGTCGTCTTCATCAATTATCAGAGTTGGTTGAGTGGACAGGTCCCAGTTTGTGAACTGAAACGATTCGTTATAAGTCTCTAGACCAAAGCTTTGAAATTGTCTCGTAATGTATCTGGCTGTTTCGTTTGCTCCACTGGAGCCAGCAGCTCGAAAAGAGTAGTTCGAAAGGGTGTTGTTCATCCCTATGTTTTCTAGCTCTAAGGCATACCCGTAGGCTTTTGTGCCGTTTACCAGCGCAACGACTTGGGATTCTGAGAGTGTCGAACTCGAGCTTTGTTTCATTGACACTGCCAAAACCGAGAATAACAAGGCAAAATCCAAGGGCAACGCCAAAAGCAAAATAAACATTACTAGCTTAACGGTCTTGGTTATCTCTTTCATTTTTCTCTCTTCACTAAATTATTGATACTAGCAAAATTTATGGTTTATGAAAGGCCTCTGGACAAGCCCAAGTTATATTTAAATTGCTCTAGCAATCTCATTAATTAATGTTGAGGACCTAATTGAAAAAGCGAGTAGTCTTTCCCTTTTCAGCCATAGTAGGTCTGGACAAACTCAAGCTAGCCGTCTTAGTGAACGCAATAAACCCC
>CAYFZT010000113.1:0-3094 GCA_964347555.1 uncultured Candidatus Bathyarchaeia archaeon | reverse complement strand
AATTAACCTAAAAATAGGCGGAGTGCTAATTCGAGGTCCAAAAGGCTCTGGAAAGACAACAATTGTACGTGCTCTAAAAGACATCTTACCTGAAATCACCGTTGTAAAAGATTGCCTCTTCAAATGCAATCCCCAAGACCCGTCGAACATGTGCCCTCTCTGCAGTGAACGTTACCATAAAAAAGAAAACTTGCCCACCGAAGAACGAAAAATGGTCGTAGTTGACCTACCCCTAGGCGCCACCGAAGACAGAGTCGTAGGCAGCCTAGACGTGGAAAAAGCCATCAAACTTGGAGTTGAAGCCCTAGAACCAGGCATTCTAGCAGAATCCAACCAAAACATTCTTTACGTAGACGAAATCAACCTGCTTCCAGACCACATAGCAGACGACCTACTAGACGCAGCTGGAACAGGCTGGAACGTAGTGGAGCGCGAAGGAATCTCTGTCAGCCATCCCTCCAGATTCATCTTCACCGGAACAATGAACCCTGAAGAGGGAGAACTTAGACCTCAACTTTTAGATCGATTTCCGCTTTCCGTAGGAGTCGAAAGAATTGGCTCAGTTAAACAAAGAATGGAGATAGTAAAGAGAAACATCCAATTTGAGAAGGAACCAGAAAGTTTTCTCGAAAAATATGAGCCGATTCAACAAGAGTTAAGGAACAAAATTATCCAAGCGAGAGAAGTCTTGCCTAACGTCGATATGTCAGAGGAACTCCTCGAAACCATCTGCAAAGCTTGCCTAGAACTAAAAGTTGACGGAATGCGACCAGACATAGTCATTAGCAAAGCAGCATCTACGTTAGCGGCGTTCGAAAACAGAACAGAAATCACATTAAACGACGTTCTGGTAGCATCCGAGCTTGCCCTAAGTCACAGGACCAGAGAAGGCGGATTTCTAGAACCTGCTACACCTGAGGAAATTCAAAGGACGTTCAGTGAGAAAGCGAAAGAAATAGGATATGAAAAAAGCGAGGAAGAACAAAAGGAAGAGAAAAGCAAACAAAAAGGAAAAGCCAAAAAAAGAGGTGTATTCTGGCTCAGAAAAACAAGCAAGAGAGAAGAAGAAGGTTTAAAACGGGTAAGCAGAGTCCTTGCAGAGTTGTCCAAACTACTTTCTTGGTTCCGCAGATTCATGTTCGGAATCGCAAAGAGAATGAGACATAAAATAGAGAAAACACCTCACATAGAAGGAGTTATTAAGAGTGCACCTGTCTTGAATGGAGGGTCCTCAGCAAAAGAAGGAAAACTCGAAATAGCAAAGATAAAATGTATTCCCTCCGTAAAACATGCGCTCAGAACAATTCAAGTGGAGAAAGGTATTCCTTTTTTATCTGAGATTAAAGAAAAAGCACTTTCGCCTTTCAAACTGTTTTTTAAAAAATCAATAAGAGTCGACAAAAAGGTCAGAAGCCATGCTGGTAAGAGAGCTGAAACCGTCACCGCACTTCATCGCGGAAGGCCAAGAGGATGGAAATTCCCTCGCGGAAAACCAGCAGACATACATCTGCCAGCTACAATTCGAGCTGCTGCGCGAAGACAAAAAACACGAGAAACCACCGCAGAAACAGCGCTGAAAATAGGTTTAGAGGATGTGCGCGAAAAGCTTAGATTATACAAAGCTCCAGTGACCTTGGTTTTTTTGATTGATCTAAGCGGATCTATGATACTAAGCATAGATTCTGTGACAAAGGCCTTGCTGAAACTGCATGGAGACGCTTATAGATATCGAGATCAAGTTGGCATTGTTGCCCTCAAAGAAACGAGTGCCATTGTGGTTCAGCATCCCATAACCAACCTACGAGTTGTGGCGAACAAACTATTGAAGCTAAGAATCAGCGGTTTCACACCCCTCGCATCTGGAATGCTCAAAGCATTAGAAGTATTGAAAGAAGCCAAACGCAGAGATAGATCAACAATACCAGTCATGGTCATCTTAACCGACGGAAACACAAATGTACCTTTGTCTCGAAGCCTACAAACTGGCGAAGTTCGCCACTTTGACGTCATAGGCATAGCCTATCGGAAGTATGTTGACCTAGCCGTAGAAGACGTGATAAATGTTTCAGAAATGATCAAGAGAGAAGGCATATACACAGTTGTAGTAAATACAAACCCTTACTCCTATGGAGAAGCAGAAACCCGCGGATATGTAGTAACCAAGTTAATATCTTCAATCACTAAGGGTAGACTTCACATAGTAGGCAAAACCTTCAAAAAACCAGAGATTGTGGAAAAAATTGCGGACAGAATAGCCGAAGACCAAAGAATAATTGCACACGAAGCTTCTTTAAACACACAAAGGAATTGGTAATCCATCTCTGTATATAGATTTAAATCTTAAAAAGAAAAAGTATGATTGATCAAAATGCAAAAGGAGAAAATTATTGTAATAATGGGTTCAACCAGCGACATCCCTTTCGCTCACCGAATAGAAGATTTCCTAAAGGAAGCCGGATATCCCATAAAATGCGAGTACAGAGTTAATTCAGCACATAGAAATCCTGAAAAACTGTTGGCAGACCTGAAAAGTCAAGAGAAATCAAGCGAAAACATCGTTTACATCACAGTTGCAGGGCTCTCAGATGCTCTCTCTGGCGTAGTTGCCGGCTTCACTAAGTATCCAGTAATCGCTTGCCCACCAGACGTTGACAAACATGGACTGCCAAAGATTTTCTCCACCATTATGACACCCAGGGGAATAGCCGTTTCTTACGTTCCTAAGCCAGAAAACGCAGCTTTAGCAGCGGCTAAAATTTTGGCGTTGTCAAATTCTTCACTAGCTAGAAAAATTGAGAAGCACCTACGGGAAGCTAAGCGGTCGATTGAAAAGATGGATGCAAAAGTCCAAGCAAAAGAACCTTTCGAATTAGAAAGAGAACATGCAGAGGCGGAATAATGCAAGCTGAAGCCCTCTTAAAGAGTAATCTTTCAATCCCATTGTTCAAAAGAGGAAAAGTGAGAGATATCTACAACCTCGGAAATAGATTGCTAATAGTTTCAACAGACAGAATCTCCGCATTCGATGTTGTACTGCCCAACGGCATACCCTTCAAAGGCGAAGCACTGAACAGATTATCTGTTTACTGGTTCA
>CAYFZT010000112.1:438-5444 GCA_964347555.1 uncultured Candidatus Bathyarchaeia archaeon | reverse complement strand
AAGGCTAAAATGAGAAGATTTGAAAACTGAAGAGGTATAGTGAGTGATTCTATGGTATTTAATAAGGAACTCGCTGCGTGCGCGAATGTAGGAGCATTCTTGGGGCTGAGGGTTATGGAGAGTTTGTCAAGCGAAGAAGTATGTGGATCAAGGAAGTTCCAGTCAGTTTTGCCGAGAGAAATCCAAGTTATTATGAATAGATAAATGCGCGCGCGGCTCTTGGGGAACCTGGTCCACTTCATAATTCCCCTGAGATAGATTCTCATTTATGAACGCGTCGATGTACCCTGCTATTGAAAACTTTAATTGCTATTGTGCGTGAGAGTGAAAGAGGTCGTTTTGAACTTCACATAGACTTGTTTCAAAAAGCATATGGCTATTTGGCTTTCTCCAGAAGGTCTAAAAGCAATTTTGCACATTCATTTTTTGATTTTGGCTCCGCAACTACCCCTTTCTCGTTCACAATTATACCCCTATACCTCCCTTCAGGGGTCATATCTTCACCTCTATTACCTATGACTACTTGGTATCCTTCTCTCACTTTACTCATAGTGATTTTCGCTAATTCTTCTTTAGATATCTTTTCTTCATATTTGAACGTGACCATACACATATCGGGAAACTTCTCTCTCACGTCTCTGATAACTTTGGGAGTTTGTTTTAGTTGAATGGATTCTAATGCACTTTGCGAAGGAATCTTCCCACTGAACACTTTCTTAGGAATATAGTCTGCAACTGATGCACAGAAGATTCCAATGTCAATATGATTGTGTTCGAGAACCTCTATAACCTTTGAATAGTACTCATCGAAATCTGTTATCAATACAGTATCTATGTAAGGAGGTGCGCTAATACCACTAGGTCCCAATATCAATTTCACTTCTGCTCCACGCATGTAGGCTTCATCGGCGATTCTTATTCCTAACCTACCTCTGAATCTATTAGTGAGGAATCTTACATTGTCTATTCTTCCTGGTGTGGGTCCTGCTGTAACGAGAATATGCTTTTCCCTGATTGGGCTTCTACTCAACTCTCTTATTGTCTGAACAACAATATTATGGGAATTTGGAAGATTTGCTTTACCATACACGTATTTAGGTTGAATTACTTTGACACCGTAGATTTGGAGTTTCTTAAGATTTTGCTGATAGGCAGGATTATCTTCTAGCGTCCCATGCATCGCGGGTGCAATCAAAATAGAAATATTACCTCGTCTGAGTCGTCCGAGAGCAGAGGCAAGTGTGGAAGTCACAGCATTACTTGCTTTTCCGTCTGTCATCTGTCCGATAGTGTTCAATGTTGCAGGGGCGACCACGTATGCATCATATTCATAAAGATGCTCAGCTGATGCCGAAAGCTTAGAAATTACAGGGTTAGTGCTGGCCCATTCTAAACTATCTTTCGCTACATACCTCTGTCCTTCTTCCGTAAGATAGACGTGAACATCGGCACCATATTGTCGAAAATGTCTGACAAGGGACGGGGTCTTATACGCAGCTATGCTACCTGTGATGCAAAGGGCTATTCTCTTATTTTCTAGATGATTCCCTAGCTGAACGATGTCTCGATCCTTCAAGCTTCCAAGTTTTTCCTTATCAGGTTTACACATATACTACATCAGCGTATGAACACAATATTAACATTACCACACAAAGATTTTTCTCCCGTAGACTGACATCACACTTCCTAGTTAGTTGGTTTCGCATAAATAGTGCCTTCAATCGCTGATGCAGTCGTTCTGTCCACTTGCATGTGTGAAGCAAGTGGAACGAGGACTTGATGCGCGCCATCATTCGCTTATGATACTCTAGCGCGTGTGCTCACGGCATAACTCGCGTAACATTTCGGGTGTTCCGAGTTTACCCGAAGTGGACTCCGAATACTGAAAACTGGTTGGTTGTCCCCCATATGATGTTAAGGTCAGTGTTAATCCCGTCTGTGATGTTGTCTAACATCGTTCCTTTGTTTGTATTCACTATGTGTACATCTACTTCGTCGACGAAGCCATCATTGTTTATGTCCAATAATGGATTATACCAATAACCTTGCTTTACCGCATTAGCAACAATAGATACATCCGTTCCATCTACTACTAGGTCGTTGTTGACGTCGCTGCGAATAGCTTCGACCGAGTCACCTCGAATTAAGCGCAAGTTCTGTTCGTCTGTCAAGGACAAGCCGGTGTCATTGTAGCGAAGTGTAACAATCACCTCACCGGTGAAAATCAAGGTCACATTAATCTCCCAAGCAGTCCCTCCACCAACCGGATAGTATTTTGCCTCTGCAGTTGCAGTTCCGCCTTCAGTATCACCGAAGGTTAAGCCAGCGCCTGAAGCCAGAAAAACCGTCACGTCGTTTCCAGGGGGGACCGTTGCTGTTCCGTCAGAGGAAAAGTATACTTCGATTGTGTGGTCGTTAGTTACATTGTAAAAGGTGTGATTCTGCGAGAAGCTTCTTAGGTAGACACCGTCGACTACAATCGCGGAAACATGATTGCCAGTATCTGGCACGAAATCAAAAGTCTGGCTTGAACCATACTCCACAATCAATTCGCCCGCTGGATCAATGTCACCATCACCAATAGCGGAAGCAGTAATGGTAAAGATCTCTCGAATGAAAACAGCTATCACGTATCCGTATTTTTCTGTTTTGTAATCCGTTGGGTTCTCTGAATTGCCGGTTAGATCGCCTCTCCAGCAAGAGAATTCCCAACCATTGGAAGCGAAAGCCGCCAACTCAACGGTGCCAGCACCTACTTTCTCCGTTCCGTTTTGCGTGAAGATCCAAGTTTCACCAGATTGAACCTTGGTCGCAGTTACATAACCTGCGCCTATAATGTCTATTGTCAGGTATTTTCCGATGCCTCCCTCATCAGCTTGGACTAACGGAAAATGTAGAGCAGTCGGTAGTATGCCGACTAGCAGTAACAATAATGCTAAAACAGAAACTTTTCTTTTCATTAGGATCACCAGTTATATTTAGGCGGACGCCTTGTCATTAGGCACGCAAGCCTAAACCCTCTAAGATGGTAACAAGTCGATTATAAGATTATTGTAACAAAAAACTAGAAGAATCTTCCATGCGTGTGCGAATTGGCACCTCCTTTCGTGTACTAAAAAAAATTATATTCTGTGGAACAACAGAACTAGTCAGAGCAATAGGAGATATGGGATGACAAAAGATCTTCGCTCGGAGACGATGTTGAAAGAGGCAGAAAGAAAGGCAAGAGAATACATGTGGGTGGAAGCAGCAAAGTCTTACGAACAAGCGGTACGTTCAGAATCAGGAACAATTCGCTTTGCTGCAGAGATTTGGCAAAGAATAGGCTTTTGTTACAATCGAGCTTCTAGACAAGCCAAAGATGTGGAGGAATTCAAGAGACTCAGGCAACTAGCAATAGAAGCCTACGAGAATGCAGCCAAACGTTTCAGAAAAGAGGACAACTTGAAAAACCAAGGGAGACTAGCGCGTTGTAATGCCATCGCTGAATATTCACGTTCCTGGCTAGCCTCCAGTGTTTCCGAGAAGAAGAATATTTTGGATGAATGTTGTATGTATGGGGCCACGGCTTTAAGGGCCTTCGAAACAGCTGGAGATGAATTGAGCTATGGAAGGACTTGTAGCAACCTCTTGATGTGTCTCTTTGAGTATTTGAACATTGCATCTAGCGCACGAGAGAAAGAGATAACTGCCAAGAAGGGAATAGACTACTGCGAGAAAGCCATCTCAGTTATGTTGAAGCTTGGGGACAAGCGTGAGCTCCTTCTTGCTTATTCAACTGCAAGCCTTCTAAGTTGGTATGCCGCAAACATCAGTGAACAGGAAACGAAGAGCAGAGAGTTGTCACGTAGAAGTCTGAGCTATTCAGAGAAAGCGGTGGCACTTTCCGAGGAGATTGATGATCCCTATTATGTGGCGATGTCACGATGGGCTGCGGCGTTTTGTTCGCTCTTCTTCACGGGAGAGATTGAATCCTCGGTGAGATATGCAAAAGAAATGCTGCAACAAGGTTCTGTTGTACGAGATAACTACTTAAAGGGTGTTGCGTTCTATCTGCTAGCGTTTATCACGGAATTGATGATTCCCAAGGAAGCGACTCCCGATAAGAAGAAGAAGAGATGCAAAGAGATCATTAAATACGCGGAAAAGGCACTACGGCATCTAGAATTAGTCTCTCAAGATTTCTTCATCGCGGAAACCTCCAAGTCATACACTGAAAGCTACATTTCTCTGGCACGTGAGGTTGAGGTTGATATAAAGAAAAAACGCGCTTTGTTAGAAGAGGCAGCTAAGGTTGGAAGAAAAGGATTGGAACACGCCGTCCATTCAGGTTCTCCAGATGCTATGGTTTCAACTCTTCACACCTTAAGCAAGGCACTGAGTTTTCATTCCAGTTTGATACCTTCAAAGCCCGAAAAAACAGAGCTATTAGAAGAAGCTTTGGTCCGCAGAAAAGAATACATCAAAATCGTGGAAAGAACTTTTCCGTCTAACGATTGGATTCTTGGTGTCGGCAAGTATTACGAGGCACTAGTAGAAGCAGAACTAGCAAGATTGGAAATAGATCAAAACGAAAAGGTGGCTCTCCTTGAGAACGCTGTTCTTGATATGGAAAATGGAGTCTCTCGCTGCAATAGATGGATCTCGTCGCGCCCTACGCCCTCACATGTATTTGTAGCAGAATTCGAAGACACATTAGGGGAGATGTTGGACGAACTCTACACACTAACTAAAAACAAAGAAACCTTAGCAAGAGCCATCAAGGTTTATAAAGATGCCTCAGGAAAATTCAGGAACGCTGACTTGCCAAGTCGTGTCGCCGAATCTCACTGGAAAATCGCAAGAAATAACGATTACCTTGGTGAGCACCAAGAAGCCGCTTCAAATTTTGAAGACGCAACCACATATTACAAGGCAGCGGCTAAGAAAATCCATCAATTTGCTGACTTCTATCACGACTATGCCGTCTACATAGAAGCATGGAAGGACATTGAGAAAGCTAAACA
>CAYFZT010000112.1:0-330 GCA_964347555.1 uncultured Candidatus Bathyarchaeia archaeon | reverse complement strand
CGGGAACGCTCATGAACAGTTGAGAAGTATTGAACAAGCTCATTTAGTCAAAGCATCGGACACTCGGAAAGAATACTGCGTCGGAAGAGTTGCCTTGGAAGAAGCAAGAATCCTTGACAGACAAGGCGAACACATTATCAGCTCCAGAAAATACAGCACTGCAGCCAAAAGATTTCAAGAAGCAGCTGATAACATGGAAGAGACAGATCGCCAGGAGCTGATTCCCCTGATCTCCCTTTGTCGAGCTTGGCAAACAATGACACTAGCAGAAGCAGAAAACTCAGCGAACCTATATTTGGAGGCTTCTCAGATTTTCGAAGAAGCTAAGGA
>CAYFZT010000111.1:0-5469 GCA_964347555.1 uncultured Candidatus Bathyarchaeia archaeon | reverse complement strand
AAAAATCAGAAAATCATTGCGCGCAAATATCTGAACAAAAGGTTTATTGTTTGTTGCCGTCGGAGTAACTCTGAAATTTCATCCTAGTATGTCAACCTAATGCCTTTTCGTCATCCGGCAAAACAGAATAGTACAAACAATAATAAAAACTATTGAGCGCGCATATTGTTTGTCACAACAATCGCAAAGAAAGAACCGCCTCAAATCCTAATTATCCATCTTTTTTCTTAGCGATTTCACCTTCGTATATACTTCCGACGCGTCTGCAGACTGAGCAGAAACCACTTCTCTTCACTGCTCGGTTATGCTTCTGAAGGTGTAGGAGTGGTGTGCGGCTTGAACGTTTGAAATGTTCAGCGACTTTCTCAAGACTCAGTCCTTCTTCAACATATAGTCTTATCATTTCTGCGTGTTCTTTGTCGCTTACAGTTCTAAACGGGCCTCTATATTCTCCTTCGTAGAGTGGTTCTTCATATTCAACCTTTACTCCTACAGACTTCAAGACGTTTTCTTTTTCTCGTTTGTGCCACTCATGAAAAGGAAACTCACCAAGGCCTAATGCTCCGTTTCGCGTTATGATGAAGAAGTATTGTGGTTTAATGTTTCGGATAGTAGAGGGGTTGAAGTAGCTGTAGAGCCAGCCTAAATCCTTCGCTAATCCTTGGACACCTTGGGCCTTCAGTACCATGTAGTCGGCAAGGTTGCGGATGTCAATATCAATCGCGTAAAACCGGACGGAATCCAAGCCCAACGCTATGCCCATGTGCCTTGCCTCTCTTATCAAGTATATCATCTGAGACTTTGCGAAGACTTGATTGTCAGAAACTTTGAGTCGTGAGTAGTAGAAGTTGGCAGCTTCTCTGCAAATCAAGTAGACAAGGCGTTTATAGTGAAGACGTTTGTAGAGTAAATCTGTCAACTTAGCTGCATGACTGAATTCTTGATCTATGCGCGCGCGCGAATCTTAAATGTGGAAAATGAATGTCAAAAGTGGATTCAGAATTCATAACTCATAATAAACTTAGAGCCAACCTTAAGCCGCCATGTTGAACTCTAAAAAGAAACACAAGGGATATGAAGTTAGCAAAAACGAAGCTGACAAGAGGATTGCAGAGATCAGGGCAAGAGTCGAAAAACTTCTTGAGAGAACAAAACAGATTGAAAATGAACTCGCGCAAAAGGAAAAGAAATTGGCGGGTTAATTCTGTATCTGACCTGCCCACAATCCTGTTAAGAAGGATACCCATGCGTTTAGTTTTTCTTGTATCTGCATTCATGCTCATGCAAAACCATTTTAAAGGCGCTAAACATTCGAAACTAGATGGGATGAAAAATGTCTCAAAACATAATAGAGACTCAAGCCGATAATTGGAAAAATGATGTCATAGATTCAGACAAGTTAATTGTGGTTAAATTGTGGCATCCACAATGTCCTCATTGCAGGACGCTTGAGCCAGTGTATGCCGAACTCTCCAAAGAATATGCTGGAAAGCTGAAGTTTGTAAAATTCAACATCTTAGAAAACCCTGACAATCAAGAACTCGCTGCAAAATACGGCATAATGGGCACGCCAACTCTCAAGTTCTTCTGTGGAGGACGCCCTGTTCAAGACGTTGTAGGTGCGCTACCAAACGACTATCTGCGACAAGCAATCGAGTTTGCGATAAAGAAACATCGAGAATGTGCTGAGAGGAGCATCCCTCTTAAATTGTCATATATCAGTTAACGAATACAACCTTCACGTGAGGATGTCACTACGGTTTCCTCTTTCTCTTCCAATGGAAATGATACATTAAATATACAACATTAAATGAAGCGCCAACCGCTACTAGGTTCAGCAACGACAAACTCGTTCTAAGAACCATCCAATACAGATTTGCCCACTCATAACTGAAGTGAAGCCCAAATTGGTAAAGTACTTGGTTAACAATGAGGTCGATGCTTATCAGCAAGTAAGCTATTGAAACACAGGCGACTATTGTAAATATTGAAAGGAGCAGCTCTACCTTTACATGCGCACGTAGCTGGGGTTCTTCTAATACCATAATTACCACTAAGAATTCTATAAGCGTTTATCCTTAAATCATTAAGGCAAGAATGTAAATTTGGTTCAAGCCATAAAAGTGATAGTTCATGGAGTAAGGACAAGAAAAAGCTGTAAAGGGTTTTTTACACACGTCACAAAAAGGGGTGGTTCAAGAAGTGACGTATCACAAAGTAGGATGCATTGAGGAAATTTATGTCTGAGCTCACTGGTCCACTTCGCAATCATTATTGCTTCTGAAGTTGTTTCATGTGAAGATTTGCTGCAGAAAGTTGCGAGATATTTATATTAAGCTAAAACACTATTCCGATAGTGTAAGTAAGTGACATCGATGAGACGCATTGTCTTCCTAGAGTGGTTAACGCTTGATGAAGCGCGTTAGGAATTTCTTTCGGCGAATAAGATTGTATTTGCAGATCACGCAGATGAGTCCCATCGCCAGAAGATACTTCATCAAGAACGGTTTTGATGGTTCCATGACCCTCCTCGGCATTGTTGTGGGCTCTTGGATCGTAGGGGTTACACAGCCTGAAATAATAGTTACCGCTGGGTTGGGAGCATGTCTGGCTATGGGTTTGTCAGGAGTTTTTGGAGCCTACATGACTGAGAGGGCTGAAAGAATGAGAAATATTAAAACTCTTGAGGCTACCATGCTCACAGATCTCAGCAGCTCCGTGCTCAGTGACGCTTCAGACTTTGTTTCTGCTTATGCCGCATTTGTTGATGGTGCATCACCTATATTGACAGCGATAATCGCTCTTATTCCCTTCATTCTCACGTTGACTGGAAAGCTTGTCATCTGGGACGCCTATATTGCCTCATTTATTCTCACTTTGCTTACACTGTTTTCTCTTGGACTCTATCTTGGAAGAATCGCTAAAGGAAACATGTTAATATACGGAGCCATGACACTTGCAGTGGGAATCCTCACGGTGGTCATAGCTTTCCTTTTAGGTGCCATCTGAGAGCGGTTACCATGTTTAGAAGAAAAGTTAAATATATCGTGACGAATCCCTATATCGAGTCGTTCTAATATGATAAGAAGACTCGTCCTAGATGTCTTAAAACCACATAACCCAAACGTGGTTGAACTTTCTGAAGCCCTCAGCAACATAGAAGGAATAGAAGGCGTAAACATAATCATCTATGAGATAGACCAACAAGTTGAAAACGTAAAGATCATAATTGCCGGAAACAGCATAGACTTTGAAGGCATCAAAAAGAAACTAGAAGAGATGGGAGCAACCATCCATTCTGTAGATGAAGTTGCAGCTGGCAAAAGAATCATTGAAGAAGTGAAAACACCTCAGGATAAGTCTGCCCGAATATAACGCGCGCGCGGTTAGCAAGACTAAGAGTCTCAATCATTCTATGTGTGGTGCGGCCGCCGGGATTTGAACCCGGGTCGTCAGCGCTCTGCGTTCTGTTGAATTTGGCAGGCTGATGTCCTAATCCAAACTAGACTACGGCCGCTTGTGTCATATTTAGGTTTGACAATGGGGTTTAAAGCTTTTCTTTGAAGGAAAAGTTAAAGAGTTTAGAAGTTGATTTCCGTTTTCCGAGATTAAATTTAGGGAAGATTCTCTTTGGGATTTGTTGAGCCTCTGACTGCCTTTGTCATTTCCTTTCTTTTTCTTGGAGTAATGTTGTATAAGCGTGTGAGTTTGGGAATAACCTTAACCCTCACTGCTATAATTTTTAGCTTGCTATCGTTTGAACTTGGCAGTATTGCCAATGTTTTTTGGAATACGATGACGGATGCCGTTACGATTTCTCTTGTCTCAGCAACCTTCGGAATAATGTTGCTAAGTCAGCTTTACAAAGAAACTAGTTTTGTAAATATTTTGAGTCAAAGCTTGAGCGAGATTTTTAGGAACTCCAAGCTTGTGGTGACCGTGCTTCCAGCGGTTATTGGGCTTCTTCCTGTTCCTGGCGGTGCCTTGATGTCGGCGCCTATGGTAGAAGTTGAAGCAAACAAGCTCAAGCTAGACAAAACTAAGCAAACTTACGTGAACATATGGTTTCGACATACGATTTTTCCAGTTTATCCGATGAGTCAGGTTTTGATACTCACGGGGGCGCTTACGGGTGTTTCTATTATTTTGCTTGTCCTGCGGCAGGTACCAGTTGTAATAGCGATGGTAGTTGTAGGATATCTCATAGGGTTTTGGAAGGTCTCGGCAGCTAAACACGAAACTCTAGGAAACAGTTTAGCTACAAACTTAGCTTCTCTTTTGAAAGCTTTTTCACCTATCTTAGCCATGATTTTTGCGGTAATAGTCTTTAGCCTTGATGTTTCGATAGCTGCATTCATAGGCGTAATCTTGCTGCTTCTCATTGCCAGGCCGAGTCTAAAGGTTACGTCAAGCCCTTTGAGAAGCAGACCCATCTATGAAGTTACGTTGGCGGCGTTTGGTGCCATGCTACTAAGAAATGTCACCATTGCTTCGGGGGTTTCAGAAGTTTTTGGCAATCTTATAGCAGGTGGAAACATAAACGAAGTTGTCTTGTTATCCACTCTCCCAGTAATTCTGGCCTTCCCTGTTGGATCTCCATCTGGAGGAATGGCGATAAGCGTCTCAATGTTGGCTGGAATAATAATCTTTTCACCTAAAACCGCAGGTTTGCTTTATATGACTACATATCTTGGGTACTTAGGAGCCCCTACTCATCTTTGTCTTGTTTTGACAGCGGATTATTTCAAATGTGCACTCAGCAAGGTTTACAGATATATAGTTCCATCTCTGGCTGTGTCTTTTCTAGTGGCAATTCTAGTTTATTTCATACTCTAAACTTGATTGATTGTTCTTGGTGCCGAGGGCCGGGTTTGAACCGGCGACAACCCGGTCTTCAGCTTCACCCTCAAACAAACGCTTGAGTCGGGTGCTCTCCCAGGCTGAGCTACCTCGGCACGCAACCAAGATTGAAATGACATTTACATTTTTAAGTTTTCTTCCAATACTTTTGAATCCGCTTGATGCGCGCGCATTAAGTCAAGATTTGGTGATTTAATGGTTGATACTGTAAGTGATATAATTTCATATTTTACCTATTGTCCTCTTTGTTATTCAAATGGAACTATCGTTCTCAGAGAGAGTGACTTGAGCGGATTGGGAGGAAGAGACCATATAAGTTGTGAAAGTTGTGGTGCGAAATGGCATATTATACGTGGAAAATGGGCTAAGCTGGTAAAGACGAGTCTTGATGGCAGCAGGAGTGAGTTTATTTTAAAGAAGCACAACTTTGAATTTTGGCAGAAAATGGCTTGTGATGGACTTAGGAAGATAATAGATAAAAAAGAAAGTAGAAGAAGATCCCTTAAGAATCTTGCAACTCAGATACGCTAAGGGTGAGATTACAAAGGAAGAATATGAAGAAATGAAAAAGACTCTTGAGTCCTAACTTGAGAAAATGCACCTTTTCTA
>CAYFZT010000110.1:0-5550 GCA_964347555.1 uncultured Candidatus Bathyarchaeia archaeon | reverse complement strand
AAGCAAGAAAACTTGAATGGTTTAGAACATGGGATAGAGTTCTCGACTGGGATTTACCCTTTGCAAAATGGTTTCCAGGTGGAATGTTGAATGCTTCCTACCTGTGTGTTGACAGACACTTGAAAAGCTGGAGAAGAAACAAGGTAGCCATTTACTGGGAAGCTGAAAACGGTGAAGAAAGAACGCTGAGTTACTCGCAGCTTTATATGGAAGTAAACCGTTTCGCATCTGCTCTCGCGAAGCTAGGCGTAAAGGATGGAGACCGCGTAGCCATATATCTGCCTATGATCCCCGAACTGGCTGTTGCGATGTTGGCAACAGCGAGAATAGGTGCAATTCACACTGTGATTTTTTCTGGATTCAGTGCAATGGCTTTGGCAGATAGGATTAATGACACTGAAGCAAAGGTGATCATAACCGCGGATGGAGGTTTCAGAAGGGGCAAGACCATTCCGCTAAAAGAAATAGCTGATGAGGCTGTAGAGAATTCGCCTTCGATAGAAAAAGTGATAGTCGTAAAAAGAACCGGTCAAAAGGTAAAGATGACAGAGGGCAGAGATTTATGGTACCATGAAATCATGAAAGACGCAGAAAAAAATGTTACTCCCCGACCACTCGAAAGCACTCATCCCCTTTACATTCTCTATACGTCTGGCACGACAGGCAAGCCAAAAGGAATTGTCCACAGCACAGGAGGCTATCTGACCTTTATAAACTGTATATACAAATGGGTTTTTGACATACAAGAAGACAGCGTATATTGGTGCACTGCCGATGTAGGATGGGTAACAGGACACAGCTCAATTGTTTATGCGCCCCTCATGCATGGAGCATCCATAGTCATATATGAAGGAGCACCAGACTATCCAAAGCCCGACAGATGGTGGGAATTAATCGAGAAATATAAGGTAACAATTTTTTACACGTCACCCACAGCAATACGCATGTTCATGAGATACGGTGAGAAGTGGCCTGAGAAACATGACTTAAGCAGTCTAACAATACTAGGCAGTGTTGGAGAATCGATAAACCCTGAAGCATGGATGTGGTATTTCAAGAACATAGGCGGAGAACGTTGCCCCATTGTGGATACTTGGTGGCAAACTGAAACAGGAGGCGTAATGATTTCGCCAGCACCGGGCATAGGGCTGGTTCCCCTCAAACCTGGATCAGCCACATTTCCGTTGCCAGGCATAGATGCCCATGTGGTAGATGAGAAAGGTGCGCCTGCGCCTACTGGTGTGAGAGGTTATTTGGTTATAAAGAAGCCTTGGCCAGGCATGTTAATGACTGTGTACAAGGACCCTGAGCGTTACAAGGAGGCCTATTGGTCTAGATTTCCAGGTGTTTACTACACTGGCGACTATTGCATGAAAGATAAGGAAGGGTACTTCTGGCTCTTAGGCAGAGCAGATGAAGTTTTGAAAGTTGCAGGCCACAGGATGGGCACTATGGAACTAGAGAGCGCTGTCATTTCTCTACCTGCAATAGCTGAAGCCGCAGTGATCGGTAAACCTCACGAGATCAAAGGAGAAACAATTGTGGTTTTCGGCATTCTGAAGCAAGGCTATAGTCCAAGCCAAGAGCTTAAGCAGGAACTTAGAGAACACTTGAGAAAAACTGTCGGTCCCGTAGCTACTCCTGAGGAAGTTTATTTCGTTACAAAGCTTCCGAAGACAAGAAGCGGCAAAATAATGAGAAGAGTCTTGAAGGCACTGGTTTCAGATAAGCCGATAGGCGACGTTTCAACACTAGAAGACAAGGCTTCTGTAGAAGAAGCAAAACGTGCATACAGTGAATTAAAGAAGATGATGGCTCAATAGTCCTGCTTTTTCTTCCTTAATCGTTTGCTCTAACCTTCTATGCTTTAAGATGCATAATCAGTCTGGGCATAAGTAAGATTCCATGTGGCAGAACGCCTAGTTCGCCCTTCTTGCAGTGCTTTTCAGAGAATTTCTGAACCTTGTCCGCTTTGATTCTGTCGCATGATATAAGAAGGGGCACAGGATCGTCGCTGTGAGCCTTCAGTTTACATGGTGTTGAATGATCTGCCGTAACGCAAATGACGTAGTCTTCCAGATCTATTTTCTGCAGCATGTTTCCAATGAAGTGTTTGTCAACAACTGCTATGAGTTGGGCTTTGAGGTGGACGTTTCCGTCATGTCCTGGCTCATCTGGTCCTTTGATGTGTATATAAAAGCAGTCGTATCGAGACAGTGCTTCTACCAGTTTCTTTACTCTTAACTTGCAGTCTTTTTCGAGGCTTTCAGATGGAGGTGGAAGCTCTACCATGTGCATTCCCGCGAGTTTAGATATGCCTCTTTCAACAGGCATGTCGGCAAGGCAGACGAAGCTTAAATCATATTGCTGGCTTAGATTGGGAAACTTTGGCAGACGGTTGCCTGCATCTCTCGTGAGGATAAGGTTCGCCTTTAATTTTCCTTCTTTGGCGCGTTTTTTGTTTACCTCATGCTCGTCCAAAACTGCTATACTTTTCTGGGTGAATTCGTTGACGAGGTTTGCTGAAATCTTGGATCCTTCGGTTTTGTCTAGGGGTTTACATTCTTTAAGGATCATTGTGGCGTTTGGTTCTGCTACGCCGATGCCCTTTATTCGCGTGTAGGCGGGATCTGTATTGGTGATGTTGCTCGAAAGTTTTTTCTCTTTGCTTCTTATGACTAAAGCTCCTCTGTGGCTTATGGTGTTTCTGAATTGGAAGCTGGCTGGATGAGATTCCAATTTTATCCGCTTGTTTATGGCTTTGGCTAGTTCTGTAGCTTCTTCTGTGGTTAAGCTTCTTCCCGCTCTTCTATCTGTAATAGTGTTGTAAGAGCCTAAGGTGGCAAAGTTGCATCTCAAGGCCAAATCGCCGTCTCTCAATGGCAAATCTGCACCGAGAGCTTCCAAAGTCCCTCTATGTACTTCATATTTGAAGGGGTCATAGCCTAAAATCGAAACTACAGCAACATCGCTTTCAGGAGCTATCCCCTTTCCAACAGTATACATTAGCCCTGTTTTTCCCCTTTTTGCGAGAAAATCCATGTAAGGAGTGTCAGCAGCCTCAAGAGGAGTCTTGTTTCCTAACTCCTCGATCGGCAGGTCACCCATACCATCAATAATTACATAAATCAACTTCAAAGCGAAACTTCCTAACGTTAATTGTATAGCAACTTCCATTTAAATCAGAAATATTAGTTTTAATGAGGCTTATTGAGCAAGAACAGGAATTGCCCATGCAGCAAGAATAAAATTGATGAAAAAGAAAGCGTGAATTAGGTTTTTCTCAAATCTATATAAAAATCAAGAATATGGTTACCCTATTCTTCTCCAAGTTAGAAACATATTACCGCGTCAGCATCTAAGATATGATCGTTAAGCGTGGCTGCGCCTACTATCTTGGCTGGTTCGATGAAATCTTCTTTTTTCAACTCAAGGAGCACACAGCTTTGTTCACAAATTCTCAACTTCACTCCCGATTTGACTGCTTTATTCATAACTTCTTTCAAGGAGGGCATTCCCCTCAACCTGATCTTCTCCGCTTCTCCCCGTTTGATTATTGTGCACCCTTTCATCATGAAATATATGGTTGCTTCTATTCCCATGGTTGCAGCTGTGCTTGCCAAGATAAAAGAGGCATAAGTGCGTTCTGGTGTATCTACACCGCTTGTCTGAATGTATATGATTCTTCTCGAACTCAAAGCATGTCACCTATTCAGCATATTATGTCATTTCAAGACGCATTAATAATTTGAGCACACAAAAAATTCTGAATTGTTGCGCTGAGGTTGCTGGAGATAGGTTTAGTTAACGTTTATGCCTGTGTTCGTATTCAGTGAAAACATGGGCATCATGGAGGAGTTTCAATTTTCCGTTTTTTAAGTTTTACATAGACAATGGTTAGGATGCCTGCAATAATAAAAGCCAGAAGCACAAAACCGAAGGCTAAAACTATCGCACCTGCAATTGAAGAATAATAGAACTCTGGCAGATATGGTTGCACATAGAGAGTCCACCAAATCTGGTAAACAGTGAAAACCACAAATATGGATGCATACCAGCTTGAAAGAAAAAATTCCCAAGCTTTCAATTTTATCCTGAATACTCCATAGATTATGACGGAAACAGATGTAGGGAGGAGAGCAAGAGGAAGAATATTGAAAAGCAATATGTTCATAAGGAGTTCTAGATCCAAGTAGGCGTAATACCAAGGTGATGTAATCCTTAACAGGGCAAACCAGAAGATGCTGGTCACTGCATAAGAGACAACGAGACTCTTAATACAAAATTCCAAGAGCTTTGCTGGCTTTTTCTCTTTTGTCAATAAAGTCTTTATGATAAGAGCAATTGCACCTAGTAGCAGTAGATTACCCGTCCAATCCCATACTTTCTTAGCCAAGATCAGCCAAATCGTGATTATCAGAATAGTGAATCCAACAGCCAAGTTAAGCTTATATTTCTGCACCATAATCTTCAAATTGATATTTCATCTATAGTTGCATTAATAATTTAAGCCCCACACACACTCAGAAATGTTATATGCGTGCGAGCATTTATTGGATTTGAACATCTGGTGGAAAGCGTTGGAAAGAATGACCTCGAAGATTATTGATCGCACGAGTATGTTTCTCTTCTTTGACAAGTTATATACCACCAGAGAAAAAAGACCTCCACTTAAAGCAATTATTCTACTTTCAGAACTCGGAATTAATGAGCTCGAGGAAAGGGTTCGTAGTGCGCGCGCGCGCGCGTAATGTAAAACGTGATCTGACCCTCTCCAGCTCCTGCTTCAAGAAACCTCTTAATGAGCAAATCTCTTTCGTCGCATGAAGGTGAAGTCAATATGACAGCGTAGTTTCTCGGTATCCCACCAAACAGCAAATCATCAAGATCTGCATAACCAGTAGCCATGTGACTTGGAAGAACAACCTCTGGAACCTGTGCGACAGGTTTTGGCTCAACCATTTGAAGCCCAGTTTGCACAATTTTTGACTTTACTTTTTCTATGTCTTTTTTAGCACCCATCTTTTCGAATATTTTAAATGCATCGTTGAGGAGGTTGTACGCTTTTTCTCTGTCGCCTTCTTGATTCCTTTCCATATATACCCGAGAGTATTCATAGAGTATGGATCGGGCAAGAATGTAAAGGTGCCATCGTCTCGCATTTACAGCCTCGGCCATCTGAAGGACCTGTTCAAAAAGTTCAATTGATTCTTTCCACTTCTTCTGTGCCCGGAAAAGCATTGCCCTTAATGTTGTTGCCGTACCGACGAGAAGAAGGTCCTCTATTTTGAGAGCAAACTCTTGTAGAGCGTCGATTAAGTTCTTGGCTTTCTCGAGTTCTCCAAGTTCTATGTATGTCGAAGCAATCGATTGGGAGGAGCTCATCTGATTGTATTTTGCTCCGGCCTTTTTGAGGATTTTATACGTTTTTTCGAAGTATTCCTTTGCTTTGTTATATTCCCCTTTGTCAAAGTGGAGCCCTCCGAGACCTCCGTAGCTGGAAGTGATTTTATCAATCTGTTTTAGTCTTTGTGAAATGTTGAGACGTTC
>CAYFZT010000109.1:0-5609 GCA_964347555.1 uncultured Candidatus Bathyarchaeia archaeon | reverse complement strand
GAAAAATCAACTTTTTCAGGCAGAAGACTAAGCAAGATGAAAGAAGCAAGAGAATTTCTTGATGTTGGGCATCCAAAAAAAGGTCCCTTTCACCCAAGAAGCCCCGACCGTATTGTTCAAAAAGCAATTCGAGGCATGCTACCGAAAAGAATTCCAAAAGGACAACAAGCACTCAGGAGATTGCGAGTTTATCTCGGAGTGCCAGACAAGTTCAAAGACACAAAAACTGAGACTCTTCCAAAGGCAAGCGCAAACAAGCTTAAAGGTCCCTACTTTACTTTAGGAAAATTCGCTGAGGAAATTGGTTGGCGAGGAATGAACAGATGAGCAAAGGAACTAAAACAAAAGTTTTGTTAACTAGCGGCAAACGAAAAACATCGATAGCCAGAGCCACAGTTAAAGCTGGTAAAGGAAGAGTGCGCATAAACAATGTTCCACTAGAAATTATTGAGCCTAAAATTGCCCGCGAAAGAATTATGGAACCTCTGATGCAGGCTGGCGACGAAGTTTGGAAACAATTAGACATTGACGTCAAGGTTTCCGGTGGAGGTTTTATGGGACAAGCGGACGCTGTTAGAACATCAGTCGCAAGGGCGTTGCTGAAATGGACAAAAAGCACACATCTACGCAGAGTTTTCTCTGAATACGACCGAACACTAATCGCCGGAGACCCAAGACGACGAGAACCAAAAAAGTTTGGCGGACCAGGTGCCAGAGCTCGAGACCAAAAAAGCTACCGTTAGTCACACAAAAAGCTGAACATAACTACCTTTCTATCATAGTTAAATGGATTCTCTACTATGGTCAGCTAAAAGCTTCAGAACTGAAAAGAAATTAGAAAGGGCTTAGTTCAGTCTATCCGAACAGGGCGCCTAGACCCTCGATTGCTTCTTCCTCTTTCTTTTTCTCCTCTTCTTCTTTCTTCTTCTTGTCTTCAGCTGGCTTAGCTTCAGCAGCAGGCGCTGCCGCAGGTGCAGTTGGAGCAGCTGGCATAAAGGCTGGCGTAGACTTCAACGCTTCATCGATATTCACTTCAGCCAGCGAAGCCACAAGGGCTTTCACTCTGACAGGATCGGCATTGATACCCGCTGCAGTTAACACTTTAGTCAAGTTTTCTTCGTTAACGGGTTTTTCAGCCTTGTGCAAGAGAATGGCGGCGTGCAGGTATTCCATGCTCATAGGTTTCACCTCTTCCTCTTTTCACAATCTTCCTTTTAACCTTTCTGCGTGGGCTTGGCGGAAGACGCAGTTTTCTCTTCAAATTCACCCATTTTAGCATTCAAACTTAGCGCTTCAATGTGAGCTTTCTTGAGCAGAATGGTAACTGTCTCCTTTGTCGGGAAAACAGCATTTAAAGATAGATTAAACGCTTGTTGAAAAGCGTTTTGCAGTAACATGTCTATGTTTTCTGCAATTGGAAAGGCGATATTTAACGACAAATTGAACGCTGCAACATTTGCTTCTTGGATATTGCTCTTGAATTCACCTAGGTCCACGCGGAGGTGCTCCTCGGTTATTATTAACCCGTCATCGTACACAGCCTTCATTACCAAGCCTGCTTCCACAGACTTGATTCTAAGCTTAGACAGGACACTGGCAAGTCGTGCGCTTATGACCTCTCCATTCTTAACAACCAACGTGTCACGGTTAATCCAAACGCTTCCCGACTCTATCCTAGTAGGTAAACCCACACCGCTCAGCTGACTGATAATAGGTCCAGGTGGCAATCCAGTGTTTCCCGATGGAACTAAAACGTCCCTAGAGGCAATGTCTCCACCCTTTGCAGTTATCAGCACTCGGCTTTTTTCAAGAAGAATAGAAAGCTTGAAAGGGTTAAGATCTGTGAACAAATAGATGTTTGAACCTGTCACAAACTTTTCGAGATCCTCGATTCCAGTTTTGCCTTTGCACTTTGCGATAGCCCTCTTCATCAGGGTGTTCTTTATCACATGCAATTGGGCAATGTCTCGAATCTTCTTCTTCAATTCCTGAAGCTGAACCGACCTTACTTTGTGAAGCCCCGCAACTCCAATTGCCTTGTACTTTTCAAGGAGGTTCTGTATCTCTTCGACCTCATGGGCTTTTTCTGTTAATATCTGCCGCGACATGCCACTGATCTTCTCCTTAGATCTTTACACTAACTGGTGGACCCATTGTTGTTTTTACATGCACTGACTCAACGTTTTGGAAGCCTCTTTTAAGCTTTCCTTCAAGCCTTCTTAACACAGCTTTAATGTTCTCCACTACTTGTTCATCTGGCATCTCTTCAGTACCCACACGGCACTGAAGAAGAGGTTGACCCCTCAATCTTAACAAAACAGTTTTTCGGTTTTTCTTAATATGTTCAGCTATATTGGCGGTTGGGGGCACTGGAATTGGCATCCTACCTTTCGGACCCAAAGCTGCGCCCAAAATCTTTCCAATAAGAGGCATGAGGGGAGCCTCGGCGATAAAGAAGTCGTATTCACGCGCTAAGGCTTTTTGTCGTTTCTTGTCGCCAGCCAAGGTTTCAAGCTCTCTTTTTTCCATAATCAGATCGGCGCCCGCCTTTTTGGCTTTCAGTGCCAATTCGCCGGAAGCGAAGACGCATATTTTGGTCTGTTTTCCAATGGCGTGAGGCAACTCTATCCGTTCTTGAATTTTGCCTTCAGGTTTTTTCAGGTCGATGTCTTGCAAATTCACAATTAACTCAATAGACTGTGAAAAATTCCTCTTCTTAGACTTCTCTTTCGCCTGTTTGAGAGATTCTAGGAACACCTTTGTATCCAGCGACATCGCAAAGCCTCGTGCTTTCAACCCTATGAAAGCCGATTATAAAAATCTTATCATTCAATGAAGCAACTTCTCTTTTCCTGTGGCAATTTTGAAGCTTTGCTTAGGCTCCTAGCTTAATAAGCTGGAACAAAACATAATGGCTCTCCGGGAGTTTGAAAAATTGACAAATGCGTTCTCGTTTGGGAGAAAGAAAGCTCTTTTGGAAGGGGTTCTGGCAGGCACACTTTTCGGCACAGCAGCGATATTGATAAGGCTTCTGAAAAACGTGGACGTCTTCTCTATAGCTTTCTGGCGTTTATGCATAGCTTTCTTGGTTCTAGCTACTACTATTGGATTTTTGAGGAAATCTTTTGAATTCAGTTTGCTGAAGAAAAATATCCTTCAGACTCTCTTTTTGGGAGCCCTATTGGGGTCACATTTTATCCTTTTTGCGTCGGCGGTTATGGATACGACAATAATTAACGCTACTGTGCTAGTGAATACTACGCCTATCTGGTCTTTGCTGATTTCTGTTCTGCTTTTTAATGTGAAGCCAACTCGCTTGGCAGCTCTGGGCTTATTAGTCACATTTCTAGGAGTAACTACA
Source organism: uncultured Candidatus Bathyarchaeia archaeon (assembly GCA_964347555.1). GTDB lineage: Archaea > Thermoproteota > Bathyarchaeia > Bathyarchaeales > Bathyarchaeaceae. The sequence continues at coordinate 2,248 of CAYFZT010000109.1, read as the reverse complement.
ATTGCTTATGCAGATGTAGCTTCTCCGACGTTTAGTTACAATTTGAAAGGAGATTTAGAGGCTCTGTCAGCCGCTGTTGTCGAGGCATTTTATCTTAGCTACGGGCGCGATACGAGGCGCAAGATGCCTATATTGTCTTTAATGCTCTTAGTCTATGTGTTGTCAACTCTAACCGTGCTTGTCGCAAGCTTGTTAGTAGGATCTCCGCCAATATTCTTCACTATGAGTTTAGAAACTCTTCTCATACTTGTAGCGCTAGGCTTTTTACCAACGGCTCTGGCGCATACCCTGTATTTCTCCTCCCTTTTCAGTCTAAAATCATTTGAAACAGCCACATTAGCCCTCTTAGAACCCATTACAGCAACTCTATTCGGCGTGCTCATCTTTACCGAAATTCCAAACGCTCTCTTCATCTTAGGTGCAGTTCTTGTTTTAGGCGGCATAATATCAGTTGCCATAAAAAAATGAAACTTGAAACCAAAGATTCTTTCCTGAAACCTAACTTTATAGAGATGTGAAACCTTTATGAAACTCCTTGAGACTCGTGTGAAATCCTCTTTTTCTGAAGAAGGCATCTATCCTCTAGTTTCCATTGTCCTATTCTCCGCTTCCTTTCTCACATCACCTCCTTCATACTATCCAGATTAGCCGACTATAGTTTAGATATAATGAAAAGGCATCACATAGAAAGAGAAAAATAGGTTTCATGATGGTAATTGAAACAAGAAGGAGGTGAGCTAAGGTTGAGTAGAACTGCAGAGTCTGCCACAATAAAGAAGAGTGAGGAATACTCAGGTTCGCCTGCTCCATTCGCATTTTTCTTGGTGTTGTTCCTATTGTTTCTATTGCTAGCTGTTCTTACATTTCCTTATCTGAGCATAAAGCCCCAAGATTACACCTTGCCAATATTGTTCATCGTTATCGCATTCATATCTTTGACATTTCTGCCAGCCACAGTAGCCATCAACAAAGAATGGGAAGAAGCAATCATATTGCGTTTCGGAAGATTTCAGAGGCTCGTGGGTCCTGGATTCTTCTTCAAATGGCCATTCGCTGAAAGCTTTCTGAAGCAGGACAAGCGGATTATTACTTTGGATGTCGCGCGGCAAGAGGTTATGACAAATGATAACATCAGTGTAAGTATTGATGCAGTTGTGTTCATGAAGGTAGTGAGCACGAAAGACAGTCTCGTTAACATTCAAAACGTGTGGAACAGCGTGATGAAGTATGCTCAGACAACCATGCGAGACGTAGTGGGCAATGTAGAGTTAGACGAGCTTTTAGCGCGACGAGAAGAAATAGCTAATAAGATTGAAAAAATTGTGGAAAGAGAGACCCAAGAATGGGGTGTAGATATTATTTCAGTGAATTTACAGAATGTTGAGCTGCCTGAGGACATGAAGCGAGTAATTGCAAGGCAGGCTGAGGCTGAGCGGGAGAAGAGGGCTGTTATTATAAAGAGCGAAGGAGAATTGACGGCGGCTGGAAATTTGGAGAAGGCAGTGCAGAAGATGAGCAATAGAGCAATGTATTTGCGTACATTGTCGAGCCTAGAAGACATCAGCTACGATCAAAGTAACACGATAGTATTTGCAATCCCAATGGACATCGTAAAGGGTGAGATTCTCGGATTCTCAGCGTTTGCCGGAGCATCCAACGCAGTGAAAACGGCGCAAAGCACACAAAAGAAAAGGAAACAATAGCTAGCATATCCTTGGCACTGGATCGCCTATGGGCGGGGTTAGAACCCTTTTTCCTCCAACTATGGTTTGAAGAGCCACAGCTCTAAACTGTTTTGTAACTTCACCTATTATTTGTGCGTTCTTGCCTTCTTTTGTCGCTTTTAGCGTAGCCAAAATCTCTTTTGCTTTTCGCGGAACAACACTTATGATTATTTTGCCTTCGTTTCCAACCTCAAGGGGTTCAATGCCCAACATTTCAGAGGCAACCCGTACATCCTCTCTGATCGGAATCTTCTCCTCTTCTACAAGGATGCCGACCTTTGACTTCTGGCTCCACTCGTTTAAAGCGTTTGACAAACCACCTCTCGTCGGGTCCTTCATAGCCACAACACCGCCTACCTCTAATAGTCGTAGTACAAGCTTGTTCAAGGGCGCAATATCAGACATTATTTGGCTACCAAAACGGTAGCCCTCTCTTGAGGATAAAACAGCAAGTCCATGGTCGCCCACGGTGCCAGACAAAACGATCTTGTCGCCGGGTCGCAGATTAGAATCAAGCAGCCAGC
>CAYFZT010000108.1:1640-5642 GCA_964347555.1 uncultured Candidatus Bathyarchaeia archaeon | reverse complement strand
TGTTTTTCTCCTCTTTACAAGAGGGATGGATGCCATTTTAGCCCTTTCTCCAAGCATCCTTTCTATACGAATAAGCTCGTTAATTATGGCTATGCGTGCGCCTTCGACTACGCCTGCTTTTATAATGGGGCAACGGAACGCAACCGCTAGATGGGCTATATGTGCTTCTGTTGTTTCTCCGGAACGGTGAGACATTACGGGCACGTATTCCGCCTTTTGACTGAGTATTGTTGTTTCCCAAGCATCCGTGAGGGTGCCAACTTGATTGCCTTTGATGATTATGGCATTGGCAACTTCTTTTTCTATTCCATAAGCCAACCGTTCCTTGTCGGTTACGAAAAGATCGTCGCCACAAATGAGGCAATTCTTAACCTTTTTTGTCAACTCAGCGAAACTTTCAAAGTCCTCCTCGTGGAAGGGGTCCTCAACATAAACGAGCTTATACTTTTGAATGAGATTTAGAATGAATTCTAATTGTTCTCCCGAATCCCTGCGAATCTTATCTCGAAGATAGGTGTAACGCTCCTTTTTAGGATCCCACAAGCTTGATGCAGCCACATCAAGTCCAACTCTACATTCGATCTTGGTTTCCTGCGAAACTTCTTCGCATGCTTTTGTGACTGTCTCTAAGGCATCTTCGTTTCCTAGATTGGGAGCCCAAGCACCCTCGTCTCCTCTGCCGCCAGTGAAAGTCTTGTCTTTTTTGAGAAGATACGATCCAACTCTCTGATGAATAAGTATGTTAGCTTTAGCAGCCTCTATGAAAGTGTTCACTTTAACTGGTAGAACCAGAAACTCTTGTATGTCAGGAGCCTTGCCACGTGCATGTTTTCCTCCACCTATAACGTTTCCGAGAGGATGGGGAAGCTCCGAAGTTAACTGCCCGCCCAGCTGGACGAAAAGAGGTCTATTCATCGAGGATGCTGCTGCTTCTGCTGAGGCTAAAGAAACTGCATAAGTGGTGTTTCCGCCGATTTTTCTAAAGTCTTGGGTTCCGTCGACCTCGTGAAGCAAGAGGTCTACTTTCTCCTGCCCTTGTGCATCAACGCCGATTAGCTGAGGCTCAACAAGCTCTTTTACTCTTTTTATGGCTAGGTCCACGCCCCTTTCAGGGTAGGGAACTACTTCGCCCTTGCCTCGGCTGGCGCCAGACGGTGCAGAGGCTCTTCCGAAGCCGTTCTTAGTTTTTACGTCTATTTCGATGGTTTCTTCTCCTCGAATGTTGAAGATTTTTCGGGCAGTTATGTTCTGGATTATCGTTGGCAAGTTTCGGTCTGCTCCTCTACGTGTAGGTTTCAGCTAGTTTTCGTTTGCCAGCTTCTTCATAGAATTTGAGAAGTTCGTCAATTATTTCCACATGGGATATAAGCATGCGGCGGCAACAGTAACGTTTTACGCCTAAGCTGTCTAGAACCTTGCCCGAGTCTTCTCCTTCCTTTACTCTGCGAGCGAATTCTTCCCATTTGTCGCCGATTAATGTGCCGCAACTGAAACAACGAACAGGAATAATTATGTTAAGTCGCCTCCAAGGGACTTGAACTCTTCATTTAGCCTCATGGCATAATGCCTCGCAACAATTAAACTTTATCCTTCGTGATTTAAGAATTTGGTGAAAACTACAATGTTCTCAAACCTTTGAAGACGAAACAGTTCTTAGGAATTTCTCGTGCCAAATCAGCACAGGTTGAAAAATTCTATTTCGATTTTTCTTCTAATATTTGCCTTAGCAATGCAGTTGGCAACCCTGGCCTGTGAGTGACGAATTTCCCCTTGTAAAACAGACTGAATACACCGTATGGTGCCGAAGCAGATTGAGCTTGTGTGCACTCATCGAATTTCACAAGTCTTAAGGGGATACCATACTTTTCTGCTGTCGCAGAGATGTATTTAATGGCGCCATTGATGTATGGACATTGGTCCGAATATAGTACTGTAAGTCCTGAACCATATTTTGCTGCATGCTCTTGCCAGCCATTATTGAACTTTGGTAATGGTGCATCTTTGAATTGCTTAACAAGGAGTTCAAATTAAGGATGAGCCTTGTCGATTAGTTTGAAACCGTTTTTGAGGAAAAATCTCTTGTTTGTTAGCCACGGTTGTTCTGATGTTACAACAGCTACACCGTTCAGTCCTTTCGCATCGTTTAAACACTGTTCCAGCAACATTTTGCCGTATCCGTGTTTCTTGTTTCTGCCGACGACCCAAATGCAATGGATAGCCATGTGACCCTTTGCGTCGATTCCACGCCATGTGTATTCGCCTGGAATGTATTCGATAAATCCTCTTGATGTGAAGCCTCGTCGTGGGCCTTCGTTTATTAGAAGGAGTTTGAGACGTAAGCCTTCTTTGAAGCGTTTCTTCACCCATTTAACCTTGCTCTTTTATCCATCTGTGTGCTTTTTCGATTTCAAGCAGAAAATGTCATGCTTTTCAATATTCGCTTCATTTACATCAACGATTTTATAAACTGGTTCGCTTATCTTCTTCAATGTTATACGCCTACATCTAAGTCTCTACTTTTCTTACAATACATTTCGAAACCTAAAATTCCTTCTCGTAAGTCAAATCCTTCTTTGCTACTTTGAAGCCAACTTTCTCGTACAGTTTCATCGCTTTTGTCACGTTCAAATCGTCCACACCTAACATTGCTGTAGTCATACCTTTAGCTTTCAACGTCTCCATTCCCCATAACATCAAAGTAGTTCCAATGCCCCTTCTTCTGTACGGTTTCAACACACCGATGTCCAAGACCCATCCAGTTTTCATGTTCCTCTCAACATTGAATTTCTCATCGATGCCAACACCAATGTAACCTACATTTTTCCCCTTCAGATTGGTGAAGAACCAGCTTTGATCTTTGAAAAACGGGTCTTCCCGCAGAAAATACGTTGTTTCTTCAATAGTGCCTCGTCTAAAGTTGAAATGTTCCTTGAAACATTCGTTTCCCAGCCAGTTAAGCATCTTCACGTCTTCATCAGAGTCTCTTCGAAGCGGCTTCAGTGTCGCTTCTTTGTTCTCACCTATACCTGATAGCACCGTATCCAAATCTTTCTTCATTAGGCTGAACTTACGTACAAGTTTGAAGCCTAACTTCTCCCAAAGGCGAATTCTGTCTCTCCTAGTATCACGCGCCCATGCCTGAACAACTTCCATGCCTCGACTTTTCAACTCATTCAAGGCGATTTCCACAAGTTCCTCTTCGATTCCTTTACCACGGAATTCTTGAATGACACCCAATGATGTTATGAAGCCTTTCTTCTCTTTTCGAAGTCTGTCAACATGAGCGTGAATGATTCCAACAGGCTGTTCGTTCAGTTCTGCGATTAACCTTCCTTTGGGATCAAACTCGGGCGCTGTTTCAGCGACTTTGAATTCATCTACTGTAATCTGTCTAAGATCGTCATATTCCTTGTACTCTGCATTCCATACTCTTACCCAGTCTTCCTCATCTCTTCCCTGAACGAATTTCTTGGTTTTCAACCGTTGCCCCTCCAATTTCGTACAGCAACATAACATTTGTAGATTTAACAATTTCGTTTGGAAGCAAGAAATCTGTTTAAGTTATAGTTACTTGCACGCACTCTACACAACGTAGTATTGAATAACTTTTTTCATTCTTCTTGGTATGTCATATTTCTCAGCGAGGCTTTTTATATGCTCAACCAGTGCTGTGTGGACACGTGCTATGTCCGTCATTGTAATAAGCCCTACGAGCTCTTTGTTCTTTACAACTGTCAATTTCTTGACTCGTTTTTCAAACATCAGTTCCAACGCTTCTTCTAAGCTTGCATCGGGATCAACTACTATCAGAGGTTTGGACATAACGTCTCCTACAAGCGTCTTTTCTGGATTCCGACCTTCAGCTACGACTCTCTTCAAAACGTCTCGCTCAGTCAATATTCCAGCGAAATTTCCCTTCTCAAGCACAACCAAGCAACCTATTTCTTGATTATTCATTCGTTCAACAGCCTTCCTGACATTCACATCAACGTCAACAGTTAC
>CAYFZT010000108.1:0-1630 GCA_964347555.1 uncultured Candidatus Bathyarchaeia archaeon | reverse complement strand
CAACTCTCTCCATTTCACATTAAGTAGATCATTGCGGCACTGTTCGCCCTCCGCTTCTTCGTTTGCCTTTGGCGCGTATTTCTGAAGGAATCTCCACACCTGGTCTTTGCTTTTGTCAATACCTTCAGATTTCAAAGTCTTTGATATTCTACGAACGCCCAGTCCCTTTTTGTGAAGCACAATTATTCTTTGTGCCAGCTCCTCTTCTGAGATGAAGTTAGGTTGACTACTCATCGTTCTTCATGCTTTTCTGTATCTTGAAGCATTTAAAATTCTTTCTACGACGTCTCAAACGTGTTGCTACCCTTTTAAACAGTTTGCGACGTCTGCGACGTACTTTTGTACTCGTGGCAAAAATCCATGACACCTTCTACGCGTGTGGTGTATGCATTAGGTTTTAATATGTTTGACTCAACTTTATAGCATGAGATTCCCAGGACAGATTCTTGCTCGACATAAATGGGTTGTCCTATTCTCAGCCGCTATTGTGTCGATATCAGCAGTTGTGAATGCCAATAGACGTGCCTATGACTTCTACATGCATAGCGCTCCCGAAATTCCATGGGATAACATCCCAGTGAGTGCGATTACCTATTTCGCTCATAATGGGACAAACGTGCTTATGTCCATGATTGGTCTTGTGCTTGCATTTTGGAGCGCTATAGGATTAGGCCTTTCAATAGGAGTAGCTCTATGGATGATTTCTCAATTGAACCCGCTTTACATCGTAGCTTTTTCTCATGGTTTCCTCGAGATATATGCTGTATTCTTGGGGATAGTTGGAGGTTTTCTTGTTTTGTCAAGAATCGGGATATTTCTGGGAAGGTTCTTCGGGTTTGTATTCCTGAGGCAATTTCCTCAAAAGGTAGACTGGACAGAAGTTGCTGAAGAATATCTATCTCTTTTTGTGTTCAGCCTCACAGGATTGTTTGTATCGGCTTGGTTGGAAGCTTCTCTAGCTTACGCAATGTTATATGTACAATCTCTTTGGTTGCTAATTGCCATCATAAACACATCAATTTCGCTTTTGATTGTTGGCTTGATTTCATCGGCCACACTTCGAATATTACTGACTGGAAGAAGAAAACTGGTACAAGAACTTACTCCGATAACGCATAAAGATGGGCGGGAAACAATGGAACTTCTGGAAGCATGGACCATCTGCCCGAAATGTGGTGCATACATCAGTGCAGACATAGAATACTGTTCTTGCGGAACCAGACTGCCCGAAAGGGAAACTAAGGAATAGATGAAGAACGCTTAGAAAAACGCGCCATAGAGAAACTCATAAGCCAAATACATACAGACCAAACGGCAACTAAAGCTACCGTTTCAACATTTTTTGCCAAGCAATGTTTTTCTGGATTAAGAGCTCATATTTTGTTAATTCCTTCTTGCTTTCTCGATAGCTCGGGCAGTACCTTTCAACTAGATACCAGAATTTCTTGTTATGTTTTGTTTCCTTTGTGTGAGCGAGTTCGTGTATGACAGTGTACTCTATGAGATGTTCAGGGATTGCTGCAAGCTTGATGTTGAAGTTTATATTGTGTTTTGGGGTGTAGCTCGCCCATCTTGTCTTTTGATTTTTGCGCGCGCGCATAAATTTATTGATAACACGCTGAAATGGCGC
>CAYFZT010000107.1:0-5705 GCA_964347555.1 uncultured Candidatus Bathyarchaeia archaeon | reverse complement strand
ATGGGCAAACGAATCCGTGTCCAGAGACGTGGCAGAGGCTCACCCACGTTCAGGGCTTCAACCCACAACAGGATAGCTCCAGTACAGTATCCAAACATTCCAAAAGAAAGACTTGAAAAAAAAGTCATGAGCGGTCAAGTTCAAGCTATCCTCCACGAACCTGGAAGAGGCGCTCCTCTGGCCTTGGTTAAACTTGAAACTAACGAATCCTACTACATGGTGGCTCCTGAAGGAGCCTACGTGAGCCAGCAAATTCACATGGGAGGCAAGGCTCCAATCGACATCGGCAATGTGCTGCCCATTGGCAGTATTCCAGATGGTACAATGATATGTAACATCGAACTTACCCCTGGCGACGGGGGCAAGATGTCTCGTTCTTCTGGTTCTTATGCTCTTATAGTCGGGCATACTCCTCAGGGAGTGATGATCAAGCTTCCTTCTGGCAAAACGCGGTATCTTAACAGTCTTTGTCGAGCCACGATTGGAGTGATTTCAGGCGCGGGTCGTGTTGACAAGCCTTTTCTGAAGGCAGGGGACAAGTTCCATTTGATGAAGGCTAAAGGTCGTGTTTACCCTCGTACAAGGGGCGTTGCTATGGTAGCGGCTGTTCATCCTTATGGAAGTAGCAGGAGAGGCGCCCGCAAAGTTACTACTGTTTCGCGTCGTGCTCCACCTGGCAGGAAGGTGGGTTTGATAGCGGCAAAAAAAACGGGACGCAAACGAAGAAGAAGAACCTAAACTAACAAGTACCCAGTCTTATTTTTCAATCCAATTATTCGAATGAAGAAGTTAAGATTGGCGCCATTCTTTTCTCAATAACGAAAAGCAGACATCGTCTCTGAATTGCGCGCGCGCCCGTCAAAGTAGCTGTTTTGCCGAAGAATTCCTTCTTTTTTGAAACCCAGCCTATGAACAAGGTTCAAAGATCTGGTGTTCCTTGAGTCAATGATTGCTTGTATCCTGTTTAAGTCCATTTTTTCGAAACCATATTTCAACACAGCAATCAGTGCTTCTGTCACCAGGCCTTGTCCCCAGTATGCCGGATCTAGATCGTATCCGATTTCTGCTCGACGCACGGTTTTATGCCAATCGTAGTAACCACAGGTTCCTATAAGTTCATCATCACCTTTCCTGATGATTCCCCAGCGGATACCCTTGTTTTCTTTGAAGGGCTTTATACAGTAGCGTTCGAGTTCTTCTTTAGCTGCTTCAAGGCTTTCTGGTCCTGGGAAGCAGGAGCCTTCTACTATTTTGGTATTGTTGAAATGGCGGAAGTAAAATTCTAAATCATCAAGGGTCATTTCTCGCAGGATCAGTCTATCCGTTTCCAGTTGTGGAAATTCGTCGAGTTCTTTCATATGAAATGTCTCTCCAAAGGGCTTTTATCCAAATTTTAGATCACGGTGACGAGAGTCTTATTAATGTTAGCTTCTATGAAGATGCAAGATTAAACCTCGGCACATTTATATGCGCAGACTATAACAAACTAATTCCACACGCAAAATCGATAAACAATTATTGAATACGGGAAAAAAGGCGTGAGGTATGTAAATGAGCAAAAAAACGACTGTAGAAGAACTCTTATCCAAAGCCAAAAAGCCAGCTAAGCTAGCTGCGGCTTATCATCCTTTCTACCAGGGAAAGGTTCAAGTTATGCCCAAATGTGCCATTCGAGATCCGTCCGACTTTGCTATATGGTACACTCCTGGCGTAGCCCAACCTTGCAGAGAAATAAAGGAAAATCCAGAACTGGTTTTTAGGCACACTAACAGATGGAACTACGTGGCAGTGGTAAGCGACGGCACAAGAGTACCTGAAGCGGGTTTACCAGTTATGGAGGGTAAAGCTCTTTTATTCAAATATCTTGGCGGCGTCGATGCTTTTCCCCTATGCCTAGCAACCAAAGATGCTGAGGACATAGTAACCGCATGTAAATGGATAGAACCAACCTTCGGAGGAATAAACCTTGAAGACATCGAAAAACCGAAATGTTTCCATGTGTTGGACAAAGCAAGAGAACAACTCAACATACCGGTTTGGCACGACGACCAACAAGGCACAGCAACCGTGATCTTGGCAGGATTAATGAACGCCTTAAAAGTTGTAGCCAAAAAAATGGGTGAAGCATTGATAACCATCGTAGGCGTAGGCTCGGCAAACACGAGAACAGCCATAGTCCTCATGAGAGCAGGAGTTAAACCTGGCAACCTCATTATGGTGGACAGTAAAGGGATTCTTCACCCCGAAAGAAAGGATATTGAAGCAGAAAAGCAGGAAAACCCGTGGAAATGGGATTTCTGTCTGAAAACAAACGCAGAGGGCAGAAGAGGAGACGTATCTGAAGCGTTAAAAGGAGCTGACGTTTGTATTGGGGCTTCTAAACCTGGACCAGGCACGATAAAGAAAGAATGGATATCTGCTATGGCAACAAACTCAGTGGTATTTGCATGCGCAAATCCTGTCCCTGAAATATGGCCTTGGGAAGCAAAGGAGGCAGGAGCCAAAGTTGTGGCAACCGGCAGATCGGACTTTGAAAATCAGATAAACAATTCGCTGGGTTTTCCAGCTATTTTCAGAGGGGTCTTAGATGTGAAAGCAAAGACGATCACCGACGACATGTGCATTGCAGCTGCAAAGGAACTGTCCAGATTTGCAGAAGAGAGGGGAATTCACGAAGGCGACATAATTCCTAGAATGGATGAATGGGAGGTTTTTCCACACGAAGCCGTTGCTTGCGCATTAGAGTCGATCAAAGAAGGAGTCGCTAGAGTCAAGCCTAGCCGAAAAGAACTTTGGGACAAAGCGGTGGCTATCATTAAAAACGCAAGAGAATCCACTGCATTGCTGATGAAACATGGACTTATTCCATCTCCTCCACCAGAGAAAAAAGTTCTAACCGCATAGTAACTTTCTTGTTTTCCATCTTTTTTGAGATTTTGGTCAAGAAGCATGCTTGTTTCTGGTTGCCTCACCAATAGACGGTCATCAAGATACACCAACTCAGACAAAGCCTATGATTTCCTCTTTCTTTTTTCTAGATCCCTATTTTGTTTAGTTTTAATGGAGAAAAAAAGAGGAGGCTAAAAAGCAAACTTTAACTTGCCTTTCTTATACAGGACGAAGAACACCAAAGCAAGCGCTGGCATCACTGTACATAAGATGAGCACCCAGAAGCCAATTGTTGTCCAAACAGCTGGTGGAAAGTCTAGAATCACAGTTTTTGTGGATGAGGCATCTACTGAAACTTGTTCAGTTGCTTTTGTTCTAACCACTGTAAGCCAGTATTCAGAGCTGTAGTGAGCCTCGATATTGTATGTTCCAGCTGGCAACTTGAACACAGCTTGGCCGGCTGCGTCGGTTGTGTCAAGTCCGTAGCCTACTCCTGATTGTGTGTAAACGATGACATAGGCTCCTTCTATGGATATTCGGTTGTTTCCGAGAACATCAACGGTTAACTGGTACACTCTTGTTTTTATGGTGTATGGGCCATCTGAGTCTACGTGCACTGTGGTTTGTTGAACCACGATGTCTTTCCAGAGAATGGTGAAGCTGTAGTTTCCAGCTGATACGTGTGTTAGGTTTATGAAGCCGTCATTTGCTGTGTAGCGTGGCAGCGTGTCTGTTGTGCCATTTGTCCACGTTATATAGACTTGGGCGTTTGGTAATGGGTCGTTGACGTCGTCGGTTATTAGGAAGGCTGGATCATAGTATACGATGACGCCTATGGTGAATACGTGTGTGCCTTCTGCAATAAAAGGCTCAAAGGTGCCCACGTCAATGTTTCGGTAATATCCATTGTTGTCGATGACTGAAACTCTCACAGTGTAGTTTCCCAATGTGGCAGTTATGGGATAAGACCAGTTTGCCTCAAAAATATGAGCGTAGTTAATGCGCCATTGACCGTTCGAAACTCTTGTCATGTTTGTATTGTCCACGACTGCTTGACCTGCTGGGTCAACAATTGTCATGTTCACTTTGTATATGTCATATCCACCGAAGGGGTCTGTCACGTTAGCTCGAACTATGACCTTGCGTTGACTATCACTCCAGTTATAATGGAAGAGGTTTGTCTCTGAATTGTCAACAGTATAAGTCTTAATGGTTGCTGGCTTTGCATAATCTTCCACTGGCAGAATGACTTTGCTTGGAAAGGCGGATGAATCATACCAGATTCTTGTGTCTGCCGAGGAACCAGCATTTACTTCAATGTCAACGTGAAGTGTTGTATCTGGGTTGAAGGAGTGAACCAGTGAAGTGGACAGATTATAGTTGTAAACTGGAACATCGATATAGTCGCCTATTGTGCTGGTGACAGTTGGATTAATCTGCCCTGAGTCCCAAAGAGTTACTCCTCCGATTGTGACCTCTTTGAATTGCAGGTTAAAGCCCACAGGCTTGTAAGCAGAACTGTTCACCCATACAAAAACTTGCCATGTGCCGTTGATGGTTGCTGGACCTGCAAAGTTTGGGTACAGGTAGAAGTCAACAGCTATCTTTGGTAAACCCAAAGGCTTGTAAAAGGAGTTTGCATAGGCTTCCTGCTGAGTTGGAAACTTAAACCATCTAGTAGTGTTCATAACATACTTTGTCTGCAACCCAGCGACGTTCACAGGAGTATCCACGTAATGAAAGTAAAATTCCATGGGCTTTGCTTCATTTGAAGAAGCTGCCTTTGCAACTGGAATCGTTTCTAATATGAATGCTACAGAGATTGCTGAGAAAAGCAAGAGCAAAGTTAGCACTGTTCTTTCTGTTTTTAAACTTTTTTGCAGCATTGGATTTCGCCTTTTTCAGAACTCGGCGAGATTCATAGTTATATTTTGTTAATTTCAAGTATAGATCTAGAATACTGACTGAAAATCTGCTTGAAGAGAGAATTACAGTTGCATGAGAAAATCAAGCTTTCTTTGAGGAGTTCCAAAGATATTGGAAATAGTCTCTGGCGAATTTGACCAGTCCCAGATGGTTTGACCATATAACAAGAGTTGGCTTCTCTTCGCCCAGAAAGAGCATGGCTTCTTTGCTGTCAACTATAACTCCACCGCCGAACATCTGGTTCCTAACTCTGACTTCAGCAAAACTAGTAATCTTCTTTAGATCCCAGTCTTTGGCTTCCTTTGAAATCATGAAGAGCACATCAATGCCAGCATTCTGCAAGCGTGTCAACATGGAAACAAAAGTGCCTTCCAAAGGCTTTGGCAACGAAGGTGCTGCTATCATTATTTCGGTTTTAGCTTTGTCCAATGTTTCCTTAAGCTTGGCTAGTATGCTGAATTCGCCTCTTAGAATCCATATGTCTGGTTTTTCTCTGATTCCCCGCTTCTCGTAGAGGGGCTGTAACTCGCTTAGTATGCTGTGTTCCCAAGACCTTGTCATCTCTTCAAGGCGAAGCTTGGCTGCTTCTAAGGCTTCCGATGGAGATTTAGGATGATACTTGCTGGGTCTTCCTCGTTCAGTTTTTATCCAGCCTTTCTTTTCTAGGGAAGCGAGAACCTCATAGATTTTAGAGTAAGGAACGTCTGCATATTCACTTATCTGACTGGCGGTTAAGACTCCTTTGTCAAGGAGAGCCAAGTAGGCGCGAGTTTCGTACTGAGTGAGCCCGAGTTCACTGAGAACTTCTTTTGCTTCTCCGCTTAGGGGCATCGATGCTGAAGAGTTTATCAACCCTTTTCACCTTTGGAAACGTTTGGAAATCTTCTTAT
>CAYFZT010000106.1:0-5862 GCA_964347555.1 uncultured Candidatus Bathyarchaeia archaeon | reverse complement strand
CCGTATCTTGTCCCCTTACAGGTCGTGAGTCAACCCTCCACTTTTCTAAGTTTCCGATAGAGAAAACAGGGCGTGGTTTAAACAGACAGTCTTGTCGATAATTGAGAAAGCTTTTAGATTTCTGGAAGGTCTTTATGTTCCAATGTTCTAGAGGAATCATCCATATGTCCTTTTAATGCGCCAAGTCAATACCTTGCTTGATGATGGAGATGTCAGATACCCGAAAAAAATTAGGGTTTTCGGGGGATGTCTCCACACGGGATTGTAATAACCTTAACGTTGCGGTTTTCGCACTGATGTTTAGGGAAGTTGTGGAGGGCTATAAAAAAAATAAAGAGTTGCACGTAATGGATATAAAAATTGTTGTTCAGAAGTGAAACATCTTTTTACCGCTCTTGTTTGAAACTAGAAATACCTCGGGAAGAAGGCTCCCCCGATATTTGATCATTCAAAAGTTTTCTTAATTGCCAAAAGCTTCGCCAGATCTTTCTCCAGAAATTCTATCCAACCGTGTTCAAGATGAAAACCGGCATTATCACTGATTAGTCTAACATCACAAGAGTACTTGCCATCAATGTAACCCGTGCAGTCTGATTTCTTAGTTGGGACATGACCACACTTCGCCTTGCACAAATTTTCTATGCAATCGTTTATTGCCAAATAAAGTCGCTCTGTTTTGAAATGTGGCTTAACTCTCTCGGAAACCGTCTCAATGTTTTCACGATCCATCTCACTTTTTGCCGCTTCAGTAAACCTTTTCCCAATGAGGATGCCCTTGTCATAATTTCGCTTTTCAAGAACCTCACTCATCTCTCTAACTGTGTCAACACCAACATACCCTGACTTTGATTTAGGTTCAGTAATAACACGTATCAAGATCTTGTCATCTGAGTCGGATGGCGAAACCGAAAAATCTACCGTTGCCTCCTTCTTTCGAATTCTACCGTTTTCGTAGTCTCTGACGGCTGAAATCACTTCAGCCTTCTCAACAAGCTCATCTCCAGTCATTTTACTAACCATCTAACAACCACACCTCCAAGGGAGCTCCAAAAAGAACCATAACAGCATATATATTCTCACGGGCCCTTATATATTGCTCCACAAGATGCATTCCCTTTTTTGGTCTCCTGAGGAAAAGAAACGCTTAGAAAGTCTGTCGCAATTATAAAAGCACTTTATAGAAAACTAGAAGAATGTACGTCGCAAAACTAACCGTAAGTAGTTCAGCCACTTTAGATGGTTATGATGCTCCGTCCATTTCAAGCCTCTTTAAGCTTATCTTTGTTTTGGCTCTAAACATTTAACGTTCTCTATATCCATGACCCCTGATGTCAAAGGAAGCAGAGCGCGCCGACCAAGTCCATGTTCCAACAAAGTAGCCAAAGACCAGGTAGGTTCCAGGCTTAATTTTGACATCGGTCTCGCTTACCTGTGACCACAGAAAGGTGTAATTTTTTGTTTCACCTGGTTCAAGAGTGAGATAAGTCACTAACTGAAGATAGTAATCATTAAGTGTAGTCCAGACTGCCTCAAATGTGCGTCCACGCAGCGCGCCAATAGAATATCCGGATTGATGAGTATCCGCAAAAACAAAGTCCAATGTTGAAGAACCAATGTTTGTAACAGAAACAGTTATCATTACAATTTCACCCCACCCATAGGCGCTCTTGTCTGTAGAAACACTAACGATAATGCCCTGAGGATCAGCTTGGACTGCACTGTATCCCTCAGCTAGCATTACGCTCATCAAAAGAATTAGTGTAGCCTTTGTGGTTAAAGAAATTTTCATACCTACCAATTATACCACCAATATAACCAAGAACAGGGAGAGATTTAAGATTTATGAGAGTAGGATCACTTGCGTTCAAAGTAGGATAAATGCAGAAAAAAGGAGATTGAGGGACATCTCCGTTGATCAGCATACAACTTACGTAAGCTGACATGACTATATCTGTGTTCTAGTTTTGTTTTGCAGAAAGGCTTATACGCTGCAAGCGTGTTTGAGTGGCAATCTTCCACATTGGAGAATCAAGGTATGCAGATACTGAAGGAGACGAATGAACCGCAAACAGTCTACAAGCTTAGAGACGTTGGGTTAGATGAAATCCTCGGCGAAGCTGTTGTTTCTGAAGTTGAAAGCGAATTTCGGTTGCACGGAATTTTTGTGAAGCCAAAGTTCAGGGGAAAGGGCTATGGAAAATTCATCATGGAAGCCTTTCTTAGGGAAGCACGTTCAAAGCGAGTAACCTTGTGCACTGGTTTGGGCAATATTGGGTTTTTTGAACGGTTCGGTTTCAAGGTTACTGACATAGGAGACAGCCTAGTCCATATGGAGAAACAACCAGTCAGTAACAAGTTCCTTCGAAGCTAACGCCAACCGTTTCTCTGACTGGAAAAGCATTATTGTCAGTTTGCGTATTATCTACTTGCAGGTTTTCGATTTGGGGGTTAACCTTACACCCATAATGATTAGGAAGATTCTCCGACTAGAAAACTTTAGAGGTAGAAGTTTTGCAGTTGATGCCAACAATACGTTGTACCAATTTTTAGCTTTGATTCGCATGCCCGACGGTACACCCCTTCAAGACTCAGACGGCAACATCACGTCGCATCTGGCTGGACTCATGTTCAGGTCTACCCGCCTCATCTGCGACTACAACACCCGTTTAATTTTCGTTTTCGACGGCAAACCGCCTAAACTGAAGCAACAAGAAATCGTGAAACGACGAGAACAACGGGAAAAAGCCACAAAACAATGGAAAGCCGCCCTTGAAGCTGGAGACTACATTACGGCTTTTTCAAAAGCTGTTATGACCAGTCGATTAACGCAGCCTATGATCGCAGATGCAAAAAAGCTGTTACAATTGCTTGGAATCCCCTTTGTTCAAGCTCCAAGCGAGGCAGAAGCCCAAACCGCATACATGGCGTTTAAAGGCGACGTTTGGGCAGCAAGCAGCAAAGATTATGATTCTTTGCTTTTTGGTGCTCCCAGACTGGTAAGATATCTAACGATCTCTGGAAAAGAGTATTTGCCCAGCAAAGGAATTGCCAGGCCTTTGAAGCCAGAACTCATTCGATTAAGCAATTTCCTTTCTTTTCATGGAATCACTCGGGAACAACTTGTGGATGTAGCTATTCTTATGGGAACTGACTTCAATGAAGGGATAAAAGGGGTAGGTCCAAAAACAGCCGTCAATTTACTTAGAAAGTATGGCAAAATCGAAAACATGCCCGACAAGATCATGTCCAAAATTGAAGACCAAGCTTACGAGCAGGTTAGAACGCTCTTCTTGCAACCTCCCATTGTTGTTGACTATAACCTAAATTATGACAGAATGGATGAGAATGGACTCACGGATTTCCTTTGCAACCAACGAGACTTCTCTCGCCAACGAGTGGAAACTGCCATTCAAAGGATGCAAAGGTTTTATGCGCGTGTTAAGCAGACTGAACTTGAAAAGTGGTTTATAAAAGGCAACTAGCCGCATAGAAAACAGAAAATCCTTAAATGAGAATTAAGAAATCGAATACAGAGTAAATAGGGCCCGTAGCTCAGCTTGGTTGGAGCGACAGGCTCATAATCTATGTTTAGAGGAGAGACCTGTTGGTCGAGGGTTCAAATCCCTCCGGGCCCACTAAAAACGAATAGTTTTCCCTAGCGTAGTCAGGTAACAAGTTTTGTAACAGATGTTTTTGGCTATGTTGTTTTTGTGACTTCTAAAATTTTCGTGGGGTCAACCCGCAGCTCTTTGAGGGCTAATTCATCAGGGTTGAAACCCATAGCTAATCCCAGCAACTGCGGAAAATGAAGCACAGGTAGCTCGAATTTTTCATTGAACATTCTTTCAATTCTGGCTTGCTGCATGTCAAACATTAAGTGGCACGAGGGACAAACTGTAATTAGCGCTTGGGCTCCAGCCATTTTAATGTGTTGAAGTTTCTCTCTGGTGAGTTGCAGAGCGACCTTATCGTCTATTGCAATAACTGTGTAGCCGCAGCATTCAGCCTCATCCATGTAATCTAGGCATTCGGCGCCTGTTAACTCGATTAAACCTTTTAGAACTGCGGGATCTTCTGGGTCGTCCCAACCTGTAATCTTAGTCGGTCGGAGAAGATGGCATCCGCAATGCTCGGCGACTTTAAGTCCTGTAAGCGGCTTAGTGACAGCTTCTTTAATCTTGTCGAAGCCTAGGTCTTCCTTGAAGGCGTGAATAAAATGTTTGGCTTCAACTGTGCCTTTAAACTCCATGCCTACCTCTTTCAAATATCCGTTAATTCTATTCCTGAGTTCCTTGTCCTCCTTCAAAACTTTGTTCACTTTGCGCAGGGTTACTGCACAGCCAGTGCAAAGCGTGATGATGTTTAATCCCTGTTGCTCCGCCAAGCAGAGGTTACGAGCTGCTAAGGCGAGCATCATTTCGTGGCTGGCTGGATCAACTGGAAGTCCGCAACAGTTGAAATCGGACATACCAACCAGCTCTATGCCTAGTTTTGCAAAAACCTTTCTAGCTGAAATTTCATAGCTTGTGACTCTGTAAGGGATAGTGCAGCCCAAAAAGAACAGATAGCGTAGTTCTGACATCACTTTGCCTCCTTAGATTTTATCAATCTTGTTCCGCCCGCCAATTTGATTAACTTGTCAACATGATCTACAGTGGATTTTGGGAGTGGCGGCAACCCAAGTTCTGCTCTCTTCCTCAGTCTCATCTCAGGAATCTGGTAGACATAGCCAGTTTCGTAAATGTTCGAAGCGAGTTCGGTGAAGATTCGTGGAATCTCTCCCTTTTTGACCGCGAGGTTTCTAAGAACTCTTAGGACGCTAGCAACTTCTACGTCTTGGGGGCAACGGTCTGTACATGTGAAACAGGCGGTGCAGAGCCAGAGGGTTGGGCTTTCAAGAACTTTTTCTCGAATCCCCAGTTGCGCCAAGCGTATTATCGTTCTGGGTCGGTAAGAGTCGCTGAAACGGGCGGTAGGGCAGCTTGATGTGCAGCATCCGCATTGAAAACAGATTTTAAGGGTTTCTCCATCGTGCTCTTTCATGACTTCATACTTAAAGGATGGATCCAGCCTTAACGGTTCAACATTCTTCCGTTGGACTTCTGTTTGTTCAGCCATGTTCCTTTTCACCTTGATAGAAATAGTGTGAATGCGTGAGGTTCATTATAAATCTTGTTTTTTTACAGAAATCCTTTTAGACATGCACATCTTCACAAGGCTTGAATCAATTCCAAAACATCCTAATATGAGGCTATGTTCATTGGTTACCAACAAGGCTCTTGAAAGCTTAGCTTGGGGTGCATTTTTGGTTTTAATCGGGTTTGGTTGGTGGACTGGAGAATATTACCAAGTAGATACTGGATCATACGTAGCTTTCGGTGTGGGATTAATTCTGGTAGGTCTCAATTTAACAAGAGCAGGAGTTGGTACCAGGATGAGCAAATTCAGCCTTTTTATTGGCATTATAGCTTTTGCCATTGGAGCTGCGGGAATTCTAGGCTACTCTTTACCTCTCGTCCCAACAATTCTGATATTGATAGGGCTCTTCATGATAGCTGAAGCTTCGCAGAGACTAGCAAAGTAGTAAGCAACAAAAAAAGGATGCGAAGCATATCTTAATTTCCGAGCTAAACTGCTTCTATTTGTCCTGTTTTTCTCGCCACATGTTCAAAGGTTCTAAAGAAGATGTATCCTAATGCAATTGAGATGAAGCAAACTATTAGCATCTGACCCAGCAGTGAGAAAATGTCAACCAGTGTGGCTCCTGCAATGACTTTTCTTCCAGCGTCTATGCCGTAGGTTAACGGGAAAATATAGGAAATAAATTGAAGGGGTTTGGGCAACTGTTCAACTGGAAAGTTG
>CAYFZT010000105.1:4306-5907 GCA_964347555.1 uncultured Candidatus Bathyarchaeia archaeon | reverse complement strand
GTTCGGATAGGTCTTGTATGATAAGGGTTGGAGCCCCAGCTTCCATATTCTCTTTCAAACGCTGATTGATGCGGATAATATCAACAAGCTTGTGAGTTAAGTCGTCCTCCGAGCGGATTCCCGACTCTAAAGTTATTGAGGGTCGAACATAGACCGGCGGAACAGGAAGAACCTGAAGCACCATCCATTCTGGGCGGGCAGTCTCCGGGTTGAATCCAATAACTTCCAAGTCTTCATCTGGCAGACGTTCAAGTTTTTCTCGAATCATGCTTGGGGTTAATCGTTGGGCGCCTTCCTCGGAAATCTCGTAAAAAGTCGTAGGCTTTGTGAACTCGATTTTAAATTGGGGAGCGCCACAGTGAGGGCACTCCTTATTTCTTGCTTCCCGCAAAATTTTCTTGTAGAAATCGGATGAAACCTCCCCAAGCAACTTGCGTGTTCGTTGGATCCGTGACCTAATTTTTTCGATTCGAGTTTCCTTTAACAGGAGGCGTCCACAATTTCGACATGTGGCAGTTAGCAAGTTGTAAATTACCTTTGTAAACTCTACATGAATTATTGGAACGGCCAATTCGATGTGGCCAAAGTGGCCTGGACAGCGGATGGCGGTGTTGCCGCATGTTTTACATCTCTGCCTTGGCTCAAGGGTTCCTAGCCTTCCATCCATGAGTCCAGAAGTGATGGGTGCACCATCCTCGTCGTAGGTGTCTGCTGTTTGAATTTCGACAACAGAGATTCTCCTTATGTCTTGAGGAGACATTATGCCAAATGAAAGCTCATCTACGACTTTATGTATAGTATCTTCTATCGTTGCCATTTTCAGGCTCTCTCCTTTAGCTTGAGTTTAGGCGTCACGCAAAGGCTCATCAGTTCTTGCAAAAGCAGTTTGAAGGCATAGGAGATGAAGACTGGCGAAATTTGACTTTGTTCTTCGCATATTCGACAAACATACTTGCGCTGTTTAAGGTCGTAATACGCAATATAGCCACAGTTTTCGCAGACGTAAAGCAGATACTTATCTGACTCTTCGAGAAGTCTGTCTTGCAGAAGCATGGCAGCTCCGTGTCCAATCAAACAGTCTCGTTCCATTTCCCCGAAGCGAAGACCACCGCCTCTGGCTCGCCCTTCAGTAGGCTGTCGAGTCAACATTTGAACTTGTCCTCTGGCTCTTGCATGAATCTTGTCTGTGACCATGTGATGAAGTTTTTGATAATAGACGACTCCCATGAAAATGTCGGCAGCGAAGCGTTCGCCAGTGATGCCGTTGTAGAGAACTTCCCTGCCAGTGTGGCTGTAACCGTGATCAATTAAAGCCTGCTTCAACTCTTCGGGGTTTTCATTAATGAAGGGTGTTCCGTCAACTGGTCTTCCTCTTGCAGCTGCCACTTTTCCTGCCATAGACTCGAGAAACTGTCCGATGGTCATTCGTGATGGAATGGCGTGAGGATTAATGATTATATCAGGGACTACGCCGTCGACAGTGAAGGGCATGTCCTCTTGTGGAATGATCATTCCTATTACGCCTTTTTGACCGTGACGAGAAGCAAATTTGTCGCCTAATTCTGGAATTCTCTGGTCGCGTACTCTAGCTTTCACAAGTT
>CAYFZT010000105.1:0-4218 GCA_964347555.1 uncultured Candidatus Bathyarchaeia archaeon | reverse complement strand
CTCTCATTGTTGGACCTTTAACCTCAAACTCCTTGTATTCTTCAAGAAATCTCGGTGGACTCGTTCTTCCAACAAGAACGTCACCGCCGTTTACATTCGACTCTAGACCTATGATGCCGTCTGGTTCCAGCATGCGATAATATTGTTCTCCTCGGTATCCTCGGATGCCTGCTTCTGGTATGATAAGCTTGTCTTTCAGTCCACCCAGATATTGTCGGCATGCAGCCTCATAAATTCTGTAAAATGTTGAGCGACATAAACCTCGCTCGATTGAAGCTTTATTGAAGATTAAAGCGTCTTCCATGTTGTAGCCTTCAAAAGAAATTACTGCAACTACGCAGTTTTGCCCTGAAGGACGGAAATCATATCCTATGCTGTTCATGGATCTGGTATCCACTATGGGCTTTTGGGGATAGGGTAGGACATGAGAACGGGAATCTACACGCAGTAGAAGGTTGGTAGAATGAATACCGAGGGCTTGCTTTGCCATAGCAGCCTCGTATGAATTGCGAGGAGATTGATTATGCTCTGCGTATGGGATAAGGGAAGCACATATCCCTAGAAACGTGTAAGAAGCGATTTCAACGTGAGTGTGTTCTGGAGTCACCTCGTCAAAGCTTAGCGCGATATATAGGTTCTCTTCTTCTCCGGCATCTATGTACTCAATTATGCCATTTTTCACTAAGTCTTCCCACATCCATTCTCCAGAACGGATCTTCTCAATGTGTTCAGGTTTCAGCTTTGGAACACCATTTTTCACGATAATAAGGGGTCTGCATACGCGTCCTTCGTCACAGTTGATATAAACTTCTTCCCTTTCGCCCATAAGCTTAGAAAAGTAAACTATGTTCACGTCTGCAGGAATTTCTCCGCTTCTCCGCTTTCTTCTAATCTCCTCTGTTAACTCCTCTGGAGAAAGACAGTATCCAACCAAAGAGCCGCCTACAAAGACCTTGGCTCCTGAACTCCTCAAGGATTCGCTGGCTTCCAAGGCTGGAACAACATCCAACTTGTAGATAATCCGTTTTATCTTTTCGGGATTAACGCTCACCGAGATGCAGGCTGAAAGGGCAAGGTTCTTTACCAAGCCGCAGTTTGAGCCTTCAGGGGTTTCATTTGGGCAGAGCCTGCCCCAATGGGTGGGATGCAAGTCTCTGGCTTCAAAGTTGGGTTGGCTTCGGCTGAGGGGAGACTGTAGCCTTCTAAGATGACTTAAAGTTGAGGTGCGATTTGTTCGGTCTAGAAGCTGTGTGATGCCAACTCGACCACGTCCCCAGTTTCCAGTCGCTATGGCATGTTGGAACCGTTCACTGATGATACCGGGACGAACGGCAGCAGAAATTGCGATAATCTGGCGTTTAACGCCCATGCGTTCAAGTTGATACTTTATGTCTCGGCAAAGATTTCTAAAGGCAACGCGGAAAAGATCAGCCAGTAGGGGTCCAGCAAGTTTTAAACGTTTGTTTTTAAAGTGGTCTTTGTCATCTGGTTTGCGTTTTCCAAGCTTCAACTCGATGACGCGGCATGTGATTTCTCCTAAAAAGATGGCTTTTTCCTTACGTTTATCAGTAGTGCGTCCAGCATGAGGCAAAAAGTTTCTATCTAGGATGCTTTCGGCTTTTTGGCGGCGATACTGTTCCACTTGTCCTTGAGCCACACGATTGCCTATATACATTATAGCGTCGTCGACTGTTTCGACGCCTAGGGCTTTCTCAAACGCCGTTTCTAGCTCGTTCTGTATGGGCTTACTTGTAGAAACTGTTTCCGCGATTTCTTTATCTGATTCCAATCCTAATGCTCGCATGAGGACAACTAGGGGAACTTCAGTTGGGACGCCTGGCATAGACACGTTAATAGAGCCGTCAGACTTCAACTTCACCTCAATTCTCGCCCTAAAGCCAACTGTAGTGGAGAAAATCTTGGCTTGATAGACAGGTTTTGCTCCTCTAGTATCGATGTCCACGAGAATACGGTTAGGTGCCAAGTCTTCGAGGGCTACAATAACCCGTTCTGAACCGTTAACCGTGAAGTAGCCGCCTGGGTCGCTTGGGTCTTCTCCATGTGCTATCAGTTCTTCAGGAAGCAGTTGAGAGAGAATGCAAAGCTTCGATTTTAACATGACAGGTATGGCGCCTATTAGTACAAGTTCTGTCTCTTGTTCTCTGCCGTCGATAACTGGAGTCATTTCCAAGGATAAGGGAGCCGCATACGTGAGGTTGCGGAAACGAGCTTCTAACGGGTAAATCTCGTGTTTTGTGCCGTCAACTTCAGTGACATAAGGTCCACTTATCTTTGTCTGGGGATCTATGATCCATGCTTGGCCGAGCTTAATCTTGTAAGGAGCTTCTGGCACTTCAATATCGATTTCGCCTGTCTCTTCGATGATTTCTTGAATGCCCGAATCAACAAACTTATTGTAAGAATCTAGGTGTTGTCTAACTAAGCCTTTCTCTATGAGGAAAGACTTTTGAAGAAGAAACAAGTCGTCTTGTGTAATTTCCGACGTGTTCTATTCCCCCATAAACTTACATTTAAGATGAAGGTTTTGAATGCTCTTTAGATAGAGTCTATCTTCTTTCAATTTAGGAGGTTTCCTCCAAACGAGCCGAGCAGTTGTCATCTGACTCGGAAAAACCGGGTCTCCCGATATTTTTCCCCCTTTAAATACGGGGTGCTACAACCTAAACCGCCTATCCACAATATAAACTTTACTTACGTAAATTTTAGCTGCTATTAAGGTGTCTTACTATCACTGTTCTCAGTTTTCTAGCATTCCAAGTGCCCTTGCAAGGTTAAGTAGCCAAAAACTTCTTTGTAGCCCTGTCAGATATGGTCTTATGACACCAAAAAAAGGAAAGAGGTTTGTTAGGGTGTGTCGATTGTTGTTGTCGTTTGAGTGATCTCAGGGACCTTTTTGCTTCGTCGTTTCAATGCAAAGACTGCACCGATGACTACAACTGCTGCGACGCCTATACCTACAAGTAGGAATAATCTCCAGTTGGATACTCCTTCTGCTGGAAAGTCCAGCATTTCAATGTATGCTGTGTAGGTTGGGTCGTGTTCAACTTTGAATCCGCTGTAGGTTGGATATGAGATTACGTAGAAGTAATCCGCTCGAGTCATGTCTGTTATGTGGTCTTTTGCGTTTTGATAAAGCGTTGGATGCATGTGTGCAATTGCCAGGGGAACAAGCCTTAGAAGTGCTGTGTGAATATCGAATATGGAATTGTGGGCGTATCCAGCGATCTTCTGTGTCCTCGTTACAGCATCATGCGCGCGCAAATAATTAAAACATACAAAGGAATTTCAGTGAAAACAGCTTATTTTCTATAATTAAACTCAAATAACGATAATCTTCGAAAAAGGAAAAGCGCCCTGGCCGGGATTTGAACCCGGGTCGGGCGGGCGACAGCCGCCTATACTAGACCGGACTATACTACCAGGGCTTGGCGTCGCTAGTTAGAGCGCCAAATTCCTAATGAAAACACTGCTGTACTTAAATTTTTCATTTTAGCCTTCTGAGTTTTATGCTGCTTAGGTTAGACAATTGATAACCCCAAACCCAAACCCTTCCTTACCGCGCGCGCAATAGCTACAGCCAAAATGAATGCATAGATGAACATCGTTGTTGCAAAACGAATTGCGTCTAACAGAATTTCCGACAGAGTTGCCCTGCCTTCTATGTCAGATATAAGGTCTTCCATAGAAATGGATGTGCAGTAGTGAGTGTTTTGTGGCAGATGTTCAATACAAAAATACTTGTGACAAAAGGAACATTGAAAAAGCGAATCATGCTTTTCTTTGCAATATTCGATATACCCATTCTTATCCTTTCCCAATTGAACATTTCTCCTTAAATTATTTATAGCACTCTACAGTTTCTTTTTTTCTTCCATGAGTCAGAAGCTACAAGAATTAGATTTACTCATTTCTGACTAGTCAGAATTTCATTTAGTTTTTTTAATGCTTCTTTGTTCCCCTTCCATTTCAACAACTTGAGAGCTTCTTCAAAACCGCACCATCTATATTCAGAATGTTCCTTTCCATCCAGAACAACTTTTTCGTCTGAAGACACTTCCACACCGAACACGTATTCTTTCGCATAGTTGCACGCATGCCCATGTCTCTTGAAATACTCGATTAAAGAAGGGTCTTGAAATTCATAATAGTGAACATTCTCTATTATCTTAATGATGCTCTTTATCCCAGTTTCTTCTC
>CAYFZT010000104.1:3327-5988 GCA_964347555.1 uncultured Candidatus Bathyarchaeia archaeon | reverse complement strand
AATCTTGGCTGACAAAAAAGGCAACATGATCCATATGGGTGAACGCGAATGCTCTATCCAGAGAAGATATCAAAAGTTGATTGAAGAAACTCCTTCACCGTTAATGACAGAAAAATTAAGAAGAACTATTGGAGAAATGGCAATAAAAGCAGCTCAAGCAGCAGACTGCACAAGCGTCTTCACCATGGAATTTCTCATTGACAAAACAGGTCGATACTACTTTCTGGAAACCAACACAAGGCTGCAAGTGGAACATCTGGTCACCGAAATGGTTACCGGCATAGACATAGTCAAAGAACAGATCAGAACGGCGGCTGGGCAAGAACTTCAATATAGACAAGAAGACATATCCATGCGAGGACACGCCATAAACTGCAGAATCAACGCAGAAGATCCATACCAAGACTTTATTCCATCTCCAGGCAAGGTTACCCGTTTTCTTCCTCCAGGTGGTCCAGGCGTTAGAGTTGACAGCGCTCTCTACAGCGGCTACGCAATTCCAGTTTTCTATGATTCACTGATTGCCAAACTCGCTGCTTGGGGCGCCACAAGAGAAGAAGCCATAAACCGTCTGCAAAACGCTTTGAACGATTATGTAATAGAAGGCATAAAAACAACAATTCCTTTTCAACTGAAAATCATGGGCAACGAATATTTCAAAAAGGGAAAAATCCATACAAGGTTTATTCAAGAGAGAATCGGTAGCCTAGCCGCTGAAGAAGAACATAAAGGCGACGAAGTTGCGGCCTTATCAACAGTTTTAGCCGCTTATCTGAGGCTCAGACAAGAAGGAGTAGCGGTTATTCCACAAAGAACACTTCAAAGAGCGTCTGCATGGAAACACCCTAGAGTAGGATGGTGATTTTCGCTCTATCCAACGGAGTGATGAAGTTGAAGGAACATAAAGTTTCAGTGGACAACAAGCCGCATACAGTTAAACTGTCGAAAATAAACAGAGAAACGCCTTTTTATGTCGACATTAACGGCAAAACTTGCCGAGTAGAGTTGCTAAATGACTTGGGATTTGACAAACCGTTTCTGGTCAGAACCAATGGAAGAACCTACAAGGTAGAGTTGAGCGAGTTTAAGGAAAACGCGGCCTTCTTCGTTCGAGTTAACAACAAGCCCTACAAAGTGCAATATGAAACTGTGAAAAAGACACTCGCATCAACTAGCGTTATGGAACCAACGTTACCGTTGCCACGAAAACAACCATTAAGCAGGCCCCGTGTCGAAAAAGAAAGCGCTGTAACCGCTCCAATGCCTGGCATAGTTGTCTCTTTGAAAGTAAAGATTGGAGACTCTGTGACTCAAGGGCAACCTCTCTGTATTTTAGAAGCCATGAAGATGGAAAACGAAGTAACAGCTTCTAGAACAGGAACAATCAAGGAAATCCACATCTCAGAAGGCTCAAGTGTGAGACAAGGACAACAGCTAATTGTAATTGAATAGAGCTTCACACGTTCTTAATTCATCGTTTAATGCGGGTTATTCTCCACTCAGTTCAGAAAGAATTTTTTCGTAGAAATCCAGCGCTTCAGGATTAACTAAAGCATCCCTGTTTGTAACCGGTCTGCCATTCACTATGTTTGTGACTGCGCTTTCAACTTTCTTCATGTTAAAAGTGTAAGGGATGTCAGGTGCTTCTATTATCAAGGCTGGAACGTGTCTCGGAGAAGCCTCTTGGCGCAAAGCTTGTTTAATCCTCTTTCTCAAATCCTCGGTTAATTGGAATCCATGAGCAAGTTTAACGAATAAAATTATGCGCTGATCTCCCTTCCAATCTTGCCCCACGACCATGCTGTCAGCAACCTCTTCAAAATTTTCAACAACATTGTATATTTCAGCTGGACCGATGCGCACTCCAGAAGGCTTTAAGGTGAAGTCAGAGCGTCCTAGGAAGGTGATTCCACCTGTGTCGCCATGAATTAGAATCCAATCACCATGTCGCCAAACGTTTTGATAAAATCTGAAGTATGCATCTCTATATTTCTTAAAGCCGGGATCGTTCCAAAAGTAAAGAGGCATGGAAGGAGAGGGAGCCTCACAAACAAGTTCTGCTTTCTGATCAATTACTAGACTACCTTGCTCGTTATACGCCTTCACCTTAATCCCCAAAGCTGGACCCTGCAGTTCACCTGCAAACACAGGTTGAATGGGCGTCCCAGCCGCAAAACAACCGTTGATGTCCGTGCCCCCAGAGATAGAATTAAAGTGTAAATCATCCTTGATCTCATTATAAACATACTCAAAACCTTCGGACGAAAGAGGCGAACCTGTCTGGGATATTTCTCGCAACGACGACAAATCATATAACTTTCCAAGTCTAGCATCTACGCTTTTGAGGTAATTGATGTAACTTGCACTGCAACCAAATATGGTTAGCCTCTCGTCTTGAACAAGTCTCCACAAAACACTCCAATCAGGATAGTTCGGGTTACCATCGTAAAGCACAACTGTGGCTCCTACCGCCAGAGAGCTTAGTAACCAGTTCCACATCATCCAGCTCGGAGTTGTTATGTAAAAAATCTTGTCTTCGCGTTTTAAATCAGTATGAAGAAGCAACTCTTTTAAGTGATTGATGAGAACCCCGCTTGCTCCTTGAACCATACACTTCGGCTTACCCGTTGTTCCAGAGGAAAACATGATATAAACTGGATG
>CAYFZT010000104.1:0-3317 GCA_964347555.1 uncultured Candidatus Bathyarchaeia archaeon | reverse complement strand
TGGATGATCAGAAGGCAACTGTTTAAATCGAATCTCTCCACCTTTTTCTTGAGATACGAAGTCACCGTAAAGCACAGATTTGGGAACAAAACGAGCATCAGGCTCTTCCTGAATATAGGGAACCACAATGATTCTTTCCAAAGAAGGTATTCCCTCTGCGATTTTCTCCACGTTAGACAAGTCGCTGAAAGCCTTCCCCTTGTAGCGGTGTCCATCAACGGTGAACAAGACCTTTGGTTCTATCTGACTAAGACGGTCCACCACTGCCTTTGGACCGAGTTCAGTGCCACAAGAAGACCATATGGCACCTATGCTCGTAGCGGCAAGCATAGCGATAGCTGTTTCCATAAGATTAGGCATGTAAGCAGCTACCCGATCTCCTGGAGCTATCCCTATTTCGCGTAGGGGTTTAGCTAGACCTGCAACTGCATCGTAGAGTTCCTTGTAGGTCATTCTGGCAGATTTCTGGGTTTCTCCTCTGAATATGAAAGCTGAATGGGCATCTCTGTGTCTTAGAAGGTTCTCGGCGAAATTCAATTTCGCGCCTTTGAACCATTTTGCCCCTGGAAACTTTTCTAAGTCGTCAACTATCGCGTCATATTTTCGGGAAACTTTTACTTCGGCAAATTTCCACATGGCTGCCCAAAAATCTGGTATGTTTTCAATTGACCACTTGTACAGTTCTTTGTAAGAGTTTATTTCAAGACCATGTTCTTTGTTGACAAGGCTGATGAACTTGGTTATGTTAGCTTGTTTTACACGTTTTTCGGAAGGCACCCATAGTGGTTTTCTCATCTTTTTCACCTGTTTTTTCTCTTGAGGTTGATTCTTTGTAAAACGTCTTGCACATGAAATATTAAGAATTTGCCTCAAACTGGCGGGGGAATCTTTGTCTAAAGGGTTAGAAATAAATCTTCAACCAACTATTTCTACTGGTGGGTGCTAGGTATGGAAGGGAGAAAGCCGACAATAGGGATTATTGGTCTAGGTCCTGTTGGTTCTATTCTTGCTGCTCACCTTGCCAAGCATGGAGAAAACGTTGTCGTCGAAGACATTGTGAAAAAGCTTCTGTTCACAGTGAAAGAGGAAGGCTTGCGCATCTCTGGAATAAGAGAACTAACAGTTAAAATTGGGAAAACCGCAAGCTCAATGCCAGAGCTTTCCAAGTTTAACCCAGACATAGTATTCGTAGCAACAAAAGCCAGCATTCTGAAAGTAATTTTTCCCCAGATTAAGCAGATTTACAAGCCTGCTATGAAGATAGTTAGTTTTCAAAACGGGCTTGACAACGAACAGATCATTGCTGAAGCTTTGGGAGCAGAAACTACGTACAGGGTGGTTATCAACTATGCTGGAAACACTGTAGGCTTAGGAAGGGCTAAGATGAACTGGTTTCAACCGCCTAACTATGTTGGAGCTTACTATAAGGGAAGATACGTTACTGATGAGACAACTAAGTATATAGCTAGTGTGATGACTGCTTCAGGGTTGGCAACAGAAGAAACGTCTGACATTAAGAAGCACGTGTGGGAAAAAACCATTTTAAATGCTGCTCTCTGTTCAATATGTGCTGTAACTGGGCAAACCATGAAAGAAGCGATGGAGTTCAAGCATACGCGTGATCTTGCAGTAAGGATACTTGAGGAAGGATTGGAAGCGGCAGGGGCGGATGGATACGACTTTGGCGAGGATGCTCTTAATCGGTTTACGGTGTATCTTGAAAAGGGTGGGGCTCATAAGCCGTCTATGCTTATTGATGTGGAGAATAAGAGGCCAACTGAGGTTGACTTCATGAGTGGGGCAATTGCTCGCTATGGAGAGAAGTATGGAGTTTCAACACCTGTTAATTCCACCTTTACCGGCTTATTGAAAACCATGGAAAATCGGTATTTGAAGCCAAAATCCTTAAAATAAGAAGCATACTCCTTTTCTCTCTTTGAAACTACTTGAAGTAGTATCTGCTGAAGGAGTTTCAGTGATGAGTGTTCTGGGAGCCTTCAGAAATTTACTTTTGACAAGACATAGTGTGGCGAAGGGTTGGAAAGCCAAGGGTAAGCGTGTGGTCGGCTGGAGTTGCAGTTACACGCCGGAGGAGCTCGTCTATGCGGCGAATGCTCTGCCAGTTATGGTTTTTGGAGATGTTGAAAGCACGAAGTTGGCTGATGTCTACTTGCCTGTTAATGCGTGTTCTTTTGCGAGTAGCTGTTTTAATGCTGCTTTGAAAGGAGATTACGATTATTTGGATGGTTTTGTTGCATCTGGCAGTTGCGATAACCGTGACAAGATTTTTGACTTGTGGAAGTATCATGTTAAGATTCCTTATGTACATTTCATTAACACTCCGCATACGAGAACTGAAGGGGCGCATGACTTTTTTTATGAAGAGGTTTTGAGGTTTAAGGCTTCGTTGGAAAAGGCTTTTGGCGAGACGATTTCTGATGCTGCGCTGAAGAAGGCGATTCGAGTTTATAATGAGAATAGGCGTCTTTTGAGGAAGGTTTCTGAGTTGCGGCGGAAGGAGCCGCCGTTGGTTTCTGGTGTTGAAGCGTTAGAGATTGTTCTTTCTGGTATGGTGGCTTTGAAAGAGGAGCACAATCGGTTGCTTAGGCGTTTGCTTGGTGAGGTTTCGAATCGTGTTGACTTGCCTAAAGAGGGTGTGCGGCTTCTTGTTTCTGGAAGTGTCATGGATAACTCGCAGCTGCTTAAGATTGTTGAGTCTGTAGGTGGCAGCGTTGTCGCTGATGATTGGTGCACGGGTTCTAGGTATTTTTGGGATCTTGTCGAGTCTGACGGTGATCCGTTGCGTGCAGTTGCTAGAAGATATTTGAGTAAGATTCCGTCCTCTTTCATGTTTGACAGTGAAGAAAGGTTTAGGCACACTGTTAAGTTGGCTAAGGAGTTTGATGTTGAGGCGGCGATAATTTTTGTTTTGAAGTTTTGTGATACGCACATGTTTGATGCTCCTCAACTAACGGAGGAGTTGAAAGCCATGGGTTTGCCTGTTCTGTACTTGGAGTGGGATCATTCTCTGAGCGGTTTAGCCCAGCTGAAGACGAGAATCGAAGCCTTCATTGAGATGGTGGGTGGCGTGGAGTAAGCTATGGTAGAGGCTAAACTAGAGAGAAGGCTGCAGACGCTGAGGGGTTTTTACAGGAACTATGTGAAGAAGTTTTACGAAGATGCGCACAGGGCTAAGGCTGAGGGAAAGCCTGTTGCATGGGTTGCTTCGACGTTTCCAGTTGAGATGCTGCAAGCCATGGATGTTTTTCCTGCTTGGCCTGAAAATTATGCTTCTCTTTGTGCGGCTAGGCGGGTTT
>CAYFZT010000103.1:5644-6011 GCA_964347555.1 uncultured Candidatus Bathyarchaeia archaeon | reverse complement strand
CTGTTTAAACCACGCCCTGTTTTCCCTATTGGAAACTTAGAAAAGTGGAAGGCTGGCATCAAACCTATTAATGCTGTACATCAAGTCTAAGATGAAGAAGAATGAGCGATATTGCATTGTTGATTATCGACATGCAGGTGGGTAATTTTTCAGAGGCTAACCCCGTCTACAAAGGGAATGAACTCCTCACGAAAATCAAGAGGTTAATCGCCAAAGGTCGTTCTGCACGAATTCCAATTATCTATGTTCAAAACAATGGTGGCAGTGGCGATCCTGACGAATATGGTACTTTAGGTTGGGAGATCCGTCCCTTTATCGCACCCGTTGAGGGAGACGTTGTAGTTCAAAAGCAGACTCCAGACTCCTT
>CAYFZT010000103.1:2797-5634 GCA_964347555.1 uncultured Candidatus Bathyarchaeia archaeon | reverse complement strand
AACTTGCACCAAGAACTAGAGTCTAGAGGAATCAAGAAACTCATCGCGCGCGCGGCTTTGTCGATTCAGCTTCTGTTGCTGTTTCCTTTTCTTCAGATTCCTTCTCTTTCACTTTTTCATCTTTCGTTGCCCTTTTTTCTTTTGCGGCTTCCTTTGGTTTTTCCGCTTTCTTCGGTTTCTCTACGATCTTCATGTTAATCTGAATAATCTCTTCAGTTATTACGTTTCCTCGAAGAGTCTTTCTTCGTCTTTCTCCTTGTTTTTCGGAATTGAAACCTACTCCTCCGCTTAGAATTGCCCTTACTCTAACTCCGCCGTGTATATTGGGTCGCATGGGGAAGCCGTCTTTATCGGATCCTCCAGTGATCTGCAACTTATGACCAGCCAAGCCCATAACTGACCCGTCAATGGTTTCACCAATTCTCTTTCCAATCAATGGAACAGCACGGGTTCCTTCTACCTCCATAGCCTTGGATAATCCAGTTTCGGGGTCTGCAACTATTACCTTAAATCTTGCCATATGCTCTCTCCAGTCTAACGATTCTGTAGGCATTACTGAAGACATTAATTCGTTTATTAAGGATTCGCTTATAGAATGACTGGTTTTAATGTTATTTCAACGCGTTGTCAAGAGAGTGAGCATCTCTTTTTCTCGTCAATCGCCTAGATAAAGTGAAGGACCCTGCAACTAAAAGAACGCCAGCTGCGATAAGAACTGTTGGAAAAACCCATGTCACACTTTCAAGAAGGCTCTTTTGGTGTACTGATTCTATCATTTCGTCTTCCATGTGCACATAAAAATCGTTGTTTATGAGAAAATTTCTTGCTTTTCGAGAGGAATTTACATAGTCGGTCTGCGAAATGTTCATGTATTGAATTGTAGTTTGCGAAGTTACTGCGGCGTTTGTTATTGCATTTGACAGGTTATCCTTAAGTCCTCCTCCGAAGACATAAGTGAGGTCAACTGGTAGCCATCCCCATGGCGGAATGTACACCATAGCCCAGCCATGCCAACCAATCCGTTTGTAAATTACTGTTAAATGATTCGTCCAGTAGCTTCTGTTCTCTTGTTGCAGATAGGGTGTGTAAATTGCACCGATTTGAAGGAAAGCTGGAATTCCAAGTATCCGACACATTGTTATTAGGAGGATAGCTTGGTCGTCACAGTCTCCTTCTCGCTCGAGTAGGGTTTCGTTAGGATACAGAGGACCCTCATGCGTTTTGTATGTGATGTTCGTCGCAATCCAATTGACGAGTTTCTTAACAATGGTTAGAACCTTGGTTTCGTTTCCTGCGATGCTGTATGCCAAACTCTCGAGTTCGGCGCGCGCGCGCGCATTGACGAGCCAAGATCCATTCGCCCCTAAATATTTCTCCTTTAGAAACGGAGGAAATTCGTTCAAACCTTTAGAAGCAGTCTCGTTGATGTCACCGAGTTTGCGAGGTTTTGAAACTACCTGATAGGTAGCGGCGTAGCTGATGTTTTCTCCCGGATTAAGCCATAACTTGGAAAATTGTAAGGTTGCAATCCTGTTTCCATCTGCATCGGTTTTTACATCATTAATGGAAGGCGTTGAATTCACCAGATAGACTGTTTGCCATGAATTGTTCATGAACAAACTTATTGTGCGGTCTTCTTCTCTCTCTGTGAAGTTCCAGATTGTATCTCCCATGTTTGAATAGGTGACTATGCTTTTCACATAATACTCGATCTCGCCTTCTTCAATTACACCTCTTACAATGCTCAGGTTCTGAAATGTAAGCGTAGACAACAGCAAAAGAGAGATGCAGAAAGCCCTTGCTTTTCTATTCATCTTCCACACGCTAGCTTCCACTAGAAAACTGCAGGATTAGGTATGTTAATATTACGCTAAAAAAAGAGGGAAGATTATTCAACATGGACTCTGTAAAGATCCACGTCTTCCCGCATTTCTCGAGTGCACTCCAAGAATTCACGCACCGAACGTTTCGCATCTTTTGACTGAGTTATGTATCTGCCAGAGATAATTATGTCTGCCCCGAAAGAAAGCGCTTCTTTAGCGGTCTCTGGAATTATTCCGCCTGCAACTGCTATCAGAAACTTCTGCTGTGGAAAAGCTTTGCGAAGTTCCTGAATGAATTCCAAACGATGCGTTCCCACTTTTTCAACGTCGATGGCGCGATGCAAAATCACTATGTCAGGAAAATGCTTCAACAAGCGAAGTTTCCGAATAGGGTCTTCAACCTCCATCATGTCGACTATAGCGTAGATTCCAAGTCTTTTAGCCTCATAAATGAAGCCGTCTAAGACCTCTTTAGCAGCAAGCCCAGCAACTACGACACCGTCAGCTGTTTCTCCAAAGGCTAAGTCAACCTCAACCTTTCCAACGTCCAATGTTTTCAAATCGGCTATCATGAACTTGTCTCTGACCATCTCTCTTAAATCACGAATAACCTTCACACCATATTTCTTTAGCAACGGAGTTCCAACTTCGAGGAGGATGCGGTCGCTTTCTGGTAACAAGTTAATGATCTCCTTTGTTCTTTCAAGGCTGGGAATGTCAAATGCAATCTGCAGATATGGGGGTCTCCAAAGCCTGGGAACACGGAATCCCATTATTGGATGTCTAGCTCTGTCTTTGTCGTAAAGTATCTTGTCCAAAGACGGATACTTGGCTAGTGCTCGTGTTAATGCCAGTTTGGTGGCTCCGTAATTGTAATGGTAGATTCTCCGGTAATCCTTTGCTTGAGGATGCACAAACACACTGCACACGATTACCCAATCTTCAACCTTATCCTTCGGAACGATGCCTTCCTCTACAGCATCCGCTACAGCCTTAGCCAGAGCAGCCTGCGCT
>CAYFZT010000103.1:0-2787 GCA_964347555.1 uncultured Candidatus Bathyarchaeia archaeon | reverse complement strand
GGACCAAAGATCTTTCCAGCTTGATCAAGATTCTTCACTGTAACCTTTGGAACCAAAAGAGTGTGTGGCTTGGGCGGTAGATTTGGTCTGATAACTGCAAGAAGAGGCGTATGACCAGCCGAAAGAGTTGATAGACCATTGGCGAAAGCCTCTCCGACAGGTCCAGTTTTGTCGCCTATCAAAAGATCGACATGAGCCACTTCGTTGCCTTCGCCCATTAATGCTTCGCCAATTAGATATGTGTACTTCTCAGGTTTTGCTAAAATCTTGCCAATTGTGACTTCTTTATATGTGTCTCTAAATTTGACATTGAACTCTTTCATCCAAGCGTAAAGAGTGTCGCGGTGTATTTTCATTATTTTCGCTGTGCCTTTAATTGTTGGCCTTCTCTTTTTCTCAATCTCCATTTCTCGCTTCATAGCCGTCTTCAGTAGCCGAACAAACTCTTCTCTTGTCTCAGGCTTTTTTCCGACAGATTCCGACAAAATCCCACTCTCTACAGAGAGATATCGTGTAACCACTATTAAAGTTTGTCGGAAGTGTCGATTTATCTTTACGCAGATTTCGGCAAAAACGACACACACTCTGCTTTTCTTCGCCAAGCCACGGTTACTAGGAAAGGATGTTAGCGTTTAATGCGGTTTCAAACGCTTGTGCTAGGTCTTGAGTGAAACCAACAAAGATTATCTGCTTTAAGGCTGTCCCTTTGTCGATGAAACTTTTAACCTCTTGCACCATAACTTGCGCTGCTTCATTCAGGTTTAGTCCTCCTACACCAGTACCCATTCCTGGAAAAGCTACACTGTCAACTTTTAGCTGCTCCGCACATTCTAGAGCACCTTTCGTTGCCTGTTGAACGTTTTCTTTACGAATGCGCATTGCTGGCCTTTTCATTGTAGGTGCATGAATCACGTACTTGGCCTTTAACTTTCCAGCCTTGGTGGCTACGGCTTTGCCGACTGGGATTGGAGCATACTTCATGGCTTCTTCTTGAATCTCTCGTCCTCCTGCTCTCAAGATGGCTCCAGCAACCCCGCCGCCCATAATCAGCATGCTGTTGGCGGCGTTTACTATGGCGTCAACTTCAAGTTTAGTGATGTCGCCTTTTTCCACGATTATTTTTACATATTTGTAGGAACATTCGAATCTTGTCATAAAGGTTCACCCTTTGTTAAAGCCTATATCATTAGTTTTATTTTGATAAATTTATCACTAGTTACATTTGCCGAGAAGCGATGGGATGAAAAGAGTTAGCATGGAATCATATCTAATAGATTAGCGAGGCGAACACGAGATTGCTTGATGTTGAACAGATTAGAAAGGATTTTCCAATTTTGAAAACGGGCATTATTTACTTGGACAGCACTGCAAGCAGTTTAACGCCTGAACCAGTACTCCAGAAGATGCTAGAATTTTATCGACAGTACAGAGGCAATGTGGGAAGAGGCATTCATCGGCTATCGGTGAAAGCCAGCGAAGAATACGAGCAAGCCCATGCAAAGGTTGCTGATTTTATCAATGCAAAGTCGGAATCTGAGATAGTCATGACACGGAATACAACGGAAGGAATAAACATTGTAGCCAGCGGTCTAAACTGGAAGAAGGGCGACAAGATTGTAACGTCAGTTATTGAACATCACTCCAACTTCATAGTTTGGCTGCGAGTTCGCGATAAGCATGCTGCTCAAGTGGAGGTCATTGCGCCAAAAAAACCTGCCATGAAAGGAATGTTAGACCCAGCAGACTTTGAAAAAGTAATTGACGACAAAACCAAGTTGGTTGCCATTACACATGTTTCAAACGTTTTAGGGGTTATCACACCTGTTAAGGAGATTGCTAAAATCGCTCATGAACACGGCGCATTTGTTCTCATCGATGCAGCTCAGTCTGTGCCCCACATGAAAGTAGATGTTCAACGAATTGGATGTGACTTTCTAGCTTTCAGTGGTCACAAGATGTGTGCGCCAACAGGTTCCGGTGCTTTATACATTCGGGAAGAGCTAATCGATGAGGTTGAACCTCTCTGCATCGGCGGCGGAGCCATAGACGATGTGGGAACAGAGTATTACAAGTTGAATGGAAGTCCGAGGCGTTTTGAGGCGGGAACACCTGATGTTGCGTCGGCTATCGGGCTTGGCGCAGCCATCGATTACCTACAGCAGATCGGCATGGAAAACATTGAAAGCCACGAGAAAAGGCTTGTGAGACAAATGTACGAAGGATTGAGCGAACTGTCTAAAGTTGAGGTCTATGGTCCAGAACCAGAGTACAGAGTTGGAATTGTGCCCTTTAATGTTGGCGACTTGAATCCCCATGATGTGGCTCTAGCACTTGACGTATCAGCAAATATCATGGTGCGCTCTGGGCATCACTGCGCCTTACCTTTAAGTAAAACAGTTTTAGAAAAACCGGGAACCGTTCGAGCCTCAATCTACATCTACAACACCGAAAAAGAAATCGAAAAGTTCGTCTCGACTGTAAAGGAAATCGCAGAAACCCTAGCCAGATAAACTATTGTCTTTATCTCATCCTGGCAACGGCTTAGTGAGAAGCTTGGAAATGTAGAAACCATTTACTGCAATCTTCTCAATCGCAATCAACAATTCTTTTTGAGGAGCCTCTTTGAAGGCTTCCTTCCATCGTTTTCTATATTCCTCGTATCTGAAAGCACTGTGCTTTATCCCTTCAAAGTTGATGGTTCTGAAACAATTGTAAGCTTCAACTACAATATCTATTGCCTCGGAAAGAAGATGTGCAATGGCAGGAGACAAAGATTCAATTTTCGAT
>CAYFZT010000102.1:0-6015 GCA_964347555.1 uncultured Candidatus Bathyarchaeia archaeon | reverse complement strand
TATTGCCTCGGAAAGAAGATGTGCAATGGCAGGAGACAAAGATTCAATTTTCGATGATGATATCCTTTTCATTCCATCAGTAATTCTTGACAGATCTGCTGCTCCGCCGCTAAGTATCAAGCCGATAGATGCATCGTAAATGTCTGGTGTTTCCACGATAAATCTTGTAGCAAGCTTGTTAACCTGGGCAATCTTCTCTTCTATTTGTTCCAGAGTATAGCTTTTAACAGAGTGTTCCTTCAGCAATTCAAGACTGGCTTGGCGAAAAAGATTGAAGGCTTCATCTAGTTGTCTCATTCCTTCTTCAAAGTGCTCTCTTGTTTCCAGCGTTTTAACTCTCTCAAATATGGCTGAAGCTTCAAATTGTTTTTTTGGACTCCGCTTTGCAGCGTTTGGATCTGGAGGTCCACCGCTCATAACTGGGCAGACCTGTGTTTGGCATTCCTCACATCCTCCAGAGGCGCAGTCTACGCTCGAGTTGCCGCATGTGCAAATAATGGCGCCCC
This sequence comes from uncultured Candidatus Bathyarchaeia archaeon, assembly GCA_964347555.1. GTDB lineage: Archaea > Thermoproteota > Bathyarchaeia > Bathyarchaeales > Bathyarchaeaceae. The sequence continues at coordinate 5,509 of CAYFZT010000102.1, read as the reverse complement.
ATAGGCTACGCGACACCAAGCGTATCGCACGTAAGGCATCATCTTTATTCTTGGCCTGGCGGATGTTGACTCTTCCATCCTTGTAGATCAGAACTGTTTTGTCGTCTATGTGAACTCTTCCTATTCCTAGGCTTGGTGAACATTTTACATCTTGAAAGAGATCAGTTATGTTCAGTATTATGCACAACTGCAATGGATCGTAGAAACCGTATTTGAGGTCTGCGTCGCCTTTTGAACTGGATACGAAGCTTGTCTCAGCTGCCACCTTTCCAGCTTCAGTTATGCAGGGATGAATGTAAGTTATGCCAGTTTCCTTGTTGACTATTTTGCCTTTCGCTTCGATTTCAACTCCTTCCTGCACCAATTGCCTAATCTTTCGAAGGTTTTCTTGGAACTCTTTTAGTGCAGAAAGAGGAAGACAGCTTTCAGGTTCGACATCTCTAGCAGCTATTTTTCTAGCCATTGTTTGGCAGGAAGGGTTGCCACATAGACCGCAGTCTAGCTTTGGCATGAGATTGTAGAGCTCGTAGAATCCATGAGGCATCTTTCTTACCTTTTAAATGTTCCTTAGGATTTGACAACAGTGTTATGTTTGAATTCCTATAAAGCGATAAAAGATTTCTCCTTAAATTATTAGTGTAACTTGAAATGGACAGATGGCGATTTGTACAGCACTCTTAGAGAAGAATGGAAAAAACCCAAAAATACTGACAACATCCAAAAGTCAGGAGTAATAGTAGGGACTCCTTTCTCTCTCAACCAGTCTTTTTCATCAAAAGGGCTTTTGTAGTTTATGATATTATTTTCTAGAACTTATAGTACTATTTTCTAAAGTTTAATGAGTTAGCACTGCTGGAAGAGAGAGAAAGGAGAATTTTTTTAAAACTCAAAACCAGCAGTGCTCCCTCCGTGAAATAAATGTTAGAAGATTCTGGTTCTATTAAAACTTCTTGTGCACGTGTACGAGATACTCTTCAAGAAACTTATACCTCAAGGAAGGAGTAACTTACGCTCTCAACATAACGGAGCTATTTACTCTATTGATGAATCTTAAATAAATTCATGTTAATTGTGCAGACGAACTATTCTTTTAGGGCTTCAACTCAGTCTATTAGGAACTCTATAAATCTTATTTAACTATACTGATTGATTACCAGAGAAATGAACCATGTCAAAGAGAGAAGTAATGGAGACAATAGCAGGAGAAGTTAAAGCCTGCCAAAAATGTGAGTTGTGGAAAAACAGGAAAAACGCTGTTCCAGGTGAAGGAAATTATGATGCTTCTACACTGTTTGTTGGTGAAGCACCTGGCTACTGGGAAGATGTGAAAGGAAGACCTTTTGTTGGCGCCGCAGGTAAAGTTTTGGATTCTCTGCTGGCTGAAATCGATCTTTCTCGAAGCAAAGTCTACATTACCAACTTGGTCAAATGTAGACCTCCAGAAAATCGAGACCCCTTGCAAATTGAGATAAAAACTTGCACTCCATATTTGAGTCGCCAAATCAAGATTATTCAACCGAAGATCGTGGTAACCTTAGGCAGACATGCTACTTCTTACATTCTCTCCGAGGCTGGTCTTCAAAAAAGTGGGAGCATAACAAGGCTTCGTGGCAAAGTCTTTTCCGCAAAATTGTTTAAGTTGCCTGTTACAGTGCTTCCAACCTTTCATCCAGCAGCGGTTCTACACAACCCAAAATACAGAAACGCTTTAGAACGCGATTTCCAACTTCTGAAGGCCTTAGTAGAGAAACATTAGCAGGAACATTGCGGTTAAGGTAAAACTCCCAATAGATATAAGGTGTCAAAACAGCAAGCATTTTAAAATCTGTGAGCAAACAATAATAGGGTTTGAACTTGGCTTTTCAACTTAAAATGGAACAAGTAGCTCAAGAAAAAAGGTCAAACATCGTATTGGCCCTAGATCCGTTTCCAGGAGAGCCTCAGAGCCTTTTAGGCCTAAGTACCAAAATCTTAGAGAAGGTACATCCCTATATCTGCGCCTTAAAAATCAATCATCAGCTAATTCTTCCGTTAGGCTTGTTTAACGACATGCCAAAAATTTTCAAAATTGCACAAGAAAAAGGACTGCCAACTATTATGGATTGCAAAATCAACGATGTAGGACACACAAATCGTGCAATTGCTGAATACTATTTCAAAGCAGGTTTTGACGCTGTAATTGCCAATCCCTTTGTCGGTTGGAACGAAGGGCTTCAACCAGTATTCGAAGTTGCAAGGTCAAAGGACCGAGGAGTCATCCTTCTGGTTTACATGAGCCACACGGGAGCTCCAGAAGGCTATGGACAAACCATAAAGAACCCAGAAACCAAAAGATATACTCCTCAGTATGTCGCCTTTGCCAAAAAAGCGTTAGAGTGGAAAGCCGACGGAGCAGTAGTGGGAGCTACTTACCCAGAAAAGATCAAGGAAGTACATTCAATTCTAAAAGATCGTGTTCCAATCTTTTCTCCTGGTGTAGGCGCCCAAGGCGGAAAAGTCAAGGCTGCGGTTGAGGCTGGTGCACGCTACCTCATAGTTGGCAGAACAATAACGTTAGCAGAAGACCCTGCAGAAACCACGAAAAGCATCAGAGACATTGCACAAGAGTGTTTAAGAGAAAAATGAAATTTACATTCTCAAAAGGGTGCTCTTATTCTCTTCTGCCCCAGAGTTCACGTTTCAGAAGGTCTCTAACTGCGGAGCGGATGGCAGCACTTCGACTGGGATACATACTTGCCCTGACGAGCTCGTCTAATCCCTCTAAATAGGCTTCAGGCAGCAAGACCGTTACTAGTTTCATCTTTTTCACCCTTTAACGCAGCATGTTATGCAGATAATATGTAGGGGTAGCGTTAATAGAATTTGCCCTCTCCACATAAGCCTTGTCGATATGTGCAGCAGGAGAAAAATACTATAATAGATGTTGCGAATAAACTCAGTTGTTGAAAACAAAATGAATCCCAATGAACATACAGTGAAAACTGTGCTTCTCGACCTAGGAGGTACATTGATCAAAACTACCGAAATTCCGCACGTTATGAAGAAGATACTCAGTCACCGCGGAATTGATCGTTCTTTGAAAGAAATATATCAAGCATGGAAGAGAGCGGAGAAAGGACTTAATTTTCGAGATTTAACGAAACTTCTTGACGAGTTTTGGGTCCAATGGAATATGCGCATTCTAAGCAATCTTAAGGTAAGCGCAAATACTCGAATACTCGCGGAGTACATTGCAAGTCACTGGTGGGATTTCTGCAATGTTGATCTTTATCCAGACGCCGAAGAGATACTGCCACTATTGAAAGAGAGAGGGTTAAAGATTGGAGTAGTTACAAATGGATTGAAAAGTGATGTGGATCAGATATTGCCTAAAGTAGGTCTCCAGAAGTTTTTCGACGTTGTAGTCGTGATTGACACTTTGAGAAGGATGAAGCCAGATCCAGAAGTTTTCTGCTATGCTTTAGAAGAACTTGATACTGCAGCCACCGAGGCTATCTTCATCGGAGATGAAGTTGAAGCAGACTATAAGGGAGCCCAAAGGTCTGGATTAACCGCATACATAATTGATCGTGATGCCAAGATTCGGGACGAAAATGTGAACAAACTATTTAGTTTAGATGACTTATTCAAGCTGAACATTCTTAAGTAGAGCAACTATTCAAACAGTTTTCTCCCAACAACCATACGCACTTAAGTCGTTTCCATAGGCTAGTAAATTATTTCTTGACGGGTTTCCTGTAACTCTTTGACGAGTTTGGGAAAAATTTTGTTAACATCCTCAAGATATAGCGCTGAATTCCTCATCTTTCTCTGAACCAAGCCTGCAGTTAAGAGAGTCAATCCTAAGACATCGTCAACCACTATAGGCAATGGAAAAGCGAGAAGTGTCAACCCAATCTTAACCAGATTACCTTGATTTTGGTCCTTGCAGAGTCGCTTGATTGAATTCAGCACAGCCTCGTCTCTTCTCGCAACGTCATTCAAAATTGTAATGTTCGTTCTCCAATCTTCAGCTAATTCCCGCAGTAGTTCACTAGTCTTTCTTAGTTGCTGTGGCTCTTTCAAAAACCCTTTATCTCCATAGATGCTTCCTTTACAACAATCTAGTCTCTGAGAACAAAAGGTTTAGCATCGAAAATCAATGACTGTACATTTTTCTTTACGCGTTATAGAAGGAAAAAATCATCAAAAATATTGGCAAAAACAACCCCCTATTGAGGGTTTTTGCGAGAAACGTAGAAAAAAGTGAACGTTCGCATTTGTGTTTGTTTCAGTTTCAATGGTGCTACAGAGGTTTAAAATCATTTTTAAATAACTAATTATCTAAAACGAGAGTATATGTGAACCTTATGAAAATCTTATTTGTCTGTATGGGCAACGCCTTTCGAAGCCCAGTAGCAGAAGCTTTGCTGAAGAAGCTTAAACCAGAGATCGATGTGGACTCGGCTGGAATAAGTTCTTCGATTCCAATCTCTGAGGCTGCAAGAAGATACTTAGCAGGGGAAAACGCGGAAAAATACCTTAAGCAGATTCCAGAAAGCCTATACAGCAAGCAACTCAGCGAATATGATCTTATCGTAGCTATGGAAAAGAGACATAAAGACATCATTTTAAGCAGATGCCCAGAATGCGAAAGCAAGATAGTTGTTTGGAACATTGTTGATCCTTACTTTTTGCCAGGTGGACATACTGAGAAAATATTTAAACAAATCAAAGACAGAGTTGTAGAACTTGCTGACTCCCTTTGAGAAGCCAACATCATAAAATCTTGTTCTAAATGGCTTCTCCAAGAATAAATCCAGCAGAAGACAGCATCTCAGTAACCGTTTAAAAGAAATAGCACATAAATAGACTAGAAGACGCTGAAACTGGAGGCTTAGATTCATGGTTGAACACTACGCATACATTCTCATCAATGCCGAGAGATGGTGGAACAGACGCCTTAGCCAAAGCAAAGTTGGTAAGAAGATCCATGCTTTTGTGCGTCGAGACATAGTTGGACCCAAAATGGCTCGATACGTCCTCTTCTACGTTAAGCATCCTGTTCGGGAAATTCGGGGAACAGGTGAATTCATAGAAAGAATCACAGGAAACGCTAACGAACTTTGGAACGATTATGGTAAAGAAACCGTTTTCAAATCTTACGAAGAATACCAAAAGTTCCTTCAGGGAAAAGCCCGAACCACATTCATTAGAATCAAAAATGTTCGTGAACTCCTTGTGCCCATTTCCCTAAAGAAGATTTCTGGGTTACTCAATGTCAAACGAATGCCTCGCGGAGGCAAATATCTCAACAAGGAAACTTTTGAAAAAATAATTAGCCCGCAAAGCTAGTGTAAAGAGACTAGTCGTTTTCTGTGCGCTGTACAGCCTCTAAGTATAGAGCAGTGAAGTCTGTGTTTGAATCCACACATTCGTTCATGACTTTTAGCCAGTTGTATGCCTTAAATTATTAACCCCACACACACAAAACCTTGTCTAATGTCGCAGTATTGAGACAAAACGAGTA
>CAYFZT010000101.1:0-6024 GCA_964347555.1 uncultured Candidatus Bathyarchaeia archaeon | reverse complement strand
ACTTGCGCCGCTTATGAGAATTGGGGGTTTATCTGGAAATTTGACAACCATATCCATTCCTCCTTTGAAAGGCTCTTCTGGATTGTCAAGCTTCAGGAAGGCTTCTCCGCCGCCAGTGATCTTCTCGAAAAATTTGCTGAAGTTCTGATTGATTTTGTTGAAGGCTTCCATGAATATGCTTCTCTTCTTTCTCTCTATCTCGTCCATGAAGTCGAATATGGCTTGTCTTTCCTGTTCCAGTTCGTTCATTCGTATGGACAGTTCCTTGTAACGAGTTATCTGCTCTGCATAATGGGAGAGAGCCAACTGGTTGACTGCTCCTAGCCTTTCCAGCTCCAAGCGCATAAGTTTAAGCGAAGACTCTGCGTCTTCAAGTTGGTCCATTGCAACCTTCAAAGGTTCATGGAATCCCACTTCTTTCAGTTTCGAAAGACGCTGATCCAGCTGAAGCTGCAGTGTCTGTTGATTTAGATGAAGCTGGTTGTAGAGGCGTTCCGCGTGTTCGCATTCCGTATCCAACCGATGTAGCTGCTTGTCGATGCCGTCTATTTGGTCTGTAAACTTTCTCGACTCTTCTCGAGCTGTCAACACTGTGCGGGACAGTTCCTCTTTTGAACTCTCCAATTTCGTGAGCTCTTTTTCCAAAACTACCTTTTCTTCAGTAGCCCCTTTAACTTCATCTTCTACCTTAGCAAGTTGCCGCTTAACCTTCACAAGTTGAATTTTCACGTTTCCATAGTTTATTTTGAGCACATCTCTCAGCTTTGACTTGTGGGTGGAAAGCTCTGTTTCTATGCCGCCAAGTTTCTGTCTTAACTCTACAAGTTCTTCTCCAAGTTTTGCTCTTTGAATCTCCATTTCTTGAATATGTGTCGGGTCTATCTTTCGTCTCAGCTCGGCTAGTTCACTTCTAAGCTTTTGTGTTTCTTTAGTTAGGGCGTTGCGCTGAGCCTTTTGAATTCCTATCTGGGTTTTTTCTTTCTCAAGTTGAACTGAAGTTTTCTTAACATACCGTTCGATACGTCCAATGTTTCGTCTTGTCAGCTTGATGCTTCTTCGCAGTCGGGCGGTTTCGTTTTCCAATGTGTTTATAGTTTCAGTTAACCGGGCAATTTCCATTCTTGTCTTGTCTATTTCTTCCTCGAAGGTTGATATGTCGCTTCCTCTTCGGGTTAGATGTTCTCGAAGAGTTCTCACGGCGTCGTCTAGGCTTTTAAGAGCTGATTCGCTTGGTACAAGCGAGGCGAAGTCGACGGGAGCCCGATAAAAACCGCTTTCCAGAGCACCTCCAGCCTCGTAGAGGTCTCCATTAACTGTAACTACACGGAAGCCTTGACGAGAAGCTGACAAGGCTGCTTTATCATTCTCGGCTACAAGGGTGTCGCCGAAAATAAAAGCTACGGCGGGTTCATAACTTTTCTGGCATTTGACAAACTTTGAAGCTGTCCCGCCGATTCCTTCAATCCGTGGGGAACGCAGAGATTTAGCAGATAATAATTCGTGTAGAGGAATCAGCTTGATTCTCCCCAGTTTTAGTCGTTTCAAGGTTTCTGTGCATGTGAAGGCTACTTCGACGTCGCGCACAACTAGAGCATCAAGCCAGCCTGCAGCTGCTACTTCAACAGTTTGTCTGTATCCTCTCTCTACTTTAATTAGGTCTCTAAGTCTGCCGATTATGCCTGGAATGACACCAAGCTCGCCCATCTCCTCGATACTTCTTAACGCAGCTTCTTCTCCAGCAACCGCTTCTGCTAGTTTCCTTTGGGTCTCAAATTCCACTACTGCCTCTCGTGCAGAGTCAGCAATCTTTCCTGCTTCAGCCATCTCCTGTGTAACAGCTTCTTTTTGCGCCATTCTTTTATCCAAAGTCTGTTGGAGACTCTTGAGCCTAGTTTTTTGTTCGTTTTGAACCTCTGAAAGGTCACTTAAGGATTTCTTGATCTCTTCCAAAGTTGAAGTGAACCGTTGTTTTCGAGTGTTTAAGTCGTCAAGCCTGTTTGATAAAGCCTTTACAGTTGCATTGCTTTTAGCGTAATTGCTCCTGAGAGCAACTAAGTCTCGATAGACTTTGTCTAATCGCTGCTCGACTTTGCGCATTCTTTTGCTGTTTTCGCCAAGGTTAGTCCATAACTGAGTTGTTTCCTCAGCTAGAGAATCATGCTCTTCTTGTTTGGCATTGACCTCTTTGAGTAGGCTTTTACGTTCCCGCTCCAATTGCTTGGCGACACGGCGGATTTCAGCCATCTCTTTTTTTATGAGTTCAAGTTGTTGAAGGTGGTTCTCTCTCACTTTTCTAAGTCCTTCAATGCTGGCTGTGGAGGCTCCGATTTTAGTGTTGAGCTCCGTTAGTCTTGATTTGATTTCACCTATCTTGATTTGAACTTCGAGAACTCGTGTGCTGCCTTCTTCAACCATTTCAGAGCTTACTTTTCTCCATTCTCTTTCAACAGTATGCCGTTGAGAACGCATCTCTTCTCGGATCTGCCTTGACTTTTCAACCTTTTCCTCAGCTTCTCCAATTTTTGATTTAAAATCATCGATTTTGTTTTCGATTTCTCCAATCTCATAAGAGATCTTAATGGCTTCAAGTCTTCTAATCTCGCTCTGGATAAAATTGTGGCGAAGCAGCTGGTTGCGTTCTCTTTCGAGGTCATCGACTCTTCTTTGCACTTCATCTACTCTGCCCATGGCGGTGCGAATAGAAATTTCTGCAACTCGAAGCTTTTCTTCAGCCTCAGCCTTTTCTGCATCGTACTGCGCGATGCCAACCATGTCGTCCAAAATCTTCCGACGTTCAACGGGTGAAATCTCAGCCATACGGGTGATTGTTCCCTGCAAAACGATGTTCTGCCCAGTGCTGCTGATTCCAGCCATAGACAAAGTATCCAGTAGGTTGGTTCTTGAGATTCTTCTTCCATTTAACCGATAGACGCTTTGACCATTTCTGTAAACTTCACGGGAAACCGTTACTGTGTTGGTGTCAACTGGTATACGATGATCCGAGTTGTCAAATTGAATAATCACTTTGGCTTTCTTTGCTTTCTCTATGTTAGCTTCTGGAACACCATGGAATATTAGCTTCGAAAAATTTTCAGCTCGAAGGCGCCTAGCACTCAACTCGCCTAGCCCAAAAAGAATGGCGTCCATGATGTTGGTCTTGCCGCTTCCGTTTGGTCCAGTTATAACTGTGAGGTTCTTGTCTAGAAAGATAGAGGTGGACTTTCCAAAGGTTTTGAAACCTTTCAACTCAATCTTCTTAACGTAAGGCATTTTTCTGAAGCCTTCCTCCATCTTTTGACTGTTTATAGTCACTGCTCACATTACAGTTTTTCTATAACATTGTTCTATAAAAATAAAAGATATGGTTGGCACGTTTTAACTGTTGTGCACCAGAAACTTTCTTCTAGCCCTGTTGCTCTTTTGAAAGGTGAAGTTTGGCTGCGGTTCTTTTGATGAAATCTTTCAGTTTTTCTCCTTCACCGTAAACAAGCATGTAGCCGTCATCTTGCAGTCTAAATGCCAATCCGCAGTTCTTAGCCAAATCTTCGATCTCTTCTTTTGGAGTTTCCTTAGAAACCTGAACTCGTACCCATCGTTGACTTCTAGGAAGACCTGGAACGAATTTTGAAGCAAGTTCAGCTGACACTTTTCCTTCTGGTTTTTCCCTAGCCTCCCTCAATTTCTTCATCCAATAATTCGCGGACTTTGAGCCAAACTTCTTTTGAGCCAAAAAAATGAGGCGCGACTCAACATTGCTGAGATACATCTCAATTGTAGGAACATTCTCGATTTTAGTTGAGCCAGCCTTAAGAACATGCATCATGGTTTTGGCAGTCCGCAAATCTTCGATTACTTCAGGGGGCATTGTTTCACCTTTCTTTCGAAACTCCATGATCATGTCGTTAAGCGTTTTATAAACTTCTTCATAACCCATTCTTTCACAGCCTATTAAATACGTCACGCGGCGTATTTAAAAAACTGAGGGTTCCGAATAAACATTTGTACGAAAAAGCAACATGTCGGTTAAGGAACATCTTTCATAATATATTCGTCAGATTTTTCTGCTCCTATTCCCAGTCTTTTCATGGTTTCAGAAGTAGGTTCACCATTCTTGTCCCATCCACGGAGCTCATAATAACGGTCTAAGCATTGTTCAAAATCTCTTCTGTTTATGAAGGCTTTGTGGTCTTTAGCTGGACCAGAAGGGACTGGTTCATTCATCAATCTGGATGGAAGAACATCGTCTTTCCTTGTTGCTCCCTCTCTTATGTTAAACAGTCGCGTTGTTGTGTCTATTCGCCATGCGGTCTTCTTCAGTTGATACTCGGTGATTTTCTTTCCAGTAGCAAAGGTGATAAGATGGGATAGACTGGCTAGTGGAAACGGGAAGAAAGTGCAGACCACGGCGGAGTCTTCTATTATCTTTTTGTCTCGGCTCTTTATCATGGTCTCTACGGTGTCTAAGGCGCTACTGGCAGGCATCTCTCTAGTATCAGGCCAGCCTCTGAGATGCGAAGCCCCTATCTCAGCAGTGGCGTAGCTTAAACCTAAACCAAGTCGCCCTCTGGGTTCCCAAGCTGGCAAATCCATTCCTTTTACGTGTACTGCAAAGTCTTGAGCTCCCAGTTTTTCGGAAGCGTGCTTGACGCCTTGGGCGAGGAGATTGCCCACCCCTCTTCTGTACGCGATATCGTCGAGTAGTCGTCTCTGCGCCTCTCCATCGCCAAAGCTCAGGCTGTAACCTAAGGCTTTCTCTTTTAGGATTTTCCTCTCGAAGCATTCCATGGCGAACGCAACGGTATCGCCTGCGCTTATCACGTCTAGGCCAAGCTTGTTGGCTAACAAGTAGGCTTTCATCATGTCTTCCAAGTCTGCGATACCACAGTTTGCTCCAAGCATAGCCATACCTTCATACTGGATGCTTGCCAGTTCCTCTCCGCGTCTGTTCGACGTTACTCTGTTTATTTTGATGCATCTTATGGGGCATCCGAAACACGCTTCATCTTTTTCTCTATATTTCTTCATCTTCTCTCCGCTTAAGTCGTCGGCTCCTTCAAAGCTGGTAGTTTGAAAGTTTCTCGTAGGAAGCATGCCAATCTCGCTTGAATAAACGATAGACGTCGTTGTTCCGTATTTCCTAAAGCGTTCAGTTTTCTTCAGTGCCTTTTTGCTGAGTTGAGTGGAGAGTTCTCGCAGTTCCTTAGGATTGAAGACATCGATTTGATTGCTTCCGAAAACTGCTATCGCTTTCAGATTTTTGCTACCCATGACTGCTCCTGACCCACCCCTACCAGAATAGTCGCGTTTTTCGCTTGTTACACAAGCAAAGTGAACAAGATTTTCCCCAGCAGGTCCTATTGCTATAACAGAGGCTCGCTTGTCTGTTCCTTTTTGAACCTCATCCATCGTTCTATAGGTGTCTAGACCCCAAAGGTCTTCAGCATCCTTAAACTCCACGGCTTGATCGGTCACCCAGAGGTAAAGCGGTTTTTCACTTCTTCCCTTGACCAGTATGGCATCAAATCCCGCTCTCTTCATTTGAGCTGCACAAAAACCTCCACAATAGCTGTCTAAAAACAGACCAGTTAGGGGTGATTTCGTGATAGTAGCGAATCTGCCTGCTGTTGGAACCAATCCACTTAAGGGACCAGCGGAGAAGATGAGGAAGTTTTCCGGCGATAAGGGATCTATCTTTGGAGGAAGCCTTCTGTATAGAAGGTATGCCCCAAGTCCTTTTCCACCTATGTAATCTTCTAACACGCGATTCTTTGTATTCTCGATCTTAGTTGTTCTTGTCTTGAGATTGATTTCAAAGATTTTCCCAGTCCAGCCTTTCATCTCGTTTTCCCTCTGCGAAGTGTTCTTTAACAATTGTTCAGAGAAATATAAGATTATACATGAAACGCTGATGCACCGAATAAACTTAAATACTGCTCAAAGTTTTCAAGTTTTATTGCACCAAAAAAGGAGTTTGCTTTAAACGGAGCCGCCGTAGCTCAGTTTGGTAGAGCAGCTGACTTTGAA
>CAYFZT010000100.1:3804-6025 GCA_964347555.1 uncultured Candidatus Bathyarchaeia archaeon | reverse complement strand
TACGCCATCAGACTCGGACGCACTTACACTGGGACGAGCAAGATTGTGAAGTTTGAAGGCGGCTGGCATGGCGGATACGACGCATTACACTTAGCTGTAAAACCACCATTTGATATGCCCGAGTCTAATGGAATTTCAGAAGGCGCATCAAAAAACACTATAATAGCGCCTTTCAACGATTTAGAAAAAACACAACAAAAAATCAAAGGGTCAAAACTTGCCGCAGTAATTGTCGAACCCGTTCAGGGCGCAGGAGGCTGCATACCCGCCGAAAAAGAATTCTTAAAAGGTTTAAGAGAGCTTTGCAACCAAAAGGATGCCTTGCTGATTTTTGATGAAATTATTACGGGTTTTAGGCTTGCGCCTGGAGGTGGGCAACAGCATTACGGCGTCATCCCTGATATTACGATATTGGGCAAGATTTTAGGAGGAGGTTTTCCAATTGGGGCGATAGCTGGCGGAAGAGACATTATGGAAAGAATAAATCCATTGCTCTTTGAAAGACCCCACTTTGCCTTTCATGGGGGGACCTTCACTGCAAACCCGGCAACTTTGGTCGCAGGGTTGGAGATGCTTAAATTCTTGGAAGATGGGAAAATAATAAATCGACTCAATAACGAGGGAGAAGAAGTTCAAAAAAGGCTGATAGATATTTTCGAGAATGGCAAAATTGATGCTAAAGTTAATCGCGCAGGCTCACTGTTTCATGTACATTTTACGAAGGAAGAGGTGAAGAACGCAAACGTCGCCTTCAACGCCGATAGAAAAAAGCTTACGGAATATCATCTAACCTTAATCAACAACGGTGTTTTCTTCCTACCCGGTAAAACTGGTGCCATAAGCAATGCCCATTCCAAAGAAGATTTGGAGAAGCTTCTTGAAGAAACTGAGAGATATGTAAAAAATGTGGCGGCAGTTAAAGAAAGAACTCCTTTTCGAGAGGTCTAAGCATGTCTTTTGTTGTTGCTTCTTCGGATGTCTGGAAGCGGTAGCCTCTAATTATGGCCGCAGGGACAGCTTCGCTTGCTTGGCCGATCACCAACTCTGCAGCAGAAGCCAATTCATCTGCAATGGCAGTACGTTTTATTTTCAAAACGTAGCCAAAAAGGTCCTTTTCACCTCTTCTGTCCCGTATTGGAATGAAACCAGCAACACCGATGGCAACGTTGATTTCTCCATCTCGTAGGGGTCTGCCATGAGTATCTGAAACAATTACTGCAACAGTTTTTCCAGTTTGTTCCTTTATTTCTCTTCTGATTCGTCTAGCTGATTGATCTGGATTTTTAGGCAATAAAGCCACGATCTTTTCGCCGGGTACGTTGCTTTTGTCGACTCCGGAGTTGGCGCATATGAACCCGTGTTTGGTTAATGTTATGAGGTTGCCATTGCGCATGCGGATGATGCTTTCGGCTTCTCCCAAGACTACTTCTACGAGTGCTGGGTCTTTGTCGCTTTTTTTGGCAATAGTTTCTGCGAATGGAGAAGGTTTTATGGTGTCTAGATTAACTGTGTTGCCTTCTGCGCGAGACACTATCACATGGGTGATTACAATGATGTCGCCATTCTGAATTGATGTTTTCTGTTTTTCTGCAGCCTCGCAGACAAGTTCAGATATTTTGTCGCCTTCTTTGACTACTGGTAGTCCTGTGACAGGAATTACCTGAATGATGTTCATAAGAGAGTGCTTTTTGCACTATGAACTAATAAGTATGGCGTTTTATCATATCTTCTGATTTTTTCAAATCCTTGGGACTGTTGATGTTAAAGAAAGTGGTAAGTTTTGTGTCGAGCTGTTGAAGAACTGTGGTAGAGATATAACGGATGTTTTGCATGTTTTCTATCATAGAACGCATATCTAATTTTCCATTATCCAAGGCGGTTTCTGCGGCATTTGCAGCCATTTTGACCCGATAGGCTGCATGTAGAGGTTCGATGGTGCCATTTGACCATCGTGGGATTGTTGCAGTTTTATTCATGCATACATCCAGAAGAAAGCTGAGTACTTTTGGGGATAAAAAAGGGGTGTCACATCCCAGTAACAACGCATATTCGCTTCGTACCGCCTCAAAACCAGCTAAAGCGCCAACCAAAGGCGTTTGAATGTTCCTTTTGTCTATTAAAACGCGGGCTCGTTGTCCAATTACCCCCAAAAATCTTCTTTTCTGTGTCTCTGAGTTCACGACAACAACAACCTCTTCAACAGCTTTCTTGGAGACATCAT
>CAYFZT010000100.1:2943-3794 GCA_964347555.1 uncultured Candidatus Bathyarchaeia archaeon | reverse complement strand
TTTCTCAGCTAGTCTAACCAGACCTTTGTCTTCTCCAAAACGCTTCGAAACTCCTCCAGCGATCACTATTGCAGACATGTAAAAGGACCAATCAGCTATACAGAGTCAATACTTTTCGTATGCCTATCACAGAAACATGATACTTATCCGCTCCATCCCTCTTAACAGACTGCACATACCCAAGCTCCTTAAGCTTCTTCAAATGTTCCTTGATAATAGAATGCTCCTTACTTGTCCACTTCTCTATCTCCTCTACTGTAAGCGACCTTTCAGCACTAGTAGCGCCCACATTGTGCAGCATGCATAGAAATCGAAACTCTTCAGGCAGCTCTGGACGAGGTGAAACAGGAGGATACCCACTCATAGCCTATTTTTCTCCTAGAACTCTCTTATAAACTTCAACAGTCTGCTTAGCCACGGCTTCCCAACTGAATCTATTTTTGACAGCGTCATATGCGTTTTTAACCAACCAGTCTCTATATCCGGGATCAGATAAAACACGCTCAACCCCCCAAGCAATTGAATCAGGGCTTCGAGGATACACGTAGACGCCCGTTTTGTCGTGTTCGACAACTTCTGCTAAGCCGCCAACCTGACTAACCACTACAGGCACCTTCGCAACCATGCCTTCTAATGCAACGATGCCAAAGGGCTCATAAACTGAGGGAACAACCATCACATCTGCGCTTTTTGTCAACGCTACCAAATCGTTGTCAGAAATGAAACCTGTAAAGTTTGTTCGCCAACGTTGTCCAGTCTGGTCGGCTAACCATTCTAGATGCCCTCGCATCCACCCTTCACCAACAACAACAAACTTTGCCTCAGGAAAACGCCAACTCATCCGCGGCATG
>CAYFZT010000100.1:883-2932 GCA_964347555.1 uncultured Candidatus Bathyarchaeia archaeon | reverse complement strand
AAAGCACCATTTTTTCATGGTCTCCAACTCCAAAACGTCTCCTAACAGCCCAACGATCAACATCAACCTCGTACTTTTCAACTTCAATCGCGTTGGGAATTACATCTACTTTCTCCCAAGGTATGTGGAAATGGCCGCAAATCTCGCCTTTCATAGAATTGCTCGTCGCGATTATTCGGGTGGCTTCGTAACATGCCCACCACTCCATTCCATCAATCATATATGAATCAGGACCGTGCAAACCTGATCTTCCATGTTCAGTGCTATGTATTGTACAGACCAAAGGCTTGTTTAGAAGATGTTTAGAGTTAATGCCACAAGGTGCAACAAGCCAATCATGGACGTGTATTAGATCGAAATCCAAGTCTTCATTTGCAGTTGCAAGCCGTTTCTCTAGAAAATGGTTGAACAAGAAAGCCCATGTGAGAAAGTTTGGATGTCCCACTTCGGTTTTGGAGCGATAAACCTTGAAGCCTTCTACTTCTTCATAATCTGGCGCTCCGGGAAAATCCAAAGTAACGACTGCAACGTCATGTCCATTCTTTGCCAACGCTTTGGCTAATCCAGAAACGTGACGAGCAATTCCCCCAACGATTCTAGGTGGAAACTCCCAAGACAGCAAACAGATCTTCATAAACTACACTTTGCGCGGCTAATGCTTCAAGTTGTTTCACTCTAGATTCAATTATTGCTACGAGCTTTTTGCGAAGTGTTTCGCCAACCAATTTCTGTTCATTTATGGTCGCTATTTTCTCTGCAAGCTTTTTGTCGCCCAGAACTTGATGCAACCACCTCTCAAAGTCGCCTCTCTCCACATGATGTAGAAGCGACTGGACGGAGACATTTTTAAGGGCATTGGCAAATTCGAACAAATCATGTGCCATTATATTAGTTGGTCGTGCAAACTCGTAAAAGAAAGTAAAACCTTTATCATCAGGCAGTCGTCGCAGAATCCATTTGGCTTTGAGTTCAGGTTTCTGAAGCTCCTGTAAAATTCTAGCTTCAAAATCGGAAATCACGTTAGAAAAGGAAACGAAAGCGTCGATGGGGTTTCCAGAAGGATTAAAGTAGCAATGTACGTCACCCGGTCCACCACCCTTCATACTCATGTAATACAAGTGGTCGCTCATCTGAAAATATCGCCAAAGCGTCAGCCAAAAATTGTCTCCCAAACCTTTTACAAAAGGTTCTAAACCTTTCAAAAACTCGTAAGAGACTTTCTGCATAGGATTGCTGATCCAAGCGCTTGTGTCACGTTCAAGGTCAGCCCACGAAATAGTGTTAAACTCGTGAACGTCAATTTCCCCAACTGGCTGATGAAGACGTACAACTTCAGAGGGGGTTCGCCAGTACAAATGCTCCCACTTAAGCACTTCACTTGGTAGCCATTTCAGAAAATCATGCATTCCACTTTCTGGCCAATGGTGCTCTCCGAAAGTCTCATAATCGATGAAAAGAACAACCGTCTGCCCTTGTACAGCTGCCAGCCAGCTTGCATATTTCTGAGCTGTCAGAGGCCACTCGTTCCACCATCTTGAAGAGAAACGAAAACCAATGTCATCTGACAAACGATAGTTTCGAAGCAAAACAGGAATGGCGGAACCCTTTGCTTTATACAAGCAGTTTGGGCTTCGCCAGTCTAGAACTCGCTCGACACCTTCGGTTATAATAGCTTTGTAACCGAGGTCTGCCACAGTTTTGGCTATTGCATTGTTGTAGAGGCATTCTGTATTCTCAAAAACCTTCGGCTCATAGTCAAACAAGTCTTTCATCAGTCGTCGATGCATTTTTATTTGTTCAACAAATTCTGAAGTGTCGACACCGAAGAGGCTGGCAAGAGAATGATGGTATGTTTCGTCTAGAAACTCTACACAGCCAGTCTGCGCTAACTGTCTAAATGATTCAAGCAGGTTTGGGTTCCACCGTTCACACTGCTCAACCAAAACCCCTGAAATTCCATAAGAAACCTTAAACTGCTTCCTTTCCTGCTTAAATCTCTCAATTTCGTTGAGAATTATGTTATTTGCAGGGAAATAGCATTTTCTAGCC
>CAYFZT010000100.1:0-867 GCA_964347555.1 uncultured Candidatus Bathyarchaeia archaeon | reverse complement strand
AAAGTAGAGTTCAAAGAGATCTTTCTTCGATGCAGGGGGGCGCGTCAGTAAGTCTGAGTGGAAATTTCGGTTTATTCGAAGTGGTTGATGAACCTCGAACATGAGACAGATGTCAGTCATTGTTGCTCCGACCGTGCTGGATTTGATTGTTTCAGAGTACTATCTCTCCGTTTATTTAGTTTCCCTCTAGAACAATATTCTAGAACATTTCTCTCGAAGTTCGGTCGCTTAAGCAGCACATCCTCAACATAAGCCCTCAATGGCTCAGCCAAACTCCACGCTTGAGAAATGCAGCCTCCAGGCAAATGGGGTGAGTCTCCGTCAAAAATTTCACTTAACGTTCCAAGTCCAGCATGAAATACTTGTTCTTTAAAGAGAGATTGAAGGAAATTTTCGAAGGCGAATTTTCTCCACTTATCATCAAAATTTTTGGTTCTTAGGAACGCTGTGACAAAAGGACCAATTAGCCAAGGCCATGCAGTGCCGTTGTGGTAAGCACAGTTACGTTCAGCCCAGCTCCCAATATATCTTCCACGATATTTCACGTCATCTGCCGACAAAGTTCTAATTCCCAAGTTCGCCCAAAGGTTCTTATGAATAACAAAGACTATCGCAGCTTGTTTTACTCTGTCAAGCATTGAAAAGTCAAGAGAAACAGAGAATATTTGATTTGGTCTTAGTGAAGCATCCTTAACTTCACCGTGGATGACGTCGAAAAGATAGTTGCTCTGGGGGTTCCAGAATTTTTCCAAAAAACGTTCTTTAGCAGTTTTCGCCATGTTTCGATATTTTTCAGCCAGATCATCATGCCCAAAATGAGTTGCAAGAAGTTCCATATTTCTCAGTGCGTTGTACCATAATGCTTGA